>JAYVGI010000220.1:0-15266 GCA_043772355.1 Polaromonas sp.
CAGCTCAGGCGGGTTGCAATGCTGCAAGGCCTGACCCACGATGCGGTACATGGTGCCCATCTCGCTGGCAGACAGCGAATGCCTGCGCCGCCACAGCGCGATCAAGGTGCTGCTTTCTTCGGTATCCAGTGTTTCTCTCATCCCCGTACTCCTAGAAAATTTGTTACTGCCTTAGTTTGCAATTAGCACAGTCGTAAGGATAGGTGAATTTAGTCACATCTCTGTTGTTATGTTGTGATGTATTACCAATAAAGTTTGTTTATGGTCGCTTGCAGTCAACAATTTACAGATTTCGTAAAATAAGTTCTACCGCGCACAGATTGGTTAAACGTAATTAAACCTTTTTATGTAATTTATGTTTACTTTCATAAAATTGCAAGCGGTTTTTTGACTCCTTTTGATTAAATGGGCGAAAAAAAAGCGGCCCGTAGGCCGCTCGTCTTGCAAAGTGCTAAAAGCGCTATTCCACTTTGGCTTTATCGCGCATCTCTTTCTGGAACGCGCCCAGTTTTTGCTGCACCAGTTGCTGGCTGATTTGCGGTTTGACTTGTTCCATAGGAGGCAGCTGGGCTTGGCGTACGTCGTCCAGGCGGATGATGTGGTAGCCAAACTGGCTCTTCACGGCCGCTTCGGTCATCTGGCCTTTGTCCAGTTTGGTCATGGCGTCGGAGAACTCTTTGACATAGCTGCCTGCATTGGCCCAGTCCAAATCACCGCCATTGGCACCTGAGCCGGGGTCTTTGGAGCTTTTCTTGGCAATGTCACCAAACTTGCCGCCTTTTTTGATCTCGGCGATGATTTTTTTAGCCTCTTCATCGGTCTCAACCAAGATATGGCTGGCGCGGTACTCTTTGCCGCCGTTGGCTGCTGCAAACTTGTCGTACTCGGCTTTCACGTCAGCGTCGGTGACGGGGTTTTTCTTTTGGTAGTCGGCAAACAGTGCTCGGATCAAGATAGCCTGGCGGGCGAGTTCAAACTGAACTTTGTACTCATCCGTGGCATCAATACCGCGTTTTTGCGCCTCTTGCATAAACACTTCGCGGTTGATCACTTCTTCTTTGATCTGTGCGGCCATTTCGGGCGTAACGGGCTTGCCTTGGGCGGCCACTTGTTGGCTCAGTGCCTCGACGCGGCTGGTGGGCACAGGCTTGCCGTTGACAATGGCCACGTTCTGCGCCCAAGTGGCGCTGGTGGCCAGGACGGCCAGTGCCAGCGACGATAAAATCTGTTTTTTCATGTGTTTTCCTTATGGTTGAGGCTGCTAGCCCCCTAAAGTATTGCGCGAGCAGCTATTAAAAAGTGAGTCAACTGATCAGATAAATGTGTGAGCCGATGGGTAGTTAAACAGCTAAAACCCACTGATAAGAATGGCGGGTAAAAAAATAGTTCACTACGGCACCAGTTCATTACGCATTGTTCAGCGGCTCCACCTCAATGGCCAAAGCATGCAAACCTTGCGCTATAAATCCTTGGCACGCATCATACACAAGACGGTGATGTACCACGCGGGTTTTGCCGGTAAATAATGGTGACGCAATACGCACGCGCAGATGCGTGCCAACGCCCGCACCGTCCGGGTTGCCTGCATGGCCTGCATGCGAGGCCGATTCGTCCAGCACTTGCACCTGGGTGGTGTGCAATGTGGTTTGCAAATGGGTGCGCACGGTGTCTGCGCTGGCCGGGCTCATCGCTTGGCCTCTTCATCCGCAGGTTGCAGGTATTTGGCAATGTACAGGCCTTGCGCGACCAAAAACACCAGCGGAAAAGCGTAGCCCCAAATCTTGAAATCCACCCATTGCTCGGTGGTGTAGTAGTAGGCTACAAAAGCGTTCAGCGCCGCCATCAGCAGGGCGTAGACCACCCAGGCAGCGGTAAGCTTGCGCCACACGCCGTCGGGCAAATGCAACTGGCCGCCCAGCATCATTTTGAGAAAGTTCTTCTTGAAAAACCACAGGCCAATGCCCAAAGTCAGCCCCATACAGGTGTAGAGCACCGTCGGTTTGATTTTGATAAACCGTTCGTCTTGAAAACCCAAGGTGAGCGCGCCAAAACCCAGCACCAAGGCCAAGGTGACCTTGTGCATGGTTTGCAAGCGGCCGTCCAGTTTGTACAAAATAGCCATTTGCAACACGGTGGCGGCCATGATGACCCCGGTGGCGACATAGATGTTGTACATCTTGTACGCGCCGAAAAACAGCAGGATCGGCAGAAAATCGAGAAGTTGCTTCATAGGGGGTAATTATCTCAGGTCAGCGCCATGTTTTGAAACGCAAAAGGGCATTCTTGCGCGTTGGCGCAGCATGGCGCGCTGTATCACATTGCAATTATTTTGGCGCAAAACCCAGCGAGGCCGAGTTCATGCAGTAGCGCAGCCCGGTGGGCGCTGGCCCATCGGGAAACACATGGCCCAGATGCGCGCCACAGTCAGCGCAGTGCACCTCAGTGCGCTTCATGAAAAAATAGCCATCCACCTTCTCCCCCACGGCTTGCGCGTCCAATGGTTTGAAAAAGCTCGGCCAGCCGGTGCCACTGTCAAACTTGGTAGCAGAGTCAAACAGCGGCTTGTCGCAGCAAATGCAGGTGTAGGTGCCTGAGGCCTTGTTGCCGTCGAGCTTGCCTGTAAAGGCGCGCTCAGTGGCCTCGTGGCGTGTCACGTCAAACGCCATGGGCTCTGCGCCCTTGGCGGTCAGGGTGGCGCGCCATTGGTCGTCGGTTTTGGAAATTGGGTATGTCAAGGTATTGGCCTCAAAAAAAGAAATTTAAGTCAGGACGCAGAGGACGCAAAAGTTACGCAAAGGACGCAAAAGAAGAAAAGAAGAAAAGAAGAAAAAGAAAAAAATGAATTCAAAAGCCCGCCAAGCTCAATAAATATCTAAAGATGGCGACATCATTTTCGTATTTTTTGGTTTTCTTTTTGCGTCCTTTGCGTAATTTTTGCGTCCTCTGCGTCCGGTATCCGTATTTGCATTTACGTCAAGAAGAGCAGGAAATTTCAATAGTGCCAGCCCAGTCCGGCGGAAATGCCGCATAAGCCTCCATGCCCGCCATGGCTGTATATGGGGATTGCAACAGCCCAAGCAAGCGTTCGACTTCAGAAAAGTCTTTTTGTTTCGCCTTTTGAATGGCTTGTTCGCCCAAATGGTTACGCAGCACATACACCGGGTTGGATTTTTGCATCAAATCAGCCATCAGCCCTCTGTCCAATGGCGCAAGCCGCTCTGAATAGCCTAGCAGCCAGGCATCCCAAGACTGCCGATCCAAAAACAAATCGCGCACTGGCTCCCAGTCGTTGCTGGTCACGCTGCTCGTCATGCGGCTCCAGAAGATGGTGTAGTCCACCTTGTTTTGCGCCAAGAGTTTAAGGATGCCTTCGATCAGCGCTTTGTCGCCCTCAATGCCCACGGCCAAGCCCAGTTTGTGGCGCATGCGCATCTCTAGCTGCTCGGGGAAGATGTGCTTGAAGGGCTCCAGTGCGGCCAGGGCTTCGTCTTGTTCGCCCTTTTCGTTGATCAAGGGCAGCAGCGCCTGGCCTAGGCAAAACAGGTTCCAGTAGGCGATGTTGGGCTGGCGGTTGTAGCTGTAGCGGCCACCGGTGTCGCTGTGGTTGCAGATGTGGGCTGGGTCAAACACGTCTAAAAACTGGAACGGGCCATAGTCAATCGTCAGGCCCAGGATGCTCATGTTGTCGGTGTTCATCACGCCGTGGCAAAAGCCCACCGCCTGCCACTGCGCCACCATGATGGCGGTGCGCTCGCTCACGGCTTGCAGCAGGGCGGCGCAGGGGTTGGCGGCATGCGTGCAATCGGGGTAATAGCGGGTAATGACGTAGTCTGCCAGGGCTTTCAGCTCCACATGCAAGTTGTTGTAGGAGAAATGCTCAAAATGCCCGAAGCGGATAAAGCTGGGCGCGCAGCGGGTGACCACCGATGCCGTCTCAATTTCTTCGCGCCGCACCGGTTGGTCTGAGCCTGTCACGCACAGCGCCCGTGTGGTGGGTATGCCCAGGCCGTGCATGGCCTCAGAGCATAAGAACTCACGGATCGAGCTGCGCAGCACCGCGCGACCATCGCCCATGCGCGAGTAGGGCGTGAGGCCCGCGCCTTTGAGCTGGATCTCCCAACCGTGGGTCATTTCACCCAAAAGAATCGCCCGCCCATCGCCCAATTGCCCCGCCCATTGACCAAACTGGTGCCCGCTGTAAACACTGGCCAGCGGTTGGGAGCCGGTAAGCAGCAGGTTCCCCGTCAGGGCCTGCAAGGCTTCTTGGGATTGCATCCATTCATCCGACAGCCCCAATTCGCGGGCGACGGCACGGCTGCGGCCCACCCAGTAGGGGGCGACTAAGGGGGTGGGCTCCAGCGGGGTGAAGAAAGCTTTGCCCAGTTGGGCAAAGCGTTGGTGGGGTGGCGAAAACTGCATAGGGCTATTGTCTCTTATCCCTTTGGCGCGCGCTGTACACGGTGCCATGCGGTGTGCCGGGTGCGCTCTGGGTGGTCAATTCAGGCCCACGGCGTGCGTTGCGTGAGGAGCTGCCCGAAAACCGATTTGCTTCATAAATCGTAGCGACTTGTCTAAGCAGGCCTGTGGGGTACACAGGATAAGTCCAATAATTGATGGGTTTACAGCTTCAGCGGCGCTGAGCGGCGTTGTAGCCGCCAGAACCACGACTACCCGCTGCTCACTAGAGCCTGACCGCTATGTATTGCGTAGCGTATAAGTTATATTTCTCCATGGCTAACAGCTGATAGATACCAAAAAAAGCTCAAAATCGCCGTTCTGGAGCGTTCTGGAAGCTTGAAAATCGACTGACAACTGCAAATGGATCGGGGATTCCCGCAGGCCAGCGCGCTGTGCTTTGCGGGATACTATGGGCATTACTTCCAAGGAGATATCCCCATGCTGGGTTTAATGCAATCGCAACCGCAACTGATTTCGTCGCTCATCGAATTTGCCGACACCCACCACTCCGATACCGAGATCGTCTCGCGCCGCGTGGAGGGCGATATCCACCGCTATACCTGGAGCGATGTGGCCAAGCGCTCGCGCCAAGTTGCCAATGCGCTGGACGGCTTGAACCTGGACTTTAGCGACCGCATCGCCACCCTGGCCTGGAACGGTTACCGCCACCTGGAGCTGTACTTTGGCGTGAGCGGCTCGGGCAAAGTCTTGCACACCCTCAACCCGCGCCTGCACCCTGACCAGGTGGTGTGGATAGCCAACCATGCCGAGGACCAGGTGCTGTTTTTTGACATGAGCTTTCTGCCGCTGGTGCAAGCAGTGCATGCGCGCTGCACCACCATCCAACACTTCATTGCGTTGTGCGATGCCGATAAATTACCTGCGGACAGCGGCATACCCGGTTTGCAAAGCTATGAGGCTTGGATCAGCAAACAGAGCGCCACCTACGACTGGCCTACGTTTGACGAAAACTCCGCCTCCAGCATGTGCTACACCAGCGGCACCACCGGTAACCCCAAGGCCGCCCTGTACAGCCACCGCTCCACCATCATGCACGCCTACGCTGCTGCCTTGCCTGACGTAATGTGCCTGAGTGCCCGCGACAGCGTGCTGCCCGTGGTGCCCATGTTCCACGTAAACGCCTGGGGCATTCCGTACAGCGCGGCGCTGACGGGTTGCAAGCTGGTGTTCCCCGGCCCGGCGCTGGATGGCAAGTCGATTTATGAGCTGATGGAGAGCGAGAAGGTGAACTTCGCAGCCGGTGTGCCCACGGTATGGCAGATGCTGCTGGGCCACATGAAGCCTGCGGGCCTCAAATTCAGCGCACTCAAGCGTACGGTCATCGGCGGCAGTGCCTGCCCACCCGCCATGATCCACGCGTTTCAGGAGGACTACGGCGTGGAAGTTCTGCATGCCTGGGGCATGACCGAGATGTCGCCCCTGGGCACCATGTGCACGCTGAAAAACAAGCACCTGGGTTTGTCCAAAGACGAGCAAATGAAGATCCGCCTCAAGCAAGGCCGCGCCATTTATGGCGTAGACATGAAGATCGTGGGCGAAGACGGCCAAGCTCTGCCGCACGACGGCAAGGCCTATGGCGACCTGCTGGTCAAAGGCCCGTGGATCGTGCGCGAATACTACAAAGGCGAGGGCGGTAACCCCTTGGTAGACGGTTGGTTCCCCACCGGCGACGTGGCCACGATTGATGCCGACGGCTTTATGCAGATCACCGACCGCAGCAAGGATGTAATCAAGTCGGGCGGCGAATGGATCAGCTCCATCGAGATAGAAAACATCGCCATGGCGCACCCGGCGGTGCAAATGGCCGCCTGCGTAGGCATGGCGCACCCCAAGTGGGACGAGCGCCCGATAGTGGCGGTGGTCAAGCGCCCCGGTGTGGAGGTGAGTCGAGATGAGCTGATCAAGTTCTTCGATGGCAAAACCGCCAAGTGGCAGATCCCGGACGACGTGGTGTTTGTCGATGCTATTCCCTTGGGCGCGACAGGCAAGATGCAAAAGATGAAACTGCGCGAGCAGCTTAAAGACTACAAGCTGCCTGGCCTGTAAGCCGGTTTGCAAACAGGCTACGCCATGGACAGAAGAGTTTTTCTGCACGCCGTGGGTGGCTCTGCCCTGATGGCCGCCACCGGGCGGCTGGCAGCGCAAACCATTGCGCACAACCCTTTCACCTTGGGTGTGGCATCTGGCTCACCCTCGGTAGACGGGTTTGTGTTGTGGACGCGTTTGCTGGCCGCTGCGGGCGGCGAGCCGCTGCCCAGCACGCCGATCGAAGTGCGCTGGGAGCTGGCCACAGACGCGCAGTTTCAGCGCATCGTGCAGTCGGGCGCGGCCATCGCACTGCCAGACTTTGCTCACAGCGTGCACATCGAAGTGGCGGGACTGCCCGCCAGCAGCGCACGCTACTGGTACCGCTTTATGCTGGCCGATGCCGTCAGCACCGTGGGCCGTACCCGCACACTGCCCCCGATGGCCAGCACGGAGCGCCTCAACTTCGCACTGGCCTCCTGCCAAAATTATGAGCACGGCTACTTTGGTGCCTACCGCCACATGGCGCAGGAAGACCTGGACTGCGTGGTGTTTGTGGGTGACTATATTTACGAATACGGCATCACCCCCAACCGCGTGCGCCAGCACAACAGCGCCACTTGCACCACGCTGGATGCCTACCGCGCACGCTACGCGCTGTACAAGTCAGACCCCGACTTGCAACTGGCCCACGCCGCCTGCCCATGGATAGTGACCTGGGATGACCACGAGGTGTCCAACGACTACGCCAACGACCGTGGGGAGTCGAGCAGGGGTACGGAGTTTTTAGCCCGCCGCGCAGCCGCCTACCGTGCCTACTGGGAGCACCAGCCCCTGCGCCGCGCGCAAATGCCGCAAGGTGAGCACGCCCAGTTGTACCGCCGCTATGCCTGGGGACAAACGGCCAACCTGCATATGCTGGACGCCCGCCAGTACCGCGACCACCAGGTGTGTACCCCAGCCGATCAAGGCGGCTCCCGCACCATTTACGACAAAACCTGCCCCGAGCGGCTGGGCCCCAAGGGGAGCCTGCTGGGCGCGCAGCAAGAGGCTTGGCTGAACCAGGGCATGCAGCGCAGCACAGCAGCGTTTGACATCGTCGGTCAGCAGTCCATCATGGCGCAAATGCGCATGACGACCCCGCGCGCACCTGAGCCGCAAGCCGCCGAAGGATTTTGGAACGACAGTTGGGACGGCTACCCAGCGGCGCGCAGGCGTGCGCTGGCGGCTTGGGGCACCAAGAAAAATGTGCTGAGCCTGGGCGGCGATGTGCATGCCACCTACATCAGCGATTTGCAGGCCGACTTTGACAACCCCGCCTCGCCAGTGTTGGCCACCGAAATTGTGGGCACGTCGATCACCAGCCCCAGTTGGCCCCAAGCCGTCACCGAGCGTGTGATGCGCAACAACCCGCACATAAAGTTTGGCAAAAGCGACCAGCGTGGTTACACGGTGCTGCAGGTGGATGCCAAAGCGGTGACTGTGCGACTGCGGGTAATAGACAACGCGCGGGTGACAGAGCCTGTCGTTAGTACGGCGGCCAGTTTTGTCGTGGAGGCGGACAGGCCGGGGGCTGTGAGAATTTAGCTGTTGTTGCGTTGAAAGGTACGCGTCTGCCTTGGTCACTTTGCGGCGTTGACCTTTAAGAGTACGCATCTAGCTTGGTCACTTTGCGGCGATGGAGGAATTTGCGCTGCAAAAATTTTACGAAAACACGCGGGTTAGTTGGTAGTCCTCTTGAGGTGATCCCCGCGCCTTTCTCCAGATTTTTCATCGCAAACACGCTCCATCACCGCTTGCTGATTTGGTCGCTTTTGTCTCGTACTGGCTGTGTGATGGGCTCGAACTTGGTCGCTTTTGTCCCCCGCCCGCTGCGTGACGGGAATCGAGCTTGGTGGTGCGCTTGAGTCTGGGAGCGCGCTGGCCGGAGTACTTTTCCGACTCCCTCTCCCGCATTGCGGGAGAGGGCTGGGGTGAGGGTGTCCCCCAGTACCAACTCATAAGGCGCTACGCTGGTGTACACTGCGGCAACCTGCTCACTCTCTTTACCGTAGCACTCCGTCTAAGCAGGCCAGTGGGGTACACAGGATAAATCCAATAATTGATGGGTTTACAGCTTCAGCGACGCTGAACAGCATTTTTGCCGCCAGAACCACGACCACCAGCTCCCGGCGAGAACCTGCCCGCTATGTACTGAGTAGCTGCTAGGGTATATTTCTTGCTGGCTAAGAGCTGATGGAGACCAAAAATAGCTCAAAATCGCCGTTTTTGAGCGCTCGGGCAGCCTTGGGAGCCTGAGTATCGGCTGCGCACTGCAAATGCACCTGTTTGAGCGCGGATTTTATATCTTATTGGGCAGTAGCCAGCAAAAAACCTGCGGGAGACGCTATGGAATGTGGAGCGCCTGTTTTGTAGAAGACGGTCGGTGAACCTTCTGCGGGGCAGGTTTTCGGTGCACAGCGGCTGCGTACGGTACAAAACTCCAATTTTTAGTCTCCCCCTGTGTACCCCACTGACCTGCTTAGACGGAGTGCTACGGTAAAGAGAGTAAACGCATTGCCAGAGCGCAAACCACCGTAGCGCCTGATGGGTTGGGTGCTGGGAGACACCCTCACCCCAGCCCTCTCCCGCAGTGCGGGAGAGGGAGTCGGAAATGTGCTCCGGCCAGCGCGCTCTGCAGACTCCAATGCGTCACCAAGTTCGAGCCCATCACACAGCCAGTGCGAGGCAAAAGCGACCAAGTTCGAGCCCAGCACTCAGCGAGCGGGAGACAAAAGCGACCCAGCCAGCAAGCGGTGATGGAGCGTGTTTGCGATGGAAAATATGGGGAAAGGCGCGGGGACAAACTCTAGATCGCTACGGAGGCAATCGCGTGTTTTCGCAGGATTTTTACAGCGCAAATTCCTCCATCGCCGCAACGTGACCAAGGTGGAAAATCATCTTCACAACGAAAAGCAACGTGACCAAGTGCTGGCGGACATCTTGAAGCCGGGCCAGAGATGCAACACGATGCGGCTTAAGCGAACAGTATTGGCCGCGCAGCTGTTCACACCAAGCGCCAGAGCGGGCACAGAACAGAGTGTGCAAAGCGCTGGCACCAGACTCAACCCCTACGCACGAGGAAATGACAGAACGCTCAATCCAGCTTCAAATTCTGCTGCGCCACCACTTTTTTGTACACCACCAGCTCATCGGCCATCTGCTTGGCAAACTGGTCCGGCGTGTTGCCGATGATGAAGGAGCCGGTGTCTTCGATGCGCTTTTTCACAGCCGGGTCTTCCAGCGCTTTGCGCACGGCTGCGTTCACCTTGTCCACCACCTCTTGCGGTAAACCTTTAGGGCCGTAAATACCGTAATACGCCATGCGGTTCACTGGCTCCAGGCCCAGCTCTTTGAAGGTGGGCACGGTGGGCATGCTGGCCAGGCGCTGGGGGGCGGCGACCGCCATGGGAACCAGGCGGCTGTCTTTGATGAAGGGCAGCGCCGAGGGCACGTTGTCGAAGATGACGGGTACTTGGCCTGCCACGGTGTCGTTCAGCGCCGGGCCTGCGCCACGGTAGGGGATGTGGGTGAGAAACACGCCTGCCAGGCCCTTCCACAGCTCGGTTTGCAGGTGGCCAATGCCGCCGGTGCCCGACGACGCGTACGCGTATTTGCCGGGGTTTTTCTTCAACTCGGCGATGAAGGCCTTGTAATCTTTGGCGGGAAAGTTGGGGTTCACGGCAATCACGTTGGGCGTGGCTGCGATGTTGATGATGGGGGTAAAGTCGTTGGCTGCGTTGTAGGGCATCTTGGGGTTGATGGCAGGGTTAGCCGCCGTGGTGGACACGGTGGCCATGCCCAGCATGTAGCCGTCGGGTACGGCCTTGGCGGTCTCATTGGCACCCACCACACCACCACCACCGGCCTTGTTCACCACCACCACCGTCTGGCCCAGCGCCTTGCCAAGGGGCTCAGCGATCACCCGGGCAATGATGTCGGTGGTGCCGCCGGGTGCAAACGGCACCTGTAGCTGGATCACCTTATTGGGGTAGTTTTGAGCATATAAACCACCACTAGCCAGCGTATATAAAGCGCAAGCAGCTACGGATTGAATAGCAAATCTTTTAGAAACAGTCATTAAAATTCTCCGAAAATAAACGCCTTGAGCGGCGACAGGTGCATGCTATTCTATTTCCAGATCGATAAGAGGCTAGGCGCGGAGCCGCAGACAGTGCTGTAGCACGGCAAGGCGTCGCAACGACGCATCTTATTGATCTGGAAACAGAATTACCCGCTAACTCTAACGCGCTGGCTGTGGCTACCCCCATACGCGCAAACCCTGCTTGCCTTGGTTTTTGGCAAGAGAAGGTCTTTATGATGGAGGCCAATGAATTACGCGCAACTGCTTTTCCCTGATTTTTCACTCATCGTCTGCGGCTACCTCATATGCCGCTACACCGCGCTGAACCGCACCGTGTGGGAGCAGGTGGACAGCCTGGTGTATTACTTTTTATTCCCCGTGCTGCTGTTCCACTCCATCGTGCGCGCGCCGCTGGACATTCGGGCGGCCAGCAGCCTGATCGCTGCCGCCTGGGCCATGGTGATTTGCGGCATTTTGATCACCTACACCATTGCCAAGCTGCCCAGCGTGAATGCGCGCGACTTTGCCGGCACAGCGCAAATCGGCTTTCGCTTCAACACCTTTATCGCCTTGGCCATGGCCGAGCGCCTGGCGGGGCGCGAAGGCTTGCTGCTGATTGCCATCATCATCGGCGTGACGGTGCCCTTGTGCAATATTGGTGCCATCTGGCCCATGGCCCGGCACTCCGATGTCGGTTTGAGCAAAACCCTGCTGCGCAACCCGCTCATTTTGGCTACCGCTGGTGGTCTGTTGGCCAATATGCTGGGCTTTTCGGTGCCCGTGTGGGCGGACAGCAGCGTCACGCGCATCGGCCAGGCCGCGCTGGCCTTGGGCCTGCTGGCGGCCGGTGCGGGCCTGCAACTGGGCCAGGTGTTTGACAGCGCCAGCAAGCGCATCGTCGGTGCCGGGGTGCTCACAGTGCGCCACCTCGCCATGCCCCTGGTAGCCTGGTGCATGGTGCGCGCCTTTGGCCTCAACCCGGTGCAGGCCACCGTGTTGCTGGCCTACAGCGCCCTGCCCACGGCATCGAGCTGCTACGTGCTGGCCGCGCGCATGGGCTATGAGGGCAGCTTTGTCTCTGGCCTGGTCACCCTCTCGACCCTGCTGGGTTTGGCCAGCCTGCCGTTCGCGCTGGAATTTTTAAGGTAGCCGCATGGCCTGGCACGCAAAACTAGACCTGCACTACGCCAGCGCGCCGCTAACAGACGGCGCGCCGCGCACCACGGTGCAGCACCAGCACAGCGGGCCCCTGCGCGTGCTGCAAAGCCTGTACCCCGAGGGCCCCGCTGTGTGCCACAACGTGCTGGTGCACCCGCCCGGCGGCATTGTGGGTGGCGACACGTTAGACATCACTGTGAAGGTCCATACCGGTGCCCACGCTCTCATCACCACCCCCGCCGCCACGCGCTTTTACAAGAGCATGGGCGAGCCGGGCACGCAGCAGGTGCAGGTGCAACTGCACAGCGGCGCACGGCTGGAATGGCTGCCGCTGGAGACTCTTGTTTACAACGGCTGCAATGCGTTTAACACTGCTGTGTTTAGCCTGGCCCCCGGCGCAGAAATGATCGGCTGGGACATCACCGCCCTGGGCCTGCCGCACGCCCACCAGCCGTTTGAGCGCGGCAGTTTGCGCCAGCACATCGAGGTGACCGGCGCATGGCTAGAGCGCGCGCTGATCGATGCAGCGTAAGCGTCCCGTCCCCACCACCCTTGCGGCGAATTCCTCTTTGCTTTATCAGGCTGGCGCTGCTGCGCCGGTCGGCTGCCAGCGCGTTGGCAGCAGTTCGTCGATCCGGCTGTTGGGTTGCGTGGGCAGGCGTTGGAGCACATCGGTGAGGTAGGCCAGCGGCTCGATCCCATTCATCTTGGCACTCTGAATCAAGCTCATGATGTCGGCGGCGCGCTCGCCCGCTTGTGGGCTACCGGCGAACAACCAATTCTTTCGGCCCAGCGCCCAGGGCCGAATCTGGTTCTCGATAAGGTTGTTGTCCATCGGCAAGTTGGCGTTGTCGGCGTAGCGCACCAGCGCGGGCCAACGCTTGAGCGTGTAATCAAAGGCCTTGGCACTGGCTGTGCCGTCGGTCAACACCTGGCGCTGGGCCAGCAGCCAGGCGTGCAAGGCATCCAGCAGCGGCTTGGTGTGCTGCTGGCGGTGCGCTCTGGCCTGCTGCAGGTCTAACTTGCGCTCCAGCATCTCACGCTCGATGCCGTAGAGCTGGCCAATGCGATCAAGCACCGTCTGCGCCAAAGTGCTTTTGGCGGCCACGTGCAGCTCAAAGAACTTCCTGCGCACGTGCGCCCAGCAGCCCACCTCGATCACGCACGACGGCTCGCCAGCGCCGCCATGGGCTGCACTATGCCCTCCATCGGCCTGCGCTTGCGTAAACAAAGCCTTGTAGCCTCCATAGTCGTCCACCACCAAATGCCCGGCCCAGCGCCTGGGCGCTGTAGGCGGCTGTTCGGGCAACGGCGGCGGCCCCTGCCTCTCATGCACCAGAAAGTCCCGCACGTACTGCCCGCTCCTGCCCGCCTTGATCTCAAAGACCACCGCATGAATGTTCTCGTGCTGGCCCGAGGCGTAAGCCCAGATGTAGCCTCGCCCCTTCTTGCCCGCCTTGTCCAATATGGTGATGGGCGACTCGTCTGCGTGCAGCACCGCGCTTTGCAGGAGTTGGCGTTTAAGCGCCTGCACGATGGGGGCCAGGGCCACGCCGCACTGGCCGACCCAGGCCGATAGAGTGGAGCGGGCCAGCTCTACCCCAGAGCGGGCGTAGATCTCGCTTTGCCGGTACAGCGGCAGGTGGTCGTCGTACTTGGCGATCAGCACCTGGGCCAGCAGGCCGGCGGTGGGCATGCCGCCATCAATGATGTGTGCGGGCATGGGTTCCTGGCGCATCTGCTGGCAGCACTTGCAGGCCCACACGCCACGGATGTGGCGCTGCACGCTAAAGCTACCCGGCGCGTAGTCCAGCCGCTCACAGACGTCCTGGCCAATGCGCTGCATCGGCTTGCCGCAGCCGCAGGCGGTGTTCTCTGGCTCCAGGCACACATCGGTGCGCGCCAGGTGGGCGGGTAGGGCTTGGCGCTTGGGCGCGTTGTGGTTGCTGGACGCACGCGCAGCCGGTGGGCACAGTTGCTCCAGGCGCTGTTGGGCGCCGGCGATGTCTTCTTCGTTGGCCTGGGCAAACAGCTGCACCTGGACGGCGTCCATGGCCTCGGTCTTGGCTGCAAATCGAAAGTGGCGCAGCAAGCGGATTTCGTGGGTCAGGGCATCGATTTTGGCTTGGCGCAGGGTCAGCTCGGCATCGCGTTTGGCGATGATCTGGCTGCTGTGCTTGGCATCCTGAGCAATGCGCTCGATCAGGCTTTGCGCCAGTGCGCGTAGCGCCGCTTCACCCAATTGAGTCAACTCGCCCAGGGCCTCTTGGCTCGCTGCGTTGGCGGCCGTTGTGGCCGTCGCAGTAGGGGTTGAATGGGGAGCCGGGCGCATGCTTTGTATTGTGCAAAGCTTCATGCAAAAAGACAATTGGAGGATGTACCAATTACCTTTATTGAGCTCAAGTTTGTGGTGCTTGTGTGGTGTTTTGGTGACGCTTTTTGCGGTGGTTTTTGTAGCGGTTTTGGCTGGCGATTTGGGAGCTTTTTTTGCCACTTTTTTGCCACTTTTTCTGCCGCTCTTTGGTGCCGCGCCGCGCTGCTTTTTTTGTCTGCTGCTACACGATACGGATCGCGTGCGCCTCACCCCCTTCTGCCAATCTGTGCCAGGGTAGGCCCACGGTGAGCGCTGTCCATTGCTGCGCGTTCAAGCTGACGATGGGCGCGCCCCCGCGTGGCCACACCAGGCTGCCCTGGTGCAGCCTTCTGGCGCACAGCCACAAGCCAAAGCCGTCGTGCACCAGCACCTTCATGCGGCTGGCGCGCGCGTTGGCAAAGGCGTAGGCCACATGGGGCTGGGCGCTGCCGAAGATGGCCACCACGCGGGCCAAGATGCTGTCCATGCCGCAGCGCATGTCCAGCGGTGCCACGGCCAGCTGCCAGGTGTCTACGCGCATCATGACGTGCGTGGCGCTCATGCCAGTGCTGCCCATGCCAGCACCTGGCGCAGCCAGGCCGCTGATGCGCTGGGCGCGCCTGCGCGCTCCAGGGGCCGGTCGATGTGGGCGACCAGGGTGGCGCCCTGGCTTTGCAGGGCGATGCGCAGGCCCGGCGCTGGGCTCGAGGATGGCCATGGCGTGGCCGCCACGTCCTGCGCTGGGCGCGCTTGCACGAAGCGAGTGGGCGCGCCGAGCGTGAGCGTTTGGCGCCAGTGCGCCTCAAAGCCCAGCCAGGCGCGCCACTGGGTGTAGCTGTGGCCGTGCTGCTCGGTGTATGGCTTGAGCGGCACGCCGCTCTCGCGCCAGGCGTCAAGCTGCTCCAGGCAGCGCTCGATGCGCTGGCGGTCTTGGGGTTTGGATTTCATCTCGCGTCTCCTCGGTGTTGAAAACCAAGAGGGTGAACGAGGCGGGGATTTCTGGCAAGGGTGGTGGGGACGGGACGCTTACGATATTGGTGCATGCGGGTGTGGCTGGGGTGGCGGCGATTCCTTTGATCTCGCGTATCCATGAGGGTCTGGTGCTGTCTAACCGGGACACCAAGACGC
>JAYVGI010000221.1:0-2246 GCA_043772355.1 Polaromonas sp.
ACGCACGACCGCAAACAATTCGGCCAAAGCATCGGCGAGTTCCAGCTGATCCAAGGCAAAGTGGCCGATATGTACACCGTGCTGCAAGCCGGCCGCGCCTTTTGCTACACCGTGGGCAAAAACCTCGATATGCTCGGCACCGACCATGTCCGCCAGGTGCGCAAAGACTGCGCCAGCGTCATCCTCTGGTGCGCCGAAAAAGCCACCTGGATGGCTGGCGAAGGCATCCAGATCTTCGGTGGCAACGGCTACATCAACGACTATCCGCTGGGTCGCCTGTGGCGCGATGCCAAGCTGTACGAAATAGGGGCTGGCACCAGCGAGATCAGGCGCATGCTGATTGGCCGAGAATTGTTTGCAGAAACCGCGTAAAATAATTACTTTGTAATTACTTCTAAGGTGCGCCATGCAAACCCAAATTGTGCAAATCGGCAACTCCCTGGGCCTGCGACTGCCCAAGTCGGTGCTGGAGGCGCTGCATCTAGAACGTTCAGCGCATCTCAGCATCCAAACCCGGGGCGACAGCATTGTGCTGCGCCCGATCAAAAAGCCGCGCGACACCTGGAGCGCCGCATTTGCCGCCGACCCCGCCACCGAGGTGGAAAACCTGTGGGGTGATTTGCCTCTGGATGAAGCCTGGGACGCATAAGCATGCCCGCCAAAAGCCACCCCAAACAAGGTGAAGTCTGGTGGGTCAACCTCGACCCCACCATCGGCAAAGAAATCAGCAAAAAGCGCCCCTGCCTCATCGTCTCCCCCGACGACATGAATGCCCATCTGGGCACCGTGATTGCCGCACCCTTGACCAGCACCCTGCGTGCCTGGCCCACGCGCATTACCGTCAAGCTGCAAAGGCAGCAAAGCTCCGTTGCGCTAGACCAAATCCGCATGATTGACAACGCCCGGCTGCTAAAGAAAATGACAACGCTAGATGTAGAACCCACCCTTGAGGTGCTGCGTGAAATGTTTGCGAAAACGTAAAACCTTGCGGAACAGACCAACTAGGAAGACCTATGCCACTACACGAATTACTAGACCACAACCGCGCCTGGGCCGCCCAAATGGTGCGCGAGCGCCCCGGTTTTTTCACTGGTCTGTCGCAGCAGCAAAACCCCAAATACATGTGGATCGGCTGCAGCGACTCGCGCGTGCCTGCCAACCAAATCACCGGGCTAGAGCCTGGCGAGGTGTTTGTCCACCGCAACGTGGCCAATGTGATGGTGCATACCGACCTGAACGCCCTGAGTGCCGTGCAGTACGCGGTGGATATGCTCAAAGTGGAGCATGTGATTGTGGTGGGACACTACGGCTGCGGTGGCGTGCAGGCCGCGCTGACGAATGCCCGCATCGGCATTGCGGACAACTGGATACGCCACGTGCAAGACGTGCGCGATAAGCACAAAGCCGCTCTCGATGCCGCAGTGCCCAAGCTGCGGCTGGACATGCTGTGCGAGCTGAACGTGATAGAGCAGGTAATGAACGTGTGCCACAGCACCGTGCTCAAAGACGCTTGGCACCGCGGCCACCCCATCACCGTGCATGGGTGGATCTATGGCGTGCATGATGGACTGCTGGTGGACCTGCAGGTGGGCACAGGCTCACTGACGGAGCTGGAGGCGCTGTACGAGGCTGCTGTGGCTACTGTTTTCCATAAGAGCAGAGCTGTAGACCAATAGCATATTTCGAGAGCAGCTACTAAAAATATAGTGCATATAGCACTGCTGCCATCTCAATTCCATCATCGCTCGCACCATCAAATTCGCTATGGGTACTCGAAATTCATGAATTTCATATAAAGCTCGAAAATAGTTGCATTATTTTTGGAGTTAAGTATAATTTTCTGGAAATCATCAGCAAAACACCCTGCACCCGCCCGCCATGCACCGCTACCTTGAACCCCTCATCCGCCAAGATTTAGCCAAAAAGATGGTGTTTATCGGCGGGCCGCGCCAAGTAGGCAAGACCACGTTGGCACAGAACATCGCGCAGTCTTACGCCCACCCCAGCTACCTCAACTGGGACAGCCGAGACGACAAAAAAGCCATTTTGGACAATACCTTTGTGGGCGGTACGACGTTGGTGGTGTACGACGAAATCCACAAATACCGGGACTGGAAAAACCACCTCAAAGGCGTGTACGACACCCGCAAGGCCGACTTTGCCATGCTGGTCACCGGGAGCGCCCGGCTAGACTTGTACCAAAAGGGCGGGGACTCGCTGCTGGGCCGCTACTTTTACTACCGCTT
>JAYVGI010000222.1:0-7499 GCA_043772355.1 Polaromonas sp.
CAGTACACAGGGGCACAGGTTTGAGGCCTTGGTATCTCCCGTGGTAATCCAAGACGCTGACCGCTACGCCAGCGCGCTGCGCGAGCAGGGCGCAGTGATCGCCAGCTTTGCCGAGCGCCGCGCTGAGATTGTGAAGCAGTTGGCAGCGGCTGCGGCCAAGGTCGGCGGTAATGTCAAGGCGATTGAAGACGACGCGCTGCTAGACGAAGTCACCGCACTGGTTGAGCGCCCCAACGTACTGGTCTGCGAGTTTGAAAATGAATTCCTCGCCGTGCCGCAAGAGTGTTTGATTCTGACCATGAAGGCGAATCAAAAATACTTCCCGCTGCTGGACTCTAGCGGCAAGTTGACCAACAAGTTCTTGGTCGTCAGCAACATCAGCCCCACGGATGCTAGCGCTGTCATCCAGGGCAACGAGCGCGTGGTGCGCCCGCGCCTGGCCGATGCCAAATTCTTTTTTGACCAAGACCGTAAAAAGACACTGGACTCGCGCGTCGAAGGCCTCTCCAAAGTGGTGTACCACAACAAGCTGGGCACCCAAGGTGAACGCATGGAGCGCGTGCGCGCAATCGCTAAAGCCATCGGCCAGCAACTGGGTGGCGATCTGCTGGCCAGGCAGGCCGATACCGCAGCGCGTCTGGCCAAAACCGATTTGCTCACGGACATGGTGGGCGAGTTCCCCGAGCTGCAAGGCACCATGGGCGGCTACTATGCGCGCCACGATGGCTTGACGGACGACGTGGCCAACGCGATAGAAGACCATTACAAGCCACGCTTTGCGGGCGACACCTTGCCGCGCAACCCAGTGGGCGTGGTAGTGGCGCTGGCTGACAAACTGGAAACGCTGGCAGGCATGTTTGGCATTGGCAATTTGCCCACGGGCGACAAAGACCCGTTTGCCTTGCGCCGCCATGCTCTGGGTGTGGCGCGCATGCTGGTGGAGCGCGACTTGGCTTTGCAGTACCACCAGCTCACCGGTATGGCCTTCGCCGCTTTCGCCCCCGGCCTGCTGCAAGATCAGGTCGTGGCACTGGATGAGTTTTTGATTGAGCGCCTCAAAGGTTACCTGAAAGACGGTGGCTACTCCGCCGCCGAGGTGGATGCCGCCATCTACGCCCAGCAGCTGGGCGAATGGCACACCATTCCTAAGCGCCTGGCCGCCGTGCGTGCCTTTGCGCAACTGCCCGAAGCGCCCGCGCTGGCCGCCGCCAACAAACGCGTGGGCAACATCTTGAAGAAAGCCGAGGGCACGGTTGAATCCAAAGTCAACCCCGCTCTGCTGCAAGTCGAAGAAGAAAAAGCCTTGCATATGGCTATTGACGCCATAGCTGTCCGTGCAGACAAAGCTTGGGCGGATGGTGACTACACAGCAAACTTGCAAGCCTTGGCCGCGCTCAAAGAGCCGGTCGATGCCTTCTTCGACAAAGTCATGGTCAACGCCGAAGACCCGGCGCTCAAAGCCAACCGCCTGGGCCTCTTGGCCACCCTGCACAGCGCTATGAACCGCGTAGCTGATTTGTCCAAGTTGGCAAGTTAAGCCCAAATCTTCATAATCACACTATGCCTACCCCGCAGCAGCTCGATGCCTTCACACTGGCGTTTCATCGCGAAGCGATTGCGCGAATGCAGGCGCAACCGGGGTTGGTCGAGCAGGCATTGCAAACGCTTGACCGTTGGGCAGCGCAGCGTGGTGTCACGGCATCCGATCCGTATTTGCATCGGTGGCGCGAGTTGCTTGTGCAGGGCTGCGAAGTGATTGAAGCGCATGTGTGTCAAGACTCAGTAGAGGCGGCCACTTTACGCAACGTCTCTCCTTTGGGTTTTGTACTGGGCGCAGGTGAGCGCCAAGCGCTGCGCCAAAGCGCAATGCACTAAGCGTATGCTGCGAACCGAGCTTGCCCATGTGTTGCGCGCCAGTGCAGAGATAGCGCAGGAGAAGATTTTTGTGGTGGTGGGTAGCCAAGCGGTTTTGTTGCTGCTGGACAACCCACCCGCTGAACTGTTGCGCTCCACAGAGATTGATTTGTATCCCTCGGCGCACCCTGAAAAATCTGACTTGATAGACGGTGCCATTGGCGCGTTGTCTACGTTTCATGATACCTACGGCTACCATGCCGATGGCGTGAGCCCTGAGACGGCCTCGTTGCCTTCTGATTGGATGAGTCGGGCGGTATTCACCTACATCGGCGACCTCACTGCGATCTGTCCTGACCTGCACGATTTGGCTGTGTCCAAATGCGCTGCGGGACGGGACAAAGATGCTGAGTTTGTGCAGGTATTATTGAAACATCGCTGTGTTGACATGAAGGTTTTACTTGAACGCATCGCCAAACTAGACCCCGCCAACCACCCCGTCCCCCACATCACCCAATGGGCGCAGCGCCGCGCGCAGGAGGCATCCGCATGAAACTCATCATCCTAGACCGCGACGGCACTATCAACGAAGACCGGGACGACTTTATCAAGTCAGCCGATGAGTGGGTGCCCATGGCGGGTGCGCTGGAGGCTATTGCGCGGCTGAACCATGCGGGCTGGCACATTGTCATTGCCTCCAACCAATCCGGCTTGGGGCGCGGCTTGTTTGATGTGGCGTCGCTCAACGCCATGCACAGCAAAATGCACAAGCTGCTGGCCGTGCAGGGCGGCAAAATTGATGGCGTGTTCTACTGCCCGCATACACCGGACGATGCCTGCCAGTGCCGCAAGCCACTGCCCGGTTTGTTCGAGCAGATCATCGAGCGCTATGGCATTGACATGGTCGCAGGCGGCCAAACCGTGCATACCGTAGGCGACAGCCTGCGCGATCTGCAGGCGGGCGCAGCCGTGGGGTGCGCGCCGCATTTGGTGCTGACCGGCAAGGGTGCCAAATACCATGCCAAGCCTGCCGACTTGCCTGCGGACACCCGCGTGCATGCCGACTTGGCCGCATTTGCAGAATATGTTTTGACTTTAACGACATAAGCCATACAGTACGCACCACCGCTACGTAGCTTTCAACCCTGCACCCTATGGCCTACACCCTCGCGTTTTTTCGCTCTTGCCTGCATATGCTGTGGATGATGGCCACCGTGGTGCCTTGGGCTATCGCGGTCATCGTGGCCTCGTGGTTTGTCAGCCCCGCACGGGTGTATTGGATGTGCGCCGGCTGGCTGAGCTGCGCCATGTGGGGCTTGACCAAAATATGCGGTGTGAGCTGGCGCATTCAAGGCATGGAGAATTTGCCGCAAGGCGACAAAGACGGCGCGGTGCTGCTGTGCAAACACCAGTCTACGCTAGAGACCTTTCTCATGCCCACCATCATGCCGCACCCACTGGCATATGTGTTTAAACGCGAGCTGCTGTATGTGCCCTTCTTCGGCTGGGCCATGGGCCGCATGGACATGATCCACATTGACCGCAGCAAGCGCAGCGAGGCTTTTGCCAAGGTAGTAGTACAGGGCAAGCGCGTGATGGGCCAAGGCGTGTGGGTCATCATGTTCCCCGAGGGCACACGCATCCCGCGCGGCAAGGCGGGCACCTACAAAGCCGGTGGCACGCGCTTGGCCTGCGAAACAGGTCGCCCCGTGGTCCCCATTGCGGTGAACGCAGCCACCCGCTGGCCGCGCAAAGCCTTTGTCAAAACCCCTGGCGTGGTGGACGTGGTGATAGGCAAGCCTATTAGCAGCGTGGGCCGGCAACCCGAAGAGCTGATGCAAGAGGTGCAAACCTGGATCGAAGCCAAAATGCGCGAGATCGACCCCGAGGCCTACCGTTAAACTACTGCACACCATGCGCGGCCTATTGCAACTCACACTCGATCTGTTCTCAGATGCCGTCGCACCGCCTAAATCTTTAGACAATCGACCTCCAGCTGAACAAAATATCGCGGGAGCAGCTACTGAAGTGGTAGCAACCAAGCCTCCTGTTGTTCAGACCAAGCTGGTCAGCCCACCTGCCGAGCCGCTCGATGCTGTCATGCGCCCCGCCGCATTTGCCCACCCGCGCGCTAACCGTGAGGCGCGCTTGCACACCAGCATCGTCGCCTTTGAGCTCAAGCGCGGTAAACGCAAAACTATTGGCTTTAGCGTAGGGGCAGACGGCCTCACCGTCAGCGCGCCGCGCTGGGTGCCACTGTACGAGATCGACAAAGCCGTACAAGAAAAATCCGCCTGGATTGTGAAGAAGCTGCAAGAATCGCGCGAGCGCCAAAGCAAGCTGGAGTCCAACCGCATTGAGTGGAAAGACGGCACGCTCATCCCCTTTATGGGTGAGCAGGTGATTGTGGTGATCGACCCGCGCCATTTGTACAGCTCCGGCGTGGCTACCTCAGCAAAACTTGGACGGCCAGCCGATGGCCAAGCCCAGTTGCATACCGACGCGCAAGCGGCCAACGCGTCCCTGCCCGGCGTGCCGCGCCTCACACTGCACATCAGCCTGCCGCAAGACGCCGCGCCCGAGCGCATCCGCGACGCCGTGCAAGCCTGGCTCATGCGCCAAGCCAAACGCATTTTTGAAGAGCGCCTCAATCTGTATGCCCCACAACTCAAAGTGCAGTGGACCAAGCTGAGCCTGAGCAGCGCAGGCACCCGCTGGGGCACCGCCAAGTCTGACGGCTCCATCCGCCTGAACTGGCGCTTGGTGCACTTTCGCATGAGCGTGATCGACTACGTGGTGGTGCACGAACTGTCCCACCTGCGCGTGATGGACCACAGCCCACGTTTTTGGAGCACCGTCGAATCCATCATGCCCGACTACGCGGTGCTGCGGGGGCAGCTCAAGGACGATGCGATTGCGCGTTGGGAATAATCGCAAGCATGTGGCTGGCTATATATTCAGTAGCTGCTCCCGCGCTATTTCATGGGGCTAGAGGGCTAACCTGCCATTAGTTGGCGTTGAACCGGTAGATGCCATCAGCACCCAGCGAACGGGCCAGCTTGCCTTCGTACCACAGCATGTGCAAATGCGCCACCGCTTCGCCCATGGCAAAAGTCATTTGGTGCAAATCCAGCTCGCGTTTGAACATGATGGGCACGATGTCTGCGCCGCTGGTAGGCTGTGCACTGCAGGCTTGCATCACTTCGGCCAGACGGTCAGCATGATGGGCTTGTAGCTGGGCGATGCGCTGGTGCATGCCGGTGAAGGGTTTGCCGTGGGAGGGCAGCACCAAAGTATCCGCAGGCAGTGCCAGGTATTTCTCGATGGAGTGTAAGAACAGTTTGAGCGGATCGCCTTCTGGCTCCAGGTCAAACACGCTGACATTGGTGGAGATGCGCGGCAGTACCATGTCGCCGCTGATCAACACGTTGAGCTTTTCGCAATACAAAGCAATGTGCTCAGGCGCGTGGCCGTAGCCGCTGATGCAGCGCCAGTCACGGCCGCCAATACCGACTACGTCGCCATCCATGATGCGGTGGTAGCTCTCAGGCACGGCAGGTACCAAGTTAGAGTAGTAGCCAGTGCGGGCTTTGATTTTGGCGACAGATTCGGGGTCGGTCAGGCCGTGGGCGGCATAAAAATCGGCGCAGGCTTGGCCGCCAAAGTTGGTGGCGTTGCTGCTGGCATTGCGGGCGGCGCTGTAGTCGGTGGCGCTGATCCACAGGCGCACTTTCCACTTGTCGCAAATCCAGTGCGCCAGGCCTATATGGTCGGGGTGCATATGGGTGCAAATCACGCGCAGGATGGGCAGGCCTTCAAGCTGCGTGTCAAAAATACCTTGCCATTGTGCGCGGCTCTCGGCGCGGTCGATGCAGCAGTCGATCACTGTCCAGCCCTGCACCCCATCGATCTCATCGCGCAGCAGCCACAGGTTGATGTGGTTCAGCGCGAAAGGCAGCACCATGCGTATCCAGCGCACGCCGTCGGCTACTGTCAAGGCCTCGCTTAATTCGGGCAGCGTGTCTGCCAGCGGGTAATGTAGCTCGTGTTCTAGGGTATTCATGCGGGGGGTACTTTTCGTACATAATCGGGTGAGTTGACGTTTACGTAAACGTCAACTGAATTTGCGTATTGTAGGCGCGGGTGCCCAATGGCGCTGTCGCCTTGGCAATGCCCTCGTTTTTACTCGCGCAAGCGGCAACCGATCACACCTATGGGCACCACCTACAGCATCAGCGATTTGGCACGTGAGTTTGACTTGACCACGCGCGCCATGCGCTTTTATGAAGACATGGGGCTTCTCACCCCCGAGCGCAGCGGCCCGGGGGGCCGCAACCGCGTGTACAGCGCGCGCGACCGCACCCGCCTCAAGCTTACCCTGCGCGCCAAGCGCTTGGGCCTGAGCCTGAACGAGGCCAAAGACATCATCGACATGTACGACAGCCCGCGCGATACCGGGCCGCAACTGAAGAAGTTTTTGACCATTTTGGGTGAACACCGCATCGAGTTGGAAGGCCAAATGGCCGAGCTGCAAGCCAACTTGGACGAGGTGAAAGTGCACGAGAAAGAAGCCAAGGCGCTACTGGCCAAAAGTGAAAAGAAGGTGACCCAATGACTAGCCCTTTGAGTACGGCAATGTTTGACCGCGTTCAGCAAAGCTTTGTGCGCCAAGGCATGATGCAGCACCTGGGCGTGCGTATCGTGCGGGTAGAGCACGGCGAAGTAGAGTTCGCCCTGCCCATGAGCGATAAAGTCACCCAGCAGCAAGGCGCCTTCCATGGCGGTGCACTGGGTGCGCTGGCCGACATCAGCTGTGGCTATGCGGCGCTGACCGTCGCGCCCGTGGGCATGGAAGTGACCACGGTGGAATACAAAATCAACTTTGTCTCGGCAGCAGTGGGTCAAGAGGTAGTGTGCATAGGCAAGGTGGTCAAAGCCGGGCGCACGCTCACTATCACCAGTGCAGAATTGTTTGATGTAAAAGACGGCGTACGCAAGCTGTGCGGCCTGATGCAAGCCACGCTGATCTCAGTGGCCAAGAAGTATTGACAAACCCCAAAAAGGAAAACCCAATGAACAACCTACCCGGTTTAAATTTTCAACTAGGCGAAGACATCGATGCATTGCGCGATGCGGTACGCGACTTTGCACAAGCCGAGATAGCCCCCCGCGCGCAAGAGATCGACCACAAAGACCAGTTCCCCATGGATCTGTGGCGCAAGATGGGCAGCCTGGGCGTGCTGGGCATTACTGTGGGCGAGGAATACGGTGGCGCAGGCATGGGCTATTTGGCCCACATGATTGCGATGGAAGAAATCTCCCGTGCGTCTGCCAGCGTGGGCCTGAGTTACGGCGCGCACAGCAACCTGTGCGTCAACCAGCTCAAACGCAACGGCACGGATGCGCAACGCAAAAAATACCTGCCCAAGCTCATCAGCGGCGAACACGTCGGCGCGCTGGCCATGAGCGAGCCCAATGCGGGCAGCGATGTGATCAGCATGAAACTGAAAGCCGAGGACAAAGGCGGCTACTACCTGCTCAACGGCACCAAGATGTGGATCACCAACGGGCCTGACGCCGACACCATGGTGGTTTATGCCAAGACAGAACCCGAGCTGGGGGCCCGTGGCGTAACAGCCTTCATC
>JAYVGI010000223.1:0-34524 GCA_043772355.1 Polaromonas sp.
TAAAACGCAGTTGGGTGGCTGGATCGAGCAGATTTTGGGGATTGCGATCCATGCGGAAAACATGAAGGCGATTTTGGCGGTTTTTAAAATCTTGGGGGCTGAAGCGTCTTACGTTCAAGCAACCTAGGAAAATTGTGTCCCCGACCGATCTTTGGCCCCCTTTAGAGTTAGTTGAAGCCGCCCTGGATGGCCACCACGCTCTGGCACAGGCCGCGAGCGTGGTGCCGCCTCAATATGTCAGCGAAGGGTTTGCCCACGCGCCCCTCCACGTCGATAAAGATGTGCAAGCAGCCTATCTGCTGCTGCCTCTGACGGAGCTGGCCGAGCGACGCGCAGCCGTGCTGGCCAAGCAATTTTCATCCCAATGGGCACCGGGCCGTTTGGTGCAAATGACGGTCAATGGATCGGTGGTGGGCATCTTGCTGGACCGCTTGGTGCAAGGCCAGCAGTGGACCGGCTGGTTTGCCGCATGCGAGAGCAATTGGGCCAGCGCGTTTGATGTGCTTTTAGAGCCAATGGACGACCCGTTTGAGCCGATGTTTGGGGTGATCCAGGCGTGGAACACCTTGACGGTGGACTACTCAGAGAGCAACCAACCCTTGGTGGTGGGCGAGATTTCGGCCACCCGGCTGGCAGCCGTTCGGGCTGTGGCACTGGAGTGCGCCTCGGGCTTGATGCTGGCCACGCCCGCAGAGCCAGGGCGCATAGGCCTGCGTACGGCGGGGGGCACATTTTCAGTGCTGACCGGTACACCACTGGGGCCGCACGACATACGCTACAACTACCAAAACGCCTACCGCACGGCTACCGCGCGGCTCATAGCGCAGCAGCTGACGCAGCGCCTGTCGTATGTGAAAAAAAAAGCTATTTTGCCCAGTGACCTATGGAGCCGCGCCAAAGAATGGTTTGCTGCGGACTGGGTGATTCGCCCGGTGTTTGCGGTGGTTGCGATGTTTTTTGTAGCCCAAAACACAGGCCTGCTAGGCCGATTTACCGATGATTCTGTGCGTTTTCGCTCCAGCCCCGCAGCAGCAACGGGCGATCTGCGAGTGCAGTGGAAGCCCAGTGTGCGGATGGACGAGGTGCAAAAGCTGCTGCGCGCCACCGGTGCCGAGGTGGTGGATGGCCCCGATGCACAGGGCTTCTACGGCCTTAGAGCCAACGACGCAGCGGCCACCCGTGCCGCGCTGGGCCAATCGGCTTTGGTCGGCCAGGTGATAGCGCCTTGACGCGCCGCTGGCAGCAGGATCGCACCATGCACTCTTACCTGCACTCTTACCTGCACTCTTACCGGCATGCTTGCCTGCGCTTGCGTCAGTGCGTTGGCGCTTACCTTAGTCGCTGCGTCAAGCGTGGCGCTTGGGTGGGCCTGGGCCTGTTTTTGGGCCTCGGGGCATCCAGCAGCCTGGCCGCGCAACGCGCCTTGCTGGTGGGTGTCTCAGAGCTGGTGAACCAACCGCAATCCTTGTGGCTGCAAGCCCCACGCAATGACGTGGTGCTGATGCGCGACACCTTGCTGCGCCAAGGCTTTGCAGCGGCCAACATCAGCGTGTTGGCCGACGGCGTGGCCGGTGCCGCGCTACCCGAGGCGGCGCTGATCCACGAGGCGCTGGCACGCTTGCTCAACGTATCGCAGTCGGGTGACTTTGTGATGCTGTATTTCTCCGGCCACGGCACGCGGATGCGCGATACCGCCAAGCTGTACCAGGAGCCTGATGGGCTGGCCGAGAATTTCTTAACCCGCGATACCCGCAGCATGGCAGGCGTAGCAGGCCCAGGCGGCGCGGCGGGGGCATCCTTGGGTGGCGGTATTCGCGATGTGGAGTTTGACGGATGGGTGAAGGCATTTTTAGCCAAAAATGTGTTTGTGTGGTCGGTGTTTGACACCTGCTCGGCATCGTCCATGACGCGGGGCGTGGAGAAAAAAGACACAGCCGATGCAGGCAACGACGAGGTGCGGTTTCGCGGCGTATCGGCCAGCCAACTGGTGGCTAGCAATGCGCCGTTGGCGAAAAGCGTGCCCGCGCCATTCACCAAAGAGGCCGTAGCCAGGGCGCGCTACGTGGCCTTTTTTGCCTCTGAGAGCCACCAAATTACCCCAGAACTGCGCCTGCCCAGAAAAGGGCGCGACGCACGCCCGCATGGGCTGTTAACCTGGGCGGTGGCCGAGGCCTTTAACCGCAAACCAGAGACTTGGCGCGACCTGTACCACGGCGTGCTCACGGTGTACCCGCCCGTGATCGATGAGCTGGAGCGCCGCTTTCCCAACCGGGAAATGCCCTCTCCCGTGGCGGAGGGCAGTTTGGATTTCAAACTGTTTTCTAACCAGGAACTGTCCGTATCGACCCGGCCGGTGTGGCCCGCCTTGCGCACAGGCGCAGTGCTGACGGTAAAAAATGGCCTGCTGGACGGCCTGGAGCCGCAGCAAACCGTACGCGTGCTGGCCATACAAAACAACGGCACCGCACTGTCTGCTGAAGGGCGACTGAAAACGGTTGAACTCAACACCGCGCGCTTGGATGTGCCATCTGGCTTGGCAGCGCTCTCCAGTGCCAGCAGTTGGACCATCACGCCCATGTCAGAGCCGCTAGCGCTGAGCTTGCGGGTGCGCTCCGATAACGCGCTGCCCGTGGGCCTGAGCCTGAGCTACCCGGTATCTGTCAAGCGGGTGAACGATGGCGGGTTCGATGTGCAAGTGAGCCATGCGGCGCCATCTGGCTACCGTGTAGAGGTGATACAAAGCACCATGGCGGGTGCAGCCCCCTCCAGCACCGAGATGCTGCCCGACAGCGCCGCCCTGCAGCAGCGCCTGCAGGCCCTGGCACAGTGGAAGTGGTTTGCGCAAATAACCGACTTGGCCAGAAAGACCGACCTGGAGGGCTTTAGCGCCGAGCTGGAGGTGAGCCAGACCGGCCGCATCTTGCGCACTGACCGCCTGCACGCCACCAGCGCCGCCAAACCTTTGGCAGCCAACGAGCAAGCCCACCTGGTAGTGCGCAATACCAGCGGCCAATCCTTAGACCTGCTGATAGCGCAGCTCGATGAGCGGGGCACTCTGCGCACGCTGTATCCCGAAAGCAGCAACGAGAGCAACCGTTTTGAACGCGGTACGCGCCAATCGCCTTCATTTAAACGCTTTCCCATTTCTGCCAACGCCGTCAAGACGGGGGCGCAATTGGTGGTGGTGGCCGGGCTGGCGCAGCCCCAAAGCGCACCCCGTTTGTTTGGCATCAGTGTGCGCGAAACCGCCAGCGATGTGCAAATTCGCGGCCATTTAACGCCGGACAAAGAACGCCAGGTATTCGCATCGCTGCTGCGCTGGAGCGACGATGCATCCCCGGACAAGTAAGTACCCCCACAGGTAAATTAATAAGGAATAGCTATGTACCTAGATGCAGCAGTTATGGATATGGACGAAGCCCTGCGAACACTGGAAATCGTTGGCACCAGAGCGGGCCAGCTTGATCTGGTGATGCAGATCAAAGGCGAGAAACAAGGTGAGGTGGAAGGCGAGTCTACCCGCAGCCACGCCGACGGCAAGCCGCGCCACGACATACTGGGCTACTACCTGTCTGCGGGCACACCGTCAGACAGCGAAAGCGGCCAGGCCGCAGGGCGCAGGCGCTACTCGGCCATGCGTGTGGTGCGCAACAGCGATGCGTCCACCACCAAGCTGCTGAATGCCTTTCGCAGCAACGAAGGGCTGACGGTTGAGTTGATCAGCTACCGCGCCGGGGGAGATAACACCAAGAACGCCAAGCCGCTGTCGCAAATTAAATTGAAACAAGCCCGAGTGAAAACCTTCACCTTGTTGATGGGCGGTGCGCTGCCCAACACGGGATCTGTGGAAATTTTTGAGCTGACCTTCCGCGAGATCAATATGGAAGCATCGCCCCAAACGGATACGGGGCAACGTGGCGGCGCGAATACCTTCCACGACACACTGGCCACAGAATGATGAACTCCGCCGAACTCCTCAAGTCTGCCGACACGGCAGCCGCACTCAAAGCACTGAGCGACGAGGTGCGCAGCAAACCCGCAGATGCCAAGCTGCGCGTGTTTCTAGCCCAACTACTGTGCGTGGTGGGCCAGTGGGAACGCGCGCTGAACCAGCTTACGGTAGCCGCTGAGCTCGACCCACTGGCGATACCCATGAAGCAAATGTATGGCGAGGCCATACGCTGCGAAGGCTTGCGTGCAGATGTGTTCACCGGCAAGCGCACGCCCATGGTGTTTGGCCAGCCCGATGAATGGCTGGCCCTGCTGATTGAGTCTTTGCTGCGCAGTGGGCGCGGCGAAGAGGCAGCCGCCGAAGAGCTGCGCGCCAAGGCGTTTAACGATGCGCCAGTGAGCCAGGGCAGCATAGACGGCACTGCCTTTGAATGGCTGGCCGATGCCGACATGCGCCTGGGCCCTGTGCTGGAAGCCTATGTGAATGGCCGCTACTACTGGGTGCCGTTTGCGCGCCTGGCGCAGGTGAAAATTGAAGCTCCGGTGGACCTGCGCGACTGTGTGTGGCTGCCTTCCCATTTGAAGTTTGAAAATGGTGGCGAAGCCCTGGCACTCATCCCCACCCGCTACGATGGGTCGGATAAAAATCCCAGCGGCGCAGTGCAACTGGCCCGCATCACCGAGTGGCTGGAGCTGCGCCCTGAAGTGTATGCGGGCCAAGGCCAGCGCGTGTTTACCAGCGAAGCGGGTGACCATGCGCTGATGGATATTCGGGAGATTTCCTTCCAACCCAACGCAAGTTAGCACCACTACGATATGGCCGAACTCAAAGCCCAAGAGCGACTACAACCCTCGTTGTTGGACAGGCTGATTGACGAAGATCCCACTAGCAAAATAGAGGGCGACGATAAGCGCACGCTGACCAAACAGGCGCTGCGCCAGGCGGTGCTGCGCGATTTAAGCTGGCTGCTCAACGCCACCGGCCACGGCCCGCAACTGGACGAAAAGCTCTACCCCCACGCCTACCGCTCGGTGCTCAACTACGGTGTGCCCACGATGTCGGGGCAGTTTGCATCGTCGGTGCAACGCTCCAGCATGGAGCAGGCTTTGCGCCAAGCCATTACTAATTTTGAGCCCCGCATTTTGCCTAAAACGCTGGAGGTAGAAGTGGTGATGGAAGGCTATGCCATGGACTCGCACAACAACATAGGCTTGCACATACGCGGCATGCTGTGGGCGCAGCCGGTGCCGATGGAGTTTTTGCTGCGCAGCCGCATTGACCTGGAAGAAGGCCGGTTTGTAGTGGAAGAAAAGAAAAACTGAGAAACAAAAACCCTATGGACCCTCGACTACTGAACCTGTACGAAACCGAACTGCGCTACTTCCGCGAATCGTCGGTGGAGTTTGCACACGCATTCCCTAAAATTGCCAGCCGACTGGGGATGGATGGCCATGAGGTGGCCGACCCATATGTAGAACGTTTGATAGAAGCGACGGCATTTTTATCAGCCCGCGTAGGGCTGAAACTTGACGCAGAGTTCCCCCGCTTTACCGGCCACCTGCTAGACGTGGTGTACCCCCACTACCTGGCCCCCACGCCGTCCATGCTGATCGCGCAGTGCCAACCCGAGCTGGAAGATGGCGCGCTGGCCAGCGGACCCAACATGCCGCGCAGCAGTGGCCTGCGGGCGCGCCAAACCAGCGGGCAAAACACCTACTGCGAGTTTCGCACCGCGCAGGACCTGCGGCTGTGGCCCCTGGAGGTCAAGCGAGCCCAGTACTTCAGCTTTGCACCCGACTTGAACCTGCACCTGCACCCGCGCGCGCGCGACATTCGCGGTGGGCTGCGCTTTACGCTGCAGGCCACTGCGGGTCTTACCGTAGACCAGATTGCATTGGATGAACTGGTGATCCACTTTGGCGGTGCCGAAGACGTGGCCTGGCAACTGCATGAATGTGTGCTGGGCAAACCCATCGGCGTATTGGTACAACCCATAGGCCCTAACGGCTTGGTGCCTGGGCGCATGGTGACTTTGCCGCCAGAGGTGGTGCAGCCCGTCGGCTTTGCAGACGATGAGGCTTTGCTGCCCGTGACAGCCACGGGCTTTGCAGGCTACCGGTTGGTGCAGGAGTATTTTGCTTTTGCCCAGCGTTTGCAGTTTGCCAAAATTCAAGGTTTGCAAGCCGCACTGGCCAGCATGGCATTTGCGCAAGTAGAAGTTACCGTGCTGTTCTCGCGCGGCGATGCCGCACTGGAAAAGCTGGTGACTGCCGACAATGTGCAACTCCATTGCGTACCCGCCATCAACCTGTTTCCCAAGCGGCTAGACCGGGTAGCGGTGAGCGACGGGGTAAGCCAGTTCCACTTGGTGCCAGACCGCACCAAGCCGCAAGACTTTGAGGTGCACTCTGTGGTCGAGGTGATTGGCCACGGTAAATCAGAGAGCAGCGGCACGGTGCCAGAGCAACCGTTTTTACCTTTCTACTCAGCCTTTCATGGCAGCCGCCACGCCCACCCCGCCTACTTCACCACCACCCGCGAGCCGCGCATGCAGTCGCAAAAGCAGCGCACCCAGGGGCACCGCAGCAGCCATATTGGCTCTGAGGTGTTTATGCAACTGGTCGATCCGCAAGAGGCACCCTACTCGTCGTCTCTGCGCCAGTTGGCCGTCACCGCTCTGTGTACTAACCGCGACCTGCCGCTGCTGATGCCGCTGGGGCGCGGTAACGATCTGGACTGTATCGACTCCTTCCCCGTCAGCAAAGTTACCGTGGTGCGCGGCCCATCGCGCCCGGTGTCGCCCGTGGTCAACCAAGGTCTGGGCTGGAAAGTCATCGACCATCTGGCGCTGAACTATTTGTCCCTCTCTGAAGGCAATGGCGACCAAGCCGCCGCCGCGCTGCGCGAGATGCTGATGCTGTATGCCATGCATGCCGACGAGTCGCGCCAAACCCAGGTCTCTGGTTTGCTGAAGGTGCGCACCAAGCCGGTGGCCAGGCGCTTGCCTATGGCCGGGCCGATTGCATTTGGCCGTGGCCTGGAGGTCACGCTGGAGGTAGAAAAGATGGCTTTCCATGGCCACAGCGCGTTTGCGTTTGGCGCGATCATGGCGCAATTTCTAAACCGCCATGTCAATGTGAACCATTTTGTCGAAACCGTGCTGACCTTTAACGGCAAGGGTGAGAACATGCGCTGGGAGCCGCAATGCGGGACACGCCCCATACTCTAGAATCCGTCCCCCTGCGCATCCACGCCACCTTGCAGCAGTGGACGGACAGCCCCTGGAAGTTTGATTATTTTGCCGTCATGCGCCGCCTGGAGGCCAGCGCCCAGCCGCAGCCGCGCTGGGGCCGCGCCATGCTGCCCACCGCCGAGCCCATACGCATTGGCCAAGAGCCCTCGCTGGCATTTGCGCCTGCCACCTTCAGCCGCATTGAAGACGCCAGCGCGCACAGCCCGCCGCGTTTGCGCCAGCAGTTTATTGGCTACATCGGGCCCAACGGCCCGCTGCCGGTGCATTTAAGCGACTTTATCCAGGAGCGTGCACTCAACAGTGGCGACAAAACCTGGCTGGGCTTTCTGGACATGTTCACCCACCGCTTTGCGCTGCATTTTTACCGCGCATGGGCGCAGGTGCGGCCTGCAGTGACGCTAGACCGGCCCAACGAAGACAGCTTCAGGCGCTATGCTGGTGCCCTGGTAGGCATAGGCACCCCGGGCCGCCAAAACCGTGACCCGATCCATGACGATGCGCGCCTGCACTTTAGCGGCTGGCTGGTGCGCCAGGTGCGCAGCGCAGACAGCGTGCACGCGGTGATCGGCGGCTACTTTGGTATTCCGGTCAAGCTGGAGCAGTGGGTGGGCCACTGGATACAAATTGCAGCGGGCGACGTGACCCGCATGGGCCAAGGCATGGCATCACGCGCGCTGGGCCGGGGTGCGGTGATGGGCACGCGGGTGTGGGACAGGCAGCACCGGGTGCGGGTGCACCTGGGGCCGCTTACCTTGGCGCAGTACCGCCTGTTTTTGCCCGGCGGCTCGGCCCGCCCGGTGCTACAGCGCTGGATGCAGCAACTGCTGGGCCATGAATACTACTGGGATGCCCTGCTGATTTTGCGCGACGACGAAGTGCCCGTAACCCGCCTGGGCGGCCAGTCGCATCTGGGCTGGACATCGTGGGCAGGCCAGCAAAAGCGGGGTGCGCATGCGGTGGATGTGCTCATCCCGGGTGAAGGTTGATAGGCCAGACTGAAAAGTCACATTTGCTACATCTCGGGTAATCGCCGGGCTACTTTAACTTTTGCTCTGCTGGTTCGTCTTGTTGAATAACACACGCAGGAGCACCCATGAGCGAAATCAGCCGCACCGCACTCTTTGGCAAACTCAACAGCCTGGGCTACAAAGCGATCGAAGGTGCCACCATCTTTTGCAAAATGCGGGGCAACCCCTATGTAGAGCTGGAGCACTGGTTTGCCCAGCTGCTGCAAACGCAAGACTCCGATTTGCACAAAATTGTGCAGCACTATGGGCTAGATGCTTCGGTACTGGCCAAGGACATGACGGTTGCACTAGACCGGCTGCCACGCGGTGCCACAGCTATCAGCGACTTCTCGCCCCACATAGAAAACGCCATCGAACGTGCCTGGACTTACGCCACATTGCAGTTTGGTGAAGCCCAAGTACGCACCGGCTACCTCGTGTTGGGCATGCTGAAAACGCAAAACCTGCGCGCGCCGCTTTTGGGCATGTCCAAACAATTTGAACGCATCAAACCGGAAGACCTGGCAGAGAACTTTGCCAAAATTTGCGATGCCTCACCCGAGGCCCAAATGCGCGCCCAAGACGGCACTGGCATGGGCAGCGGCACCCCCGGCGAAGACAGCGGCGCCATGGCTCCCGCCGCCATGGGCAAGGGCGACGCTTTAAAGAGGTTTGCCGTAGACCTGACCGAGAAAGCCAAAAAAGGCGAGATGGACCCCATCACCGGGCGGGATGAAGAGATTCGCCAGATAGTGGACATCCTCATGCGCCGCCGTCAAAACAACCCGCTGCTGACAGGCGAGGCGGGCGTAGGCAAAACAGCCGTGGTAGAAGGATTTGCCCAGCGCTTGGCCAAGGGCGATGTGCCTCCGCAGCTCAAAGACGTGAAGCTGCTCACGCTGGACATTGGCCTGCTGCAAGCCGGTGCCAGCATGAAAGGCGAGTTTGAGCAACGCCTGCGCCAAGTGATTGACGAAGTGCAAAGCTCGCCCACGCCCATCATCTTGTTCATTGACGAAATTCACACCCTGGTAGGCGCGGGTGGCGCGGCAGGTACGGGCGATGCAGCCAACCTGCTCAAGCCCGCCTTGGCGCGCGGCAACCTGCGCACCATTGGCGCTACTACGTGGGCCGAGTACAAAAAGTACATCGAGAAAGACCCTGCTTTGACCCGCCGCTTTCAAGTGGTGCAGGTGCCCGAGCCGGATGAACTTAAAGCCATCCTCATGCTGCGCGGCGTAGCCAGCGTACTAGAAAAGCACCACCGCGTGCAACTGCTGGACGAAGCGATTGAAGCGGCGGTCAAGCTGTCACACCGCTACATTCCGGCCCGCCAGTTGCCCGACAAAGCCGTGAGTTTGCTAGACACCGCTTGCGCGCGCGTGGCCGTGTCGCAGCACGCCACCCCGCCCGAGGTAGAAGACTGCCAACGCCGCATCGAGGCGCTGACCACTGAGAGCGAGATTATTGGCCGTGAGGAGTCCATTGGCATCGATGTAACCAAGCGCGCCACCGCGGTGCAAACCCTGCTGGCCGCAGCCAACGGCGAGCTGGTTAAGCTGACCGCCCGCTGGAACGAGGAAAAGGTGCTGGTAGACCGCCTGCTAGAACTTCGCGCTCTGCTGCGCAAAGGTAGCCAGCCGGTAGACGCTCCTAATAGCGTAGCTGCTCCCGCGATTGAACAGGGCTCTGGCGGCACAAATGATACCCAAAATACGGCTGTGGCTGCTGCTGGCACCTCCGACGCAGACCGCGCCACGCTGCTGGCCGAGCTGCACATCCTGCAAGCCAAGATCGCCACCCTGCAAGGCGAATCGCCCCTCATCTTGGCGTCGGTAGACGAGCAAGCCGTAGCCTCGGTAGTGGCAGACTGGACTGGCATCCCCGTAGGCCGCATGGTGAAGAACGAAGTGCAGGCCGTGCTGGAGCTGGCCGAGACACTGAACAAACGCGTCATTGGCCAGAAGCATGGCCTGGAGATGATTGCCAGGCGCATCCAAACCTCCCGCGCGCGGCTAGACAACCCGCAAAAACCCATTGGCGTGTTCATGCTGTGCGGCACATCGGGTGTGGGCAAAACCGAGACGGCACTGGCACTGGCCGAGGCCCTGTATGGTGGTGAGCAAAACATCATCACCATCAACATGAGCGAGTTTCAGGAGGCGCACACTGTGTCTACCCTCAAGGGCGCGCCCCCTGGCTACGTGGGCTACGGCGAAGGCGGCATACTGACCGAGGCCGTGCGCCGCCGCCCCTACAGCGTGGTGCTGCTAGACGAGGTAGAAAAAGCCCACCCGGATGTGCACGAGATTTTCTTCCAGGTGTTTGACAAAGGCTGGATGGAAGACGGCGAAGGCCGGATGATCGACTTTAAAAACACCATCATCTTGCTGACCACCAACGCCGGTAGCGAGCTGGTAATGAGTATGTGCCGCGACCACGAGCTGCTGCCAGACCCGAACAGCCTGGCCGAGGCCCTTAAAGCCCCGCTCATGAAGGTCTTCCCACCCGCGCTCTTGGGCCGCATCGTCTCCATCCCCTACTACCCCCTGTCGCCCGAGATGATGGGCAAGATAGTGCGCTTGCAGCTAGGCCGCATTAAGAAACGCGTAGAGGCCAACCACGGCATACCTTTTGAGTACAGCGACGCCGTAGTCAGCCTGGTAGTGTCCCGCTGCCAAGACCCCGAAGCCGGTGGCCGCGTGATCGATGCCATTTTGACTAACACCGTGTTACCCACAATTTCAGTTGAATACTTGCAACGCCTTGCAGCGGGTGGTGAAATTAAACGCGTCGCATTAGATGTAAAAGACAGTGACTTTACTTATGCATTTGACTGAAGCCATCGTTATTAGGTAAGAGTTTTTAGAAGAGGTGGCTCATTGGCCAACAAAGAAGATTTTCAGATCAAGAGCGATTCACCTGCTGCCGACGACTTGATGTTTTGGCGCGTGGTGGGGCACGAGGCGCTGTCGCGCCCCTCGTTCTATGAGCTTACTGTGATCTCCAAAAACCAAAAAATCGAAGCTAAAGATGTTTTGGGCCATGCCTTTGACGTGGTGATTGACTTCCTGGACCCGGATGGCAACCCTCACCAGCGCCACTGCCAGGGCCACGCCATCCGCTTTACCCGCGTAAGCCAAATAGGCCGCTACTACCGCTACGAGATAAGCCTGCAGTCGTGGTTTGGCCTGCTCAGCAAGCGCAGCAATTCGCGCATTCACCAAGACCAAACAGTTATCAATGTATTTAATGCAGTGCTAAATGACAGTCCCATCCAGCGTGTCAAAAAATTTAGAATTGATGGCGTGATTGGTAAGCACCAAAACAGGCGCTACTGCGTGCAGCACCAAGAAAGCGACTACACATTTTTGTCCCGTCTGCTGGAAGACGAAGGCATTTACTACTGGTTTGACTCTCACGAAGCCCCCGGCACCATGTATCTGGCCGATGCCAGCGACGCAGCCCACGACATGCTGCCAGTGACCGATATTTTGAAGTACATACCCAGCGGCAGCAGTGACGCGCGGCATAACGAGATCACCAAATGGATCAGCACCCGCCAGCTAGAGACTGGCAAGTTCGCGTCCCGCGACAGCGACTTTAAAGCCATCAAAAAGAAACTCAGCGCCGACAAGGCCGACCCCGACACCCACGAGCTGGCCGACCTGGAAGCCTTTGAATTTGAGGGCGGCTACTTTAAAGACGACGACACCGAAGGCATAGCCAAGCTACGCCTGGACGAACTGGTCACCCGCCGCCAACGCCACTGGGCCCTGACCAGTTGGCCCGACGTGACCGCTGGCCGCAGCTTTACGCTAGCAGATGACCCCGACGGCAACCGCGATGGCGACTACCTCATAGCCGCCTGCACATTCGTGGTCAGCCACCCCGGCTACGAAGGCATTACCCTCAAAGAAGAGCCCCGATCCATCACCCACCTACTGCACAAAGAGCTGGCAGCCGATGCCGTCAACGCCGACACCCAAGTAGCCCACAGCGCCCTCATAGACAGCAGCCCCACCCTGCGCACCGGCCAGCCCGGAGCCCGCGCCTTCATGCTCACCGTGCTGCCCCTGGCCCTGCCCTACCGCGTGCCTAGGCTTACACCGCAAGTGGTGATGCCCGGCCCGCAAAGCGCCATCGTGGTAGGCCCAGAGGGCGAAGAAATCCACGCCGACGACTTTGGCCGCGTCAAAGTGCACTTCCACTGGGACAGGTACGACAAAAGCAACGAGAAATCCACCTGCGGGGTGCGCGTGAGCCAGCCCTGGGCAGGCAAAGGCTGGGGCGGCTACTTCATCCCCCGCATTGGCCAAGAAGTGATCGTCGACTTTTTAAACGGTGACCCTGACCGCCCCATCATCGTAGGCCGCGTGTACAACGACGACCAGCCCAAACCTTTTGACAGCCACACCCAAAGCGGCTTTAGAACCCGGTCCACGCCAAAAGGCAGCGCCGCCAACTGCAACGAGTTCAGGTTTGACGACAAAAAAGGCTCTGAGCAGGTGTACCTGCATGCGGAGAAGAACCAGGACATCAGCGTAGAAAATGACGAGACCCATACCGTAGGCCATGACCGTACCAAAACCATCGACCACGACGAGACCAGCCATATCAAGCATGACCGGACCGAGACGGTAGACAACAACGAGAAAATCACCATCGGCGTGAACCGCACTGAGCAGGTGGGGAGCAACGAAACCATTGCTATTGGCATTGACCGCACAGAAACTGTAGGCGCTAACGAGACTATCAGCATCGGGGCCAATCGCACGATATCAGTAGGTGCTAGCGAGACCGCTACAGTGGCGCTACAGCGCACGCACACAGTAGGCGTTAACGAAACCATCGCTATTGGTGCAGCGCAAGAGATTGCTATAGGTGCCATGCAAACCGTCGCCATCGGTGCCAACCAGTCAGTCAGTGTAGGTGCTAACCAGTCTACGGATGTGGGCGCAAACCAGTCTGCAACAGTGGGGGCAAATAGATCTATCGAAGTCGGCTCCAATTTGTCTACCAAAGTCAGTGCAGACGAGTCGCGCGATGTGGGGGGCGGCAGAGCATCGAAAGTGGGAAAAGACGATGCCATCAAGGTGGGTAAAAACTTTGTACTTGAAGCAGGCGATTCCATCTCACTCAAAACCGGCAGTGCCAGCATCACCATGAAGAAAGACGGCACCATCGTCATCAAAGGCAAAGACATCACAGTCGATGGTTCGGGCAAGATCAATGTCAAAGCCAGTAGCGACATCGTGATGAAGGGATCAAAAATTTTGCAGAATTGATGCGAGTCTTTATACAGAAAGAAACCACCCATGAGCGCAAGAGACCTGATAGACGACAAACTCACGCTGGACGAGGCCCTGCCTGCGCAGGCCATTGCGTCTGCCCCCACCGACATGGCGCGCCTGCTGAAGGCCAGGCCCACCAAGCGGCAAGCCACCACCACACTCCCGACAGTAATGGTCGGCGAGCTGCTGGCTATTGCTGATGACGGTAAATCCCCCTTGGTCATCTACCCCGGCCAGCCAGGCACCGCCGCGCTGCGTGCCCGCGCCGTGCTAGACCTGCACGGCGCGCACATTGGCCAATCGGTAGTGTTGCAGTTTGAAGGCGGTGACCCTTCGCTACCCATCGTGATGGGCGTGCTGCGCCAAACAGACAACCAACCCTTAGAAGCCTCCGGCAACGTGCAGGTAGACGCTGACGGCGTACGCATGGTAGTCAGCGCCAAAGAGCAAATGGTGCTGCAATGCGGCAAGGCCAGCATCACGCTCACCAAGGCAGGCAAAGTGCTCATCCAAGGCAGCTATGTGTCCAGCCGCTCCACAGGCGTGAACCGCGTTAAAGGCGGTTCGGTGCAATTGAACTAATCAGAGTACACAGAATCATGGAACTTATTAACGCCACCCGCATGGTTGCAGGCTACAACATGGGCCTGGAGCCCAGTGGCCGCGAGCTGCTGGTGGTGGTCATCAAAGGCACCTTTCGCTTCCCCTTGCCCGGCGAGCCACCGGGGCACTTTGCCTTGCATGACGAACAATTGCCCTTGGTGATGGCCGACACCTTCACGGGCGCACCCGGCTTTTCAGCCCCGGTGTATGAAGTTGACTTTGCCCCCCGAAAACCACGCTGCGATATCTTGCTGCTAGGCAGTGCCTACGCCCCTAACCGCAGGCCCACCACGCGGGTAGAGGCAGGGCTGCGCGTAGGCAATTGGAGCAAGTCTCTGGCGGTAATAGGCCCACGCCACTGGGAGTGCGGCCTGGTAGGTGCCACCGCTTCGCACCCCGGTGCCTTCGTCAAACAACCCATCTCGTATGACGTAGCCTTTGGCGGCACGGACCTGCACCACAAAGACCCGTCCGAGCACGCTGCCTTTATGCCCAACCCTGTAGGCAGAGGCTTCCACAAACACATCAAGGTCGATTGGGTGGAAGGCAAACCCCTGCCCAGCACCGAAGAGGTCAATCAGACTGTGCGCGACCCCAGCGGCAACTACCGCCCCATGGCCTTCGGCCCCCTAGGCCGTGGCTGGAACTCCCGTAGCCGCTTTGCAGGAACCTATGACGATGAATGGCTAGACAAGCACTTCCCCTTTTTGCCGCCAGATTTTGACGAGCAGTACTTTCAAGCCGCTCCATTGGACCAGCAAGTGCCACTGGGGTTCTTTGATGAGCAACCTACCCCCGTGTCGCTCGTCAATCTAACGCCTGAAAGCCTCGCTCGCTTCACCATTCCAAACTTGAATTTTTCAGTCCACATTTCCCTAAAAAAAGGTGACCCTGAAGACTACACAACCACGCTAGACACTTTGCTCATAGAACCTGACCATAAGCGCTTTTCCCTTACATGGCGCGTGGCCAGACCCCTCAAAAAGAACATGTTTGAAATCGCCCAAGTGGTGGTGGGCAAAAAGGGCCGTGAATGGTGGCAGCAGCGTGAAAAGTTTTCTTCCTCCAATCCCGTCGTTATGGACAGCACTCCTGTTGAGGAAGTCGCGCCAGCATGAATGCCATGCCTATCGCCATTCTCAAAACCGGCTTGGTCACGTCGGTGGGCTTGAGCGCGCCAGCTACTTGCGCTGCGCTGCGCGCAAAGCTGACCAATCCAAGCGAAACGCGCGTGATTGATTCGAATGGTGAATGGATCATGGCGCACCAGGTCACACTAGATCAACCATGGCGCGGCCTGACCAAGCTGGCCAAGATGGCTGCGATGGCGATTGACGAAGCGCTGGAAGATATGCCCAAGGAAGATTGGGGCGGGATTCCGCTACTGCTGTGCGTGGCAGAGCCCGAAAGACCAGAGCGGCTGGATGGACTGGATGACCAGTTGTTCCTAAGCATACAAAGCGAACTGGGAGCGCAGTTTTCACCACAATCAGCGATCGTCGCACACGGACGCGTAAGTGTTGCAGTTGCGCTGGCTCAAGCACGAAGATTTCTTTCCAGTTGCAAATGCAGTCGCGTTCTCATCGCAGCCACGGACAGCCTACTCAACGGGCCAACACTTAGCTACTACGAACGCCAAGGTCGAATCCTTACCGAAAGCAACTCCAACGGCTTCATGCCTGGAGAGGGCGCGGGCGCTCTGTTAATGGGCGCGGATAGTGGAGCCGGTGGTGAATTGCTTTGCACCGGGATTGGGTTTGCCCGCGAGGCGGCGCACCTCGAAAGCGGCGAACCGCTGCGTGCAGAAGGCCTCTCGCGGGCTATTAAGACAGCGCTCACCGATGCAGGCTGCGAAATGCACCATATGGATTTTCGCATTACCGACTTGTCGGGAGAACACTATTACTTCAAAGAGGCATCGCTGGCGGTATCTCGCACAATGCGTCAACGCAAGGAAGAGTTTGACCTTTGGCATCCGGCCGAATGCACTGGCGAGCAAGGCGCTGTGGCAGGTGCCGCTGTCATTGCTATGGCTGAAGCCGCTTGTCGAAAAGCCTACACAAAGGGCCCCAACATCTTGACCCACATGGCAAATGATGCCGGACAACGCGCAGCGCTGTCACTGCAATACCGAGGTGCGGCATGAGTAATGAGGTCTATGCCAACATGATGGAAGTATCGTGCAAGCAAGCGGCGGGCAAGTCGATTTGCGCGTTCCCTGATGTGTGCATGACGCCGCCTCAAACCCCCGCCACGCCGCCTGGCGTACCCATTCCCTATCCCAACACAGGCATGGCATCGGACACCAGCGACGGCTCAACCACGGTGAAGATTTCGGGCCAGGAAGTAATGCTCAAAAACAAAAGTAGCTTCAAGAAAAGCATGGGTGATGAGGCGGGTGTCGCACCGATGAAGGGAGTTATCACGCACAAAAACATGGGCAAGGTGTTCTTTACGATGTGGTCAATGGACGTAAAGATTGAAGGCGAGAACGTGGTGAGGATGCTGGACCTAACCACGCACAACCATGGTTCTATGCCCGGAAACACGCCGCCCTGGCCTTACACAGATGCGATAGCACCGCCAGATATTCCTCCTAACGACTGCGGTTGTCCGGCTAAGAAGTAAGTGATGAGTACTCACATGCGCAAGTCACGCCACCCGGTCATCATCGCCACCGGTGAGAAGTCCCTTGACCAGTTGGACTTTGAACTACCCGGCTCGATCGAACTGGAATGGCGCCGCCAATACCGCAGTGGGGACGTGCGCAGCAACGGCTGGTTTGGCCAAGGCTGGTCTCACCCGCTGGCCACCGAGCTATGGATACAAAGTGATGCGCTGCGCTATTGGGACGAGCAAGGCCGCGAGGTACTCTTGCCCGCAATCGCCGTGGGGCAAGAGCACTTCCAAGCCTACGAACAATTCACACTCACTCGGCCCGGTGCCAACCACTGGGCACTGCGCCACAACCAGGGCCTTACACACCACTTTCGCCAACGGCATGCCAAGCAGTGGCAACTACCGCTAGAGGTGGTGCAAGACCGCAACCTCAGGCGCGTACTGCTGCAATTCAACGAGGCTGATTTTGGTGATGGCTTCGATCCGCAGGCGGTGCCGCCCAAGCCGCTTGCCTTGATAGACAGTGCCGGGCGAAAGCTGCACTTGCAGTGGACAGATCACAACCAACTCAGCGAGGTGGCGGTACAGGCTGGCGACACACGCGTCGTCTTGGCCACCTACCGCTACGGTAATGCCACGCCCACAACCCCTAGCCAGCCCGACCTGTTGAGCCACACCGATGCCAACGGCCACTCCCGAACGTTTTCTTGGGAGCAACATCTGCTGGTAGGCTACACCATCGCCACCGGCCAACGTTTTAGCAACCGTTATGACCAACTGGTGCCAACTGGCCGCGTCACTGAATCCTTAGCGCTGGACGACGGCACGGGGGATAGCTTCGACTACAACGGCCGCACCACCCGCATACGTGATCGATTGGGCCGTGAAACCACCTATGTACACAACGCAAGACAAGATATCACCGCAGTGCACGACGTGGAAGGCAATGTTACCCGTACCGCCTTTGATGCTGAGGGCCGTCCCGAAGGCAGCACTGACGCTTTGGGTCGTACCAGCACAATCAGCTTCGACTATCGCGGCAACCTCACACTGATGATAGACGAAGCGGGTAACTCCACCAAGGTGGAATACAACTCCTTGGACTTGCCCATCAAGCTGACTGACGCCATGGGTGGTGCGTGGCTGCGGCAATACGACGAACATGGCAACCTCATTGCCAGTACCGATCCACTGAGCCACACCACGCGGTACGAGGTGAATGCCCTGGGCCAAGTCACTGCAATCATCGATGCGTTGGACAAGCGCAAGACCTTGCAATGGGACGAGACCGATAACCTCGTTGCGTACACCGATTGCTCGGGCCACACCAGTCGCCAGTCCTACGACGCCCTAGGCCACTTGCGCAGCAGCACAGATGCGCTGGGCCAAACAACCGCCTACGTGTTTGACGCCGCAGGCCAACTGCAGCAATTCACCGAGCCGGACGGCGCACTGCACCGCTACACCTGGGACGGCCAGGGCAATCTCATCCGCTATGTCGACCCTCTTGAGCAGACCACCACTTGGCAATACAACGGTGCTGGTGCGCCGCTGCTCAGAGTAGATGCGCTGGGCCACACGCTATGCTATCAATACGACGGGGGTGGCCGCCTAGTCACGCTGACGAATGAAAATGGCGAGGTAACCCGGTTTGGCTACGACCAGCTGGACAGGCTGACCGACGAGGTGGGCTTCGACGGCCGCCACCAACGCGGTACCTACAATGTCGCTGGCGAGTTGACTCATGTAATCGAGCGCGGCGGCTCTGATTTCGGTCCCGGTAAGGTCACCCGCTTTGAGCGCAACGCGTTGGGCCGGATGACCGCCAAGCAACATGTCGGCGAGGCGCCTAGTCAGTCCGCGAGCAGCCAGTTCGCCTACGACGCACTTGGGCGGTTGACCCAAGCTAGCAACGCGTTGTCAGAAGTGACGTTTGGCTACGACCCCGTGGGCCAACTGTTGACCGAGTCGCAAGCGTTGCGTGGGCATATCGGTGACAAGCTGTTCGAGTTCAAGCACCAGTACGACGCGCTCGGCAGCCGGATTCAAACCATCTTGCCCAATGGGCGCAAACTCAACCATTTGTTCTACGGCTCAGGTCATCTGCATCAGATGAATCTGGATGGACAGGTCATCAGCGACTTCGAGCGCGACGCGATTTACCGCGAGGTGCGCCGTAGTCAGGGCCAATTGCAAAGCGAGTTCGCCTATGACCCAGCTGGTCGTCTCAGTGCCCAACAGGTCAGGCCTACCGCAACTGCAGGCCCCGCTGCAATGCAGCTCACGGGACTGGTCAGTCCCGCCTTCCCGACGCCAGCCAGCGCGCGTGGATTGAAGGACTTACAGGGCCAACTCAAGGGAGTGATTGAGCGGCATTACCAATACGATCTCAGCGGCCAACTCGTCCAGTGGCGAGACCGCCAACGTGGATTGACTCGTTACAGCTACGACGCTGCGGGGCGGATCAAGCGGTCACAGATCGGGTTGATGAAAGACTGGGGCTCAATCGGCGTGCGCGCCGACGGGGTCGGAAACAACACGGGCCACCCGATGGCAGCCAACGAGCAATTCCATTGGGATGCCGCAAGCAACCTGATACCTGCCGAGGCTACCTCCAGTCCAGGCAGTGCTGGGAACTTAGTATCCGGCAACCGCTTGCTGGTTTGGCAAGACGCGCGCTACGCTTACGACGAACACGGAAACTTGATCGAGCGCCTGCAAGGTAAACGAGGCAGTGCGGGCCAAACCCGTACTCACTTCACATGGGACGCTGCTAACCAACTCGTTCGCGCCGAAGTGGCACGTGGCCCAGATGACATCGCTACCAACCAGACCTTCAACTACGCCTACGACGCCCTGGGCCGTCGCATTGCAAAGACCGACTCTTTCGGCACTACCCACTTCGCCTGGGACGGCGACCGAATGGCGCTGGAGCGGCGCGGCGGCAACGAAACCATCCACCTCTACCACCCCGACTCTTTTGTGCCCCTAGCACAGTTTCACAATGGCTCGTTGCACCATCTGCACACTGACCATCTGGGTACTCCGCTGGAGGCGAGTAATGATGCGGGAGAGATCACCTGGCAGGTAACATATCGAACCTGGGGAAATGTGGTGACAGAGGAAGTCGCCGATATTCAGCAGAGGCTGAGGTTTCAGGGTCAATATTTCGATGCAGAGACTGGGCTCCACTACAACCACTTCAGGTACTATGAGCCCGAGGTGGGGCAATTCATTTCGTTGGATCCAATTGGATTGATAGGCGGATTCAACCTTTATCAACATTCGCCGACCCCAACGGGCTGGATCGATCCTTTGGGGCTGTCCGGGTCTGGGGGTGCCTACTTTTTTCAGTGGAAGATTGGAAAACAATATATTGGCAAGGGCAGCGAGGAAAGGATGAAATCCTCAATGAAGACAAGAAGAAAAGGTAAAAAAGATTGCTTGCTGGGCAAAGCCCACGTTGATACAGGAGGCGACAACGAACTCGGGAAAATGGTTGAATATAGAGCCATGGCTCTATCCGGATTCTCACCATCAAACATCCCAAAAGCATTCGCAAATAGCATAATGAGCGGGAAAAGCGCATGGGACAATCCCGCCAACGCGTCTAAACGAGCTGCAGCAACTAAAAAAGCTAAGGAGCTCATCAGAAAATTTGAAGAGGATAAGGCTGCCAGAGCTGGTAAACCATGCAGTTGCACATGAAAGGAACGCTTGTATGAAAGAAGTTGCCAAACATCATCGAATACTAAATTTTCCGAACGCACGAGGTAAAGAAGAGCAGTGGCTTGCGATCGATTGTGCATTCATTGAAAGCGGCATTCTCTACGCAAAGAAGAATGGCTGCAAACGAGTTCTGTTTGGTGTAATGGATGACAAGAAGGCAGCAAACGACGTAAAAATAGATGTCCTTCAACGGCTCGAAGGTCTTGAGGGCGTGATCTGGCATATTCCCATATCCAAAGGAGCGGACTTATCGGCACTCAAGGCTCATGTAGGCATGAAATATCTGAGCATCATTCAACCAAACTTAATCATTGATCTGGGGGCATTTCCTGAGCTAGAGTATCTTGGCTTTTTCTTCTCAGAGACAATTACCGGGTACGACAAGGCAAGTAAATTGAGGTATGTCAGTGTATCTGGCCTGTCGGCAGATCTCGGATTTCTCGGCGCCGTCAAAAATTTGATAAAACTTGACATTGTCCGCTCCGATATTGAATCTCTCGCAGGCATTGAAAAATCAGCGAAGCTCGAGGAGTTGTCACTGATCAGGTGCGGGAAACTGGCAGATGTATCACACGCCGCGAGTCTGAGAAGATTGCAGACGTTTTCGATAGAAAATTCCAGCGAATTAACTGATCTTTCAGTCTTGCGAAAGTTTAACTCTTTGAAAACACTATGGCTCAAGTTAAAAAAAATTGAATCTTGCACATTCATTCCCATCATGAAATCCATTGAATTCGCAAGCATCAACGCAGAAATCATGGACAATGATTTGTCGCCGTTTCTAACGTCGGAGACTCTGGAAGAGGTTTGGTTCAGCCCAATGAAGCGAACTTACTCTCCCAAACTGTCCCCGGATGAAATCAACGAGATGCTGATCGCTCGAAAAAGCAGACGCTGACTGTAGAGTGCTTGCGCCACCATAGTAGCAAACGAACGATCCCATCCATTTGGAATTGCACAGGCACCGGTTGATTTTTTCAGTGTTGATACTGCATGTGAGGGGTGCCCACCCTAAATCGTCCCCAACGAACCAGATATCTAAATCGATGTTTATCACTCCGCTTATAACACTTGCCCGCACCTAGAATTCAAGGTATGACGACAGCAATTCAAGTCCCCATCCGATCGGTGGTTCAACAGCATGCCGACGACGCGGCCGTGTTGAGGAACACTCGCACCTTCCTAGTCTCTGGGCCGCACGTCAAGCTGCACCAGCTAGGCAGGCTTGACGATCGGCTAGCGGCGCACCTTGACGGTCTTGCAGTCGCTGGGGAATATGGATCAAAGCTGGCTGCGACAGCGCTTGTAAACCCAGGGAGGGGAGAAGCCTTCGCAGCAGCAGTGCGAGCTATCGAAGGTCGCGACGTGCTTGGCCTTGACAAGCTGCTGGTCATTGCCGAAGCCGCGCCTGAGAGCTTGTCCGGCGTCATTTCGGCCTTCGGTTGGGTATCTACAGTCAACCTGCGTGGCATTACCAAGGCATTTCTCGAATCTCCGAGCCCGCTACTGCGGCAGGTGGGCATCGCTGCCTGTGATATGCACCAGGTCGATCCCGGCACTGTGGTTGTCGATGCTGCAGTCAGGGATGACAATACCGCGTTGCGCGCGCGTGCCCTGCGCGTTGTGGCGGATCTTGGCCTAGTCGATCATTTACCAGCATGTACCGACGCACTGGCAGACGAAGACCCTGGTTGTGCCTACCAAGCTGCGCGTGCAGGTGTTTTGCTCGGTCATCGTGGTGCGTCGGTTTCAGCGCTGCACCGTATTGCAATGGCACCTGGGCGCTGGCGTAGTCGCGCGCTGGGGCTGTTGGTAAAACTGCAATCGCCTGCGGATGCCCACGCTACCCTCAAGGCTCTGGCCAAAGACCCCGCATGCATCCGCTTGCTGATCCAAGGCATCGGCACAGCCGGCGACCCACACTACGTCCCATGGCTTATCCAGCAAATGCAAGACTTAAAACTCAGCCGCTTGGCAGGCGAGTCGTTTAGCTATATCACCGGGCTGGACTTGGCCTACCTTGACCTGGAGCGCAAGCCGCCTGAGGGGGTGGAGTTTGGGCCTAATGACGACCCGAATGATGACAATGTGGCTATGGACGAGGACGATGGTTTGCCTTGGCCTGATGTGGAGAAGGTAAGCAACTGGTGGCAAGCTAATGGCCAGCGCTTTACGGCCGGTACGCGCTACTTTATGGGCGAGCCGCCGTCTACTGCGCATTGCCTGGACGTGCTGAAAAATGGTTTTCAGCGCCAGCGCATGGCTGCGGCCATCTACCTGTGCCTGCTAAAGCCGGGTACGCCGCTGTTTAACTGCGCTGCGCCTGCCTGGCGCCAGCAGCGGCTGCTGGCGCAGATGGTGGCGTAGCGGGGGTGTGTATGCCAGCGATTGATACCAAGCTGATCTTTGCGGTGCTGGGCCCGGCGTTTTTGCTACTGGGCACCGCGCGCTGGCTACGCGCAGGGCGCATGGTGCCGCAGGCTAAAACTTGGCTGTTGATTGGCGGCATCTTCTCGGCTGTGGCGGCGTGGCTGTGGTTTGGGGTGCCTTAAGCCGCCTACTGCGCATACCAGACCGCTATCACCCTGATAGCTGCTCCCGCAATATTCTATTGGTCTGCAGCCTGATTAGCACCTTAACTTTGGCTCAAAAACACGTCTTTTTAGGCTACACAGCCATTTGAACGGCTAAAAACAGACTCGCAACTGCCTGTGGAGGCGCGTTCAGGACTATTTTTAAGATATTAATCGGCCTGTAGCCCAATAGAATATCGCGGGAGTAGCTCCTAAATATATAGTGAGTGTTTTGCCTACGGTAATCCATCTCAACGGATTTTTGCCTACGCTACGCCAGCCAATCCCCTGAAGACAAGCCGACCGTCAGCCACCCAGCCACCACCTCCCCTTAGACCGCTATTTGAATATCGCACCAGCCATTCGTCTTCAAAGCAGTAGGATTTGGAGCACTTCATGCGCGAAACGGGTTGTACTGTGATGTTTTTTGATGTCGGGGCGTGTCATGGCTGACACGGCTTTTGATATTAAAAGTGATTCGCCGGTAAACGATGACTTGATGTTTTGGAGCATTGTGGGGCACGAGTCTTTGTCGCGTCCGTCGTTTTACGAGCTGACGGTGCTGTCCCGCAACCGGCTGATTGACCCTAAAGATATTCTGGGCAAACCGTTTAATGTGGGGGCTTACTTTAAAGATGCCCAGAACGGCAGCCACGAGCGCCACTTTCAGGGGCATGCGGTGCGCATGGTGCGGGGCGGGCAGCTGGGCCGGTATTTTCAGTACCACATTAGCCTGCGCTCTTGGGTGTGGCTGCTGTCGCGGCGCACTAATTCTCGGATCTTTCAAGACAAGTCTATCCTTGAGGTGATAGATGCGGTGATGGAAGACAGCCCCATCAAAGGTTTTAAAAAAACCAAGATAGACAACGTAATAGGCAGCCACCAGCCGCGCCGCTACTGCGTGCAGCATGCCGAGAGCGACTACAACTTTGTCAACCGCCTGCTGGAAGACGAAGGCGTGTACTACTGGTTTGACTCGCATGACAAAACGGGCACCATGTACATGGCCGACAGCAGCGACGTGGCCCACACCGACCTGCCCGCCAACGGCACCCTGCGGTTTACGCAAGATGGCCCAGAGCATGGCCGCCACAACGAAATAACCCGCTGGGTAAGTGCCAACCGTTTAGAGACCGGCATGTATGCCAGCACTGACTACGACCACAAAGCCACCAGCAAAAAGCTGAACGTGGCTGCTGGCTGGCCTGACGACAATGACCTGGCCAACTTTGAGTTGTTTGAATCACCCGGGGGCTACTTCACGCTGGAAGAGGGGCAAGCCCGCTCTGTGCTGCGCAGCGACGAGATGTTGGCCAAAACCCAGCGCAACTGGGCGCTGACCGCCTGGCCCGATGTGGCAGTGGGGCACCGGTTTAAGTATGAAGGCAGCCCGGAGGGCGCAAGCGATGGCGACTACCTGATAGCGGGCTGCACTTTTGTGATGAGCCATGCGGGCTATGAGGGTGTAGCGCCTACTGCTGGGGGCCCATCTATTCTGAGCATGCTGCGCGAGGCACTAGAAAGCGATGCGGCCAATGCAGACACACGCAATGCCTATGAGGGCATGATCGAGTCCACCCCTAGCTTTCGCACGGGCGTGCGCGGCAGTAGCTCGTTTTTGATTACCGCCTTGCCGCTTGGCCGCCTGTTCCGGCCAGACCGGGTAACGCCGCGTACGATGATGTCAGGCCCGCAGTCTGCCGTGGTGGTGGGTGCAGCGGGCAAAGAGATTGATGTGGACGAGTTTGGCCGGGTCAAGGTGCAGTTCCATTGGGACCGCTATGGCGAAAACAACGAAAAGTCTACCTGCTGGTTGCGGGTGTCGCAGCCCATGGCAGGCAAAGGCTGGGGCGGCTACTTTGCGCCGCGCATTGGGCAAGAAGTGATTGTCGACTTTTTGAATGGCGACCCTGACCGGCCATTGGTGGTGGGGCGTTTGTACAACGATGACCAGCCCATACCCTACCAGTCGCCTACCGAGAGCGGCTTTCGCACCCACTCTACACCGGGCGGTACCGCCAAACAGTTTAACGAGCTGCGCTTTGATGACAAAGCAGGCGCCGAGCAACTGCACATGCGGGCGCAGCACCGCATGGATGTGTGTGTGGAGCAAAACTACTATGAACATATCAAAGGCGCTAGCAGCAGCGCCGTGGGCGGCACGCAGTTTGTCACCGTGGGGCATAAGCAGCACCTGGTGGTGAAGGACAAGCAGTATGTCAAAGTCAATGACGATGCCCATTGGCTGTATATGGGCGACGTGAACTTTGGGATTTCAAAGTCGTTAAAGTTAGCGGCGTCTAGCGCTGTTGCGCTGACTGGCGGAACGGTGCTGATTGAAGCTGGCCAAAAATTAGAGTTGTCGTGCGGCGGCAGTCTGATCCGCATATCGGCCAGTGGGGTAGAGATTGAAGGCCCAATGGTCAAAATCAATTGCTCGGCCCCGCCAGTGCAAGGTAGCTCCCCCAACGTGATTGAAGCCAAAGAGGCGGGTGGATCTAAATGCGCGCAAGCCAACGACAAGCCGTCCAACCCCAAGCCACCCGCACCTCACGTGAAGCCACCTGGGCCGCAACCCAAACCACAGCCAGTACTGCCGCAGCCAGTGCAGCCGAAGCCAGAACCGGTACCGGTACCTCAACCTGTGATACCACCACAGCCAGGCGTGATACCCCCTGTGCCGGTGCTACCTAACCCTGCCAGTGAGCTGTGCGTCAGCCTGCATGAAATCGTAGAGTTTGGCGACTCTGCGTTGGCTGAGATCGATGCGTTGATAGAAGAGCTGGACGACGCTACCAGCGACGTACTGGGCCAGGCCGAGAACCTGAGCCAAGACGCCATACAGCGCTGCGCAGACAAAGTAACTGCAGCGCAAGCGACGATGCATGATGCCAAGAAAGAGATAGCCAATGCGCAAAAGGCCGCCTGCGACCAGCTAAGCACTGCGGGCGCGCAAGCGCAAAAACTCACCCAAAACGTGAGCAACGGCGTGAATAAAGCGATGGCCAAAGCCAACAGCGCTGTGGCAGACCCCACGGTGCAGGACATCATGGGCAAGGCGGGTGTGGCCAATGATGTAAACCGCGTAGCAGGCGACGTGAACAAGCTGGCTACCGACGCACAAAACACCATAGAGCGCGCGCGGGCCGATGCCCTGGCCGCCAGCACCGACGCGGTGAATCAAGCAGGCAACGCAGTAGACGGCGTAGCGCAAGATGTCATGAATGAAGCAGACACTGCGGCAAACCAAGCTACCGCAGCCGCAGGCGATGCGCACCGCGCCATATCCAAAGCATCTGACGAGGCCCGCAAAGCGCTGCTGGCTGCCAAGGCTGCTGCGCAAGCTGCCATAGCCGCAGCCCGCGCCGCGATGGCCATGGCAGACGTAGATGTATGCGTACCCATTCCCGGCCTGGCCGCGATGATGGCAGCCGCCCGCGCCGAAATGGAGCGCTTGGCCGCCATGGCCAGAGCCTTGGTGCAACAAGGCAAAGATGCCGCCACCAAGGGGCTGGACGCCGCCAAGAAAGGTTTGGACGACGCGGAAAAGGCCGTGGACGACGCGGAAAAGGCCGTGGACGATGCAGAAAAAGCAGCCAAAGATGCAGCCGACCAGGCGATAGACGAGGCCGAACGCGTAGCCAATGAAGTCAAGCAACGCGCAGAGCAGCTGGCCAAAGATGCAGAAGCCGCAGGCCAGAAAGTGCTGGACGCGGCCAACCAACGTGTAGCCGATATCCAAAAACGGGTAGAGGACGCAGCCAAGGTGGCCAAGCAGCAAGCCGAAGACCTGATGAAGCAAGGCCAGCAAACTGTGGAAAACACCGTGAACACGATCAAAGACGAGGTAGCCCGTGCGCAGGCTGAGGCCATGAAGGCGCTGGAAGACTTGATACCTTAAGGAGAACAGCCTATGCCTACCCCTCATGTTGTCAGTGGTGCGACGTTGATGTGCTCTATGGGCGTGGCACCGTCTAACTTGATGGTGCTGCCGCTGAACCGTTTGATGAGCAGCAACATGCCTGCGGCCAACATCATGGACCACCAGCCTATGGCGAACATCATGCCGTTTGCCATGTGCATCTCGCCTAGCAACCCGCAAGTAGCGGCTGCGACGGTGCTTGCCTTGGGCGTGCTAACACCCCAGCCCTGCATTCCCATGACGATGACACCCTGGTCACCCGGCTCGCCCACTTTTCAGGTGGGCAATTTTCCTGCGGTCAATCAAACCTGCACTTGCAATTGCATGTGGGGCGGGGTGATTCAACCGATGGTGCCAGGGCAGTTTACCGAGATGATTGCGTAATGCAACAACGAGCCTTTATTGATTAATTTCGATTGCCAAATAAACTAACTTGGAGTAAAAATGACACTTCTATCTTAATTAAATCTTGTATGTACATTGGAGTTTTAGCTTGATAAAAATCGAAGTGGTCAGCATATTGGGTGTGCCGACTCAAAAACCTCTCTCGGCGCAATTTTCATCCGACGGCGGGAGCATTGGCCGTGCACCTACGAATTTACTTGTGCTGGACGATACCGAGCGTACGGTGTCGCGGGTGCATGCGCAAGTGGTTTTTCGCAAAGGCAGCTTTTTTATTATTGACAAAGGCAGTAACCCCTTGAGCTGCAACGGCAGTATGGTGGGTGCAAACAATGAGGCACCGATCAAGAACGGCGACAAGCTGCAAATAGGCAGCTTTCAGCTCCTGGTGAAGGACGCAGGTGGCGCAAAAAACAGCCCCGTGTTATCCGATGACGAAACGATGGCGCACAAGAAACCCGAGCGCAGTGTCTTTGGCGGCGCGGACGATCCGTTCGCAGATTTGCTTGCTGGCTTGGCCCCTGCACCGGCACCCGTTCCTGCTGCTACCCAAGCCGCACCTAGCCCCGCTGCGCCGCAGATGTTCCCAGACCCCATGGGGTTTGACAGAACAAGCGCAAAGGCAGGTAAAGCCGACCCGTTTGATGACTTGTTGGGCTTCGGCTCTGGCGGTGGATCAGCGCCCAGTGCACAGGCCTCTGCTGGCAGCCCGTTCGACGCGCTGCCCAGTGGTGGCTCGTCCAGCCTGGATGACTTGTTTGGATTGGGGCCCTCCACCGCAGGCAACGATCCATTTGCCCAGTCACCGTTGGCCAGCCCCATGTTCCAGCCCAACACGGCTTCCTCTGCCGACCCTTTGCAGGCACTGATGGGTGACGCACCCAAGGCTACGGCGGCCAGCCGCGCCGACCATGTGCCTGCACTGCAGCAGGCCTATACGCTGCCCGCAGCGGTAGATGCCAAACCCAAAGCACCGCCCGTGCAAAGTCCACCACCTGTACAGCGCCCTCCCACTGCGCAGGCAGCGCCGTATGCCCCCCCTGCGCCGACGCCCAAAGCAGCGCCCAGGGCACCCGGCGCTGCAGGCGGCGCGAGCGACAGTGAACTGCTGGCAGCATTTTTGCGTGGCGTAAAAAGCAAGCACCAAATGCCAACCGAGCTGACGCCCGAGCTGATGGAGCGCATCGGTGCCATGCTGCACACGGCCACTAACGGGACTTTGCAGTTGCTCTTGTCGCGCCAGGAGTTTAAAAAGGTGCTACAGGCCGAGGTGACGATGATTGCCATGGTGGCCAACAACCCGCTGAAGTTCTCCCCCAACGCAGAGGTAGCACTGGCGCACATGCTGGGGCCCAAGGTGAGAGGGTTTATGGGGGCCGAAGAGGCCATGACCAACGCCTATGCCGACCTGCGCGCCCACCAGTTTGGCGTGATGGTGGGTATGCGTGCTGCCCTGGCGCATGTGCTGGAGCTGTTCACGCCAGAGACGCTGGAGAAGCGCTTGACTGAAAAATCCAAGCTCGACGAGTTCTTCAGCGCCAGCCGCAAGGCCAAACTGTGGGACCAGTTTTGCAAGCTCTACAAGGGTATTGCTACCGAGGCTGAAGATGATTTTCACACCCTGTTTGGCAAGGCTTTCTCCAAAGCTTACGACGAACAAATGGCACGCTTTAAGTCCGACAACTAGCCAGAAAGCACACAGTGGAAATAGAAATTGTAACGCTGTCCCAGCAAGGTGGTCGCACCTACAACGAAGATGTGCATGGCCATTGGAGCGACGGGCAGCACATTGCATGCCTGGTAGCCGATGGTGCAGGCGGGCATGGCGGCGGCGATGTGGCCGCTGGCATTGCGCGCAATACCATTTTGCAAGCGTTTTCCAGCGATCCAGACATCAGTGTCACCGCCTTGCGCACCCTGCTCTTAAAGGCCAACGATGCCGTGGTGGAGCAGCAGCAAGAGGGAACCAAACTGGCTGCGATGCGTACGACGGTGGTGCTGGCAGTGATCGATCTGCACCGTGAAGAGCTGATGTGGGTGCACTGCGGAGACAGCCGGGCTTACCTGTTCAGGCATGGCAAAGTGATCTCCCGCACGACGGACCACAGCTTGGTGCAACAGATGGTGGCTACCGGGATGATTGACGACGAAGGAGCCCGCCTGCACCCGCAGCGCAACCTGCTGTTGTCAGCCTTGGGGGGCGGCGAAGGCGAGCTGGAAATTACCATCTCCGAGCCCATGCACATATTACCTGGCGATGTACTGCTGTTGTGCAGCGATGGGGTGTGGGAGCCCTTGGGCGATGCCCTGTTTGAAGAAATGCTCCAGCGCGCACCCAGCCCGCGCACTTGGCTGCAAGAGCTAGACGAAAGCGTACGCGCCCACGCCAAGCCAGGCCACGACAACTACACGGCATTGACGCTGTGGGCCCACGCAGAAGAAGAAGTCACGCAAATGATGGCCATTGATTAAGATTTTTGACAGTTGAATATTCCATTTTTAAGGAGAAGAAAATGACCCGCCAAAAAACCCCCTGCTCTGGTAATACTTCTGGTAAACCAGCTTTTGCACCCCACAGCAAAGCCGCTCTGTGGGCGGCCTGCGCGTTTGCCAGTGCCTTGCCCGCGCTGGCGCAGGCTGCGTGCAACACGATATTTGAGGCGAACGTAACCACCGGAGGAACTACCCAACAGTTTTGCCGCAACACATTTGAAGAGTTCTACCAAAACACTATCCGTGATGTGGGCGTGCTGTTTCCTGGCTACACAGAGACCAGCGCTTTGTCGAGTAACACACGCATTTTGGGTGTGGATGCTTCGATCAACTACGCTGCTGGCAGTCGAACGCTTAGCCTGCAAATACCCGATATTGGCCTGAACGAATCTTTTACGGGAGCCACCCGTCGAGACAGCGCTATTTTGCTGCGCAACTTTCTGCGTGACAACCCCAACATTCTGGGTAGCTTGCAGCGCCGCCAATCGGCCGTGTCACCACTCAGCCCCATTACGGGCACAGGCGGCGTAATGGGGCAAGCAATTATTGCTGACTTCAGCAGTAGCTTTACAGACAGTGCCACACGCATTGCCTCATCGCAAAGCAATGCATCGCAAGGGGCGCAAAGCGTGATTGGGGCGGGCGTGTTGCTCAGCAGCCATAAAGTGGGTGACTCTACGGTACGCAGTGCCACCATTCCACTGTCATATACCGTGCGTAACGATATTGACCCACGCAGGCAGGCGCTGGTGCGTGCAGGTTTTGGCGTGCTGGACTCTGCTGGCAGCAAGTCGTACCAAGGGCGTTTATCGGCTGGCTACCGGTTCCCGATGTCAGACTCTTGGGTACTCACTCCGATACTGGGTGCGAGCCTGGCTGGGTCTAAAGACGCGGCGTTTTTTGTAGGCGTGTTTAATGGCTCACTCGCAAGCACCTACACTTGGGAGTTTGACAGCTTTGACGTCACCATGGGCAACATGCTGGGCTACTACCAAACTTTTAAGCCTCCAGGCAGCAAGTTCACCACCGATCCTAAAATCCGCAACACTGCATTTATGAACGGCCTACTGCTAAGCCAACCTGTGAGCTTGGGTGGCAGCAAAATGTCGATTGAGTATGGCATTTCAGACACCCGCTTAACCGGTACCACGCTCTACCAAAACAGTGCGCAAGAGTTTACGCTGTCACTGGGCACCAATAAAAATGCATTGTCTGCCCGTAGCTTTTTGCGCGGCACCCTTGCGCTACAACGCGCGAAAGACAGTAAGGGCGTCTCATTGGGTGTGAACTACTGGTTCTAAATTTCTGCCAACTTTAAGGGGCATGCCATGCAAAAAAACTCCATGGGGAGGTGGCTTGCCGCCACCGTGCTAGCCACTGCCGGTCTGCAAGTGCAAGCCGACTACGGCACCGACCAAACTGGCTATGCAGGCGCTGGCCGCTACGACCTGATAGAAAAACAAGTCGAAGCCTTGGCCTTGAAAGGCCCGCTCCGCACACGTGACCAGCACGCCCTGTGCTTTGCCTACTCCAAGCTCAAACGCTATGAAAAGCTGCTGCCCTGCCTTAACCAACTGCAGGCCTTGGTAACCAAGGGCGACACGCGCACCCGCATTTTTGGTCTGGACGATGCTACCCCCACGATCCACCTGATGCGTGCAGAGGCATTGACCGACCTGGGCCAATACGCAGAGGCGCGCAAGCAAGCCAATGATGCGTTGGTGTGGCTGCGCAAAGAAAACAGCGGCGACCAAGACATGGTGGTGGGTGCCTATGCCGCCGTTGCGCTGGCTGTGGCCTTGCAAGGCGACTACACCACTGCACGGCAAACGGTAGAGCTGCTCAAAGGCTTTAACGTTCGCAGCGATTACAAGCGCGCCAAAGCCATGGCGCTGGCGCGTGCGCAAATGGCCATTGGTGCTTGGGCTGACGTGATTGTGACGCTGGAGTCCAGCGATGCATCGTTTCGTTTTGACATGATGCTGGACAACCTGCTCTCAGGCGCAGCATTTACAGGCCGCAACAACTGGGTGTGGACCGAGCTGCCACGCGCCTTCATGATGCACAAAGCGCAACTGGAGGTAGGTCGCCTAGATCCAGCCCGCGCAGGCTTTGACAAACTGCTCAGTACGCCCGAGCTGACAGTGAACGCCGAGATCTATTGGCAAGTACTGTATGAACGTGGCCGCGTGGCCGAGCGCGATGGTCAGACCGAAAAGGCATTGGAGTATTTTCGCAAAGCGCGTGATCTGGTAGAAGGCCAGCGCCGCTCTATCCGCACCGAGACCAGCAAGATTGGTTTTGCCGCAGACAAACAGGCCGTGTACCAAGGCATCGTGCGCACTGCACTTAAGCTGGGCAACAAGGCTCAGGTGCTCGAGGTGGCAGAGCAAGCCAAGTCGCGCGCGCTGGTAGATATGCTGGCCACCAAGTCTGATTTTGGCATCTACGGCCAGCGCGCACCCGAGATAGCCGCTGCGTTTGCAGAGTTTCAACGCATTGACTCGGAGCTGTCTATCCAGGTACCTGATACCAGCGTAGCGCGCAGGGCCGAACTCAACGGGCTGATGCAGCAGGCATCGATGCGCTTGCAGACTCTGGCGCCTCAGTTGGCATCACTCATTACCTCAGGCAGCATCAGCGTAGAGCGCATGGCTGCGGGGCTGGGGCCGCAAGAAACTTTGGTGGGATTTTTTACCTCAGGCAACACTTTGTATGGCTACACCATGGCGGGGGCAGAAATCCGCATTTTTCAGCTTGATGGCAATGGCCTGACAGAAGACGTAGGCGAGTTTGTGCAATCCATCAAAAAGCGCCGCCGCCAAACCAAAGAGCTCGGTGAAGTGCTTTACAAGCGCTTGCTGCGCCCCATGCAAAGCGCCATTGCCGGGCGTGACCTGTTGATAGTGCCGCACGGCAGCCTGCACTACGTGCCCTTTGCAGCGCTGCACGATGGCGAGAAGTTTTTAATGCAAGGCCGCGCGCTGCGCTACCTGCCGTCAGCGATGTTGCTGGGCCTGATGCCCGAGGCCAAGGCCTTCTCCGCCTCCACCCAAGACCCCGTTCACCGCATACTCATTTTAGGCAACCCCGATCTCGGTCAGGCGGCTCTGGATTTGCCTGCAGCTCAGGTAGAGGCACAAGACCTCCAAACTATGTTTGCCAAAAACAGCGAGCTGTTTGTGCGCCTCGCTGCGACTGAAACACTGATCAAAGAGCGCGCCTATGACTTCTCGCATATCCACGTCGCATCGCACGGGGAGTTTTCATCCGATGCACCCCTGGAGTCCCGCTTGAAGCTGTCCAAAGACGATAAAAATGACGGCATGCTCAGCGTTAGCGAAATCTACGGCCTGCGCCTGAATGCCAACTTGGTAATGCTCTCTGCCTGCGAGACCGGCCTGGGCAGCATCAGCAGCGGCGACGATGTGGTGGGTCTTACCCGGGGGTTTTTGTACGCAGGCGCACAAAACGTAGTGGGCTCGTTATGGGAAGTGGACGACGATGCTACGGCGGAGTTATCCAGGTTGATGTATGCAGGCATGAAAAAAGGGCTACCGGTAGGAAAAGCGCTGGCAGAGGCGCAGGAGCAGCTAATGCGCAAGAAGCCACACCCGTACTTTTGGGCCGCGTTTTTGGACAGTGGGACGGGGCGCTAGAAACGACCATCAAAGAGACGCCAAGGACACAAAAAACATCACTACTCATTAAATAGTAGCACTCTATCTAATAAAATCAGTGGGGTACATGGGTGACGGCTAAAAATAACGTGCCGTGTACGGATGGTAGCCGCTTGCTTCCGAAAACCAGCCAAAAAGGCTTCTTGCAGCGTATTTTTGGCCCGGGTGGCACTACTTATTCCATAGCTTCTGCCACATTGTTTTAGAGGGCTACAGGCATATAGTGACATAAAAATGGTGGCGCTCCCGGCAGCAAATTCAAGGTTTTCGACCGATTCAAAAATCGCCAGAGGCTTCGCAACCGCTCCAAACCGTACCGTGGGACACAATATGGATGTTTCCCTGTGTACCCCACTGACCTGCTTAGACGGAGTGCTACTGTTTAAGGAGTAAGTGGATTTCCACGCGGCCCATGCGCAGGCGTGCGCTGTGCGGGTTGTGCGGGTGACGCTTGGGCAGCGGGGGAGGGGGCTGGTGCGACGCAAAGTCCGCAAAAGGGGTCAGAGCAAAATGTTGTCAGGGCGTTGCGCGCTGCGAACAGCGGGTCTTGCTGAATTTTAATCTGACCCCATGCGCTTTCCCGCTTGCTAGCGCCCTCACCCCAACCCTCTCCCGAGAGCGGTTGAAGGAGCCGGAAATGCACTGCCGCCAGCGCCTGGTGCAGGCTCATACGCAGCACGGCGCTGGCTCTGCACACGAAGACGCAGCACGGCGCTGGCTCTATAGGCTGGCACGCACCACCAAGCTGGCCGGCCTGAGCCAGTACAAAAGCCAAGCCCTCCAGATCCAGCTCGCTACCCACTACAAATCACATCGACCCGGAAAAACCCCATCAAGCCCATGCTCGATGGGGGTTTTAGCTTACGCAACGCAAGCTTAGCGGGTCTCAGTCGTTCGGATATCCCAACCAAACTTGACCTCGCCGCCCAGTGAGCCGTCGGGTTTTTGTGGCTTATAGGAGTATTCAATATCGCCATAGGTCATGGAGATTTGGTCA
>JAYVGI010000224.1:0-5036 GCA_043772355.1 Polaromonas sp.
CGGTGCGGTTTGGAGCCGTTGCGAAGCCTCTGGCGGCTTTTGAATCGGCCAAAACCGTGAATTCTCTGCTTGCAGCGCCGCCAGTTTAGATAGATATCCGCCTGTAGCCCTCTAGAATAAAGCGGCAAGAGCTATGGAATAGGTAGTGCCATCCGAGCCAAAAATGCGCTGCAAGAAGCCTTTCTGGCTGGTTTTGGGCAAACAGCGGGCAGCCAACGTACAGGATGCCTATTTTTAACTTTTACCCATGTACCCCACTGGTCTGCTTAGACGGAGTGCTACTATTTAGTGAGTAACGATCAACGGGATATTGGTTTTTTCCATCTCCCTAAGATTCTCGTGGGTGGCGGGTAGTCGTGGTTCTGGCGGCTAACACTTGGTGGCGCGCCAAAGAGGCTGCACATCGATCAAAGTTATCAATTATGAGCCTTATCCTGTGTACCCCACTGGCCTGCATAGACGGAGTGCTACGGTAAAGAGAGTGAGCACACTGCTGCTGCGAGCCGCCATGGACACGGCTGCAGCGACCAGCTGGGCACGCTAAACCCAGCTTTGCCCTGCTCACCGGCCGACTGATTCGAATTTCTCACACAGCCATGCACCGCGCGTCACACAGGGCCTAAACTTCTCAAGTTTGCAGTTATATTTATACAAATTTCTTATAAAAATTAGCCTTAGCGGGGTCTAAGGGCATAATTTATCCAGGAGGAACATAGCGGTGAATTGGTCAACTATCTATCAACGCCGATGGATTCTGGTCTACGTGCCCAGCGTCGCGTTGGCTATGGCCGCCTTTGTGTGGTTGGGATGGCGCGTTTTCCCGCCAGCGCCCAATCAAATCACCATCACCTCTGGCGCAGCCGAGGGCATGTACCACCAGCATGCCCTGCGCTATGCCGAGTTTTACAAAAGCCACGGCTTGGAGGCCACGGTGCTGACCTCGGCAGGTTCAGCGCAAAACATCGAGCGCCTGCGCGACACGCTGCACCCTGCGCAAGTGGGTTTTGTGCAGGGCGGGTTTGGCCAACTGGAGCGCGTCAAAACTGGGGAGAACCAGACGGGCATCCAGATTTTGGCCAATATCGATATTGAGCCCGTGTGGATTTTCTCGCGCATCGCCAGTTTGGACTCACTGCCCCAATTGCAGGGCTTGCGCGTCTCGATTGGTGCGCAGGGCAGCGGCAGCCGGGTGATGGCGACGCAGCTGCTGGCCCAAGTACGCCTGGAGCCCAAAGATCTGGTGCTGTCCGAGGCCTCGGGTCTGGCAGCGGCCAAAGCCCTGGAAGAAGGCAAGCTGGATGTGGCTATTTTTGTAGCCGCGCCCAAAGCCCAGATCGTCAAAACCATGCTGCGCATTCCCGGGGTGCACCTGGTGCAGCTTAAACAGAGCACCGCGCTGACCGAGCGCCTGCCCTACTTAGGGCCGCGCCTGGTAGCCCAGGGCATGCTGGACGACACCATCGCACAGCCCAGCAGAGACATGATGCTGCTGACCACCCTGGCCAGTGTGGTGGTGAGCGAGAACCTGCACCCCGCGCTCAAGCGCCTGACCACCGCAGCGGCCATGGAAATCCACGACGAAGCCACCGTGCTGGGCAGGGCTGGCGAGTTCCCCAGCCTCAAACACGCCGATTTCCCCAGTGCCACAGAGGCCCGCCACACCTTGCTGCATGGCCTGCCGTGGATCGAGAAAAAGCTCAGCCTGGCACAATCGCAATGGTTTTGGCGTTTGTTGTTTTTGGCGCTCCCCCTCGTGCTGCTTGCCTGGCTGATCTGCCGCATCGTACCGGCCTATTTGCGCTGGATTTTAGAGACCCACATTAACCGCTGGTACGGTGAGCTGAAGTTTATTGAATACGATTTGGAGCAATCCAAACCCTCGGGTCTGGATTTCATGCGCTTTAGTACGCAGCTCAACGCTGTGGATACCGCACTCAGCAAGTTTGAGGCTCCGCAGGATTTTATGCAGCGCCTGTACATGCTGCGCCAGCATATAGATTTTGTGCGCCAAAAGCTCCACAGCCAGCGCGGCAGATAACCAGACGCAGATCACCGTATGAAACTCATCCTTTTATTTCGTATGCGCTGGGCTTTGTTTTATCTGCCTGTCGTGTTGTACTCCGCCATGGCCATCTGGTTTTGCGCCGTGGTGCTCCTGCCCTTGCCACCGTCCAGTTTTGTCATGGCTGTGGGTTTACCGCAAGGCAGCTACACCAGCATTGCCAACCGGTACCGCCAAGAGCTGGAAACGCGCGGCATTAACGTAGAGATAGTCACCACCGAGGGCGCGTCTGGCCCCTTAAGCCGCCTGGTTGACCCGAAAAGCGAAGTCGTGGCAGGCTTTGCCTCAGGCCTGTTTAACAACGGAAAGTGGGATGGTGTAGAGGCCTTGGCCGCCATTGAGCGCCAGCCCGTGTGGGTATTTACCCGCTTGGACAAGGTCACCCAGCTGTCCCAGCTCAAAGGGCTGCGCATTGGCACCGCAGGCCAGGGCAATCCCGGCTGGGCGGTGACCCAGCTGCTGCTGGCGCATGTCCGGCTGGGCAGTAGCGATGTGACCCTGCGAGAAGCCAAGACCTATGCCGAGGCGGCCAACGACCTGATGGATGGCAAGGTGGACGTGGCCATCATCGTCGCCAACGGCGAGGCCCAGGCCATGCGCGCCCTTAGCCGCAGCCCGGGTGTCCATATGGTGGGCGTTGACCGCATCTCGGCACTGATGGCCCGCGAGCCACGGCTGCGGCCTTTCGTGCTGCCGCAAGGGGCCATCGAGTTGCGCGGCGATGTGCCCTCCCGCGACCTGACGATGCTGGGTGCCAATTTGCATCTACTGGTACGCGATACCATGCACCCCGCGCTGCAACGGGTACTGCTCGACACCGCCCAAAAACTGCACGAAGCGCCCAGCTTTTTGCAGCACCAAGGTGAATACCCCGCCATGCATTCGTTAGATTACAGCCTGTCCCCAGTAGCACGCCAATGGGCTGCGGGCGAGCGCCCTCTGATGGAGCAGTTGTTGCCCTACGGGCAGGCGCAGTTGGCAGAGCTTTTGCTGTATGCCGTTTTGCCCATTTTGATTCTCACCTTCTTTTTGCTGGCCTGGATACCCAACTTTTTCTCCTGGAAAGTCAACGCCATATTGCAAAACCACTATGGAGAGCTGAAGTTTCTGGAGTCGGAAATTGTGCCCTCTGCCACCACCAAACCGATGGAGATGGTCAAGCTGATGCAGCGCCTGGACAACATCGAGTTGCAAATTGCCACGATGGAGTTGCCCGACAAGTACGCCGACCGTTGGTACACCCTGCGTGAGCATTGCGCACAGGCGCGCGAAAAACTGCTGAGCTACCGCGCACGCTAGCGAGTTGGTACCGGCGAGGACTGACAGGTTAGACTTGGGGCCACCATGGTTCTACCCAAACTCACGCGCAAACAACTCCAGCTGATTGCGCTGGCGCTGGCGCTGGCGCTGGTGTTGGCAGCCTGGTTGATCAGCCGCTTTATCACTCCGGCCCCGCCCCGCACCATCAGCATGACGAGCGGCGCGCTGGACGGTGCGGCCCACCAGTTTGGGCTGAAGTACCAGTCGTTTCTCAAAGCCAACGGGGTCACGCTGGAGCTGCAAACCTCCAACGGTTCGGTACAAAACCTCGAACGCCTGAACGCGGGCACCCCGGTGGGTTTTGTACAAGGGGGGCTGGGGGTGCTGACGCTAGACCCTTCAAACACGCTAGAAGAAACGCCCTTGCATTCGCTGGCAGTGATTGGCTACGAGCCCCTATGGATCTTTACCCATTCCCCCGAGCTGGCCAAGCAACTCTCCCAAGGTTTAGGCGCAATTGCGGGTAAGAAAATCGCCATCGGCGGGCAAGGCAGTGGTACCCGCAAGGTGGCGCTGGAGCTGCTGCAGCTGTATGGCATTGACGATAAAAAAGCCACGTTGAGCACCGAAGGCGGCACCAAGGCGGCCGACATGCTGATAGCCAAAGAGCTCGATGCCGTACTGATGATTGTGGCCCCCCAGGGCGCGGCGGTACAAAAACTGCTGAACCACGGCGGCATTCAGCTGGTGCAAATTGACCATGCCGAGGGCTTGGCGCGCCGACTGCCCTACCTGTCCCTGGTCACACTCAAAGCCTCCTCGGTCAGCCCCGAGCGCAAGCTGCCGCCGCAGGATGTCACGCTGCTGACGACCACGGCCAACCTGGTGGTGCGCGACGACCTGCACCCAGCTCTGTCCTACCTGCTGCTCGAAGCCGCACGGGAGATCCATCAAGGCCCCAGCCTGCTCAACCGCCCGGGGGACTTTCCGCACCCGCGCGCAACCGATTTCCCGTTGGCAGAGGAGTCCCAGCGCTACTTCAAAGACGGGCGACCGTTTTTGCAGCGCTACCTGCCGTTTTGGCTGGCCAACTTTGTGCAGCGTCTGCTTTTGATTCTGGTGCCCTTGTTGGCCATTGCCATCCCGGTGCTCAAAGCCATTCCGGGTTTGTTCAATTTCAAAGAAAAAAACCGCCTCTACCGCCGCTACGCTGTTTTGCTGGAGATGGAGGGCAGCTTGCGCAAGCGCCAGCTCAGCAAAGACCAACTGCACGCCACCGAGCTACAGCTGGAGCAGATCGAGCAGGACATCAGCAAAACCAAATTCACTCTGGAGTTTGCAGACCGCGTGTACACCCTGCGCCAGCATGTAGACTTCGTGCGCGGACAGATCCACAAACAGCAAGAAAGACCCAACACATGAACATCATCATCACCGGCGGTGCCGGATTTTTAGGCGCTCGCCTGGCGCGCGAGCTGCTGCGCATGGTTCGCTTAAGCGTCAACGGCCAAGCGGCGCAAACCATTGCGCGCATCACCCTGGCAGACCGCGCCGCACCGCCCGCTGACTTGGTCGCCGATCCGCGCGTGGAGGCCGTCATCGGTGACCTGAACGCGCTGCTGGTTCCAGGCGCTTCCAATTTAATAGCTTCTCGCGCCGACACGGCCTTGGTTTTTCACCTGGCCGCTGCTGTCAGTGGCGAATGCGAGGCCGA
>JAYVGI010000225.1:0-5656 GCA_043772355.1 Polaromonas sp.
AAAAAAGGGCTCCATGCCCAGCAGCACGTTGTCCAGCGCCGACAGTGTGTCTACCAACATAAAGTGCTGGTGCACCATGCCTACGCCCAAGCGAATGGCTTCGTCGGAGTGGCGAATGCGCACCGCCTGGCCTTGCACCTCAATCTGCCCAGAGTCGGCGGTGTAGAAGCCATACAGGATGGACATCAGCGTGCTTTTGCCTGCGCCGTTCTCGCCTACCAGGCCGTGGATGGTGCCTGCTTGCACCGTCAGATTTACGTCACGGTTAGCGCGCACGCTGCCAAAGCGTTTTTCAATCGCCACCATCCGCACGGCAGCAGGCAAAAGCTGCACGGCCATAGACGAAAGCCGCACGGCGGCTGGCGCGGTGCGGCTTGGGTTTTCAATAGGGCCGTGAGTGTCAGTGGTCACGCTTTAGCGTAGCACAGTCCATGCCCAGAGCAGCATCGCGTGCTTACTCACATTTATTGGCAGCCATGTAGTCCACCACCTTGATTTTGCCGCTGACAATGTCGGCCTTGGCAGCGTCTACTTTTTTGCGCATGTCGGCAGACACCAGCTTGTCGTTGTTGCTGTCCATGGCGTAGTCCACGCCGCCTTCTTTCAGGCCCAGGGCGCTGATCCCCGCCGTGTGGTTTTTGGCCACGTTGTACACCGCCACGTCCACGCGCTTGAGCATGGAGGTGAGCATGGTGCCGGGCTGCAAATGGTTTTGGTTGCTGTCCACACCAATGGCCAGTTTGCCCGCATCTTTGGCCGCCTGGTACACGCCCGTGCCAGTGCCGCCCGCAGCAGCAAACACCACGTCGGCGCCTTTGGCAAACTGCGCTTTGGTCAGCTCGCCGCCACGGCCCGGGTCGTTCCAGGCTGCGCCGGTGGTGCCGGTCATGTTGGCGAAGGTTTCAATTTTGGGGTTAGCGTACTTGGCGCCCTGCTCGTAGCCGCACTGGAACTTGCGAATCAGCGGGATGTCCATGCCGCCCACAAAGCCGACCTTGCCGGTTTTGCTGGCCTGCGCCGCCATCATGCCCACCAAAAAGCTGCCTTCGTGCTCGTTGAAGACAACCGACTGCACGTTGGGCTCTTTGACCACAAAGTCGATGATGGCAAACTTGAGCTTGGGGAATTCTTTGGCTACTTTTTCAATCGACGAGCCCTGCGCAAAACCAATGCCAATGATCGGGCTGGCACCGCGCTCGGCCATGCGGCGAATGGCCTGCTCGCGCTGGGTCGGGTTGGACACCTCAAACTCCAGGTACGTCTTGCCGGTTTCTTTTTTCCAGCGCTCTATGCCGGTGTGGGCGGCTTCGTTGAATGACTTGTCGAATTTGCCGCCCATGTCAAACACGATGGCGGGCTGAGCCGAGGCGGCGCTGCTAGCCCAAACAGCCGCAGCGGCGAGCAAGGTGGAGCGAAGATGGCGTTGCATGGTGATTCATCCCTTCGTAAATCGGAAAAAAGCCCCTAAGGGCGGACAGTGATTCAAAGCCAGAATCATGCCTGATTCAACCCGCATCTGCCAAGACGGGTTATCCTGTAGATGCAATACTGGCAGCCCAAACCCATTCCGTTCGGGCTGCGCTTGTCCAAGCCTTGGTGAACCCTTCGACAAGCTCGGGATGAACGGAATCAAGTTACGGGATTTTCCTGTGGGTGCTGCTTTTTTATAGGGATTACCCGATGCCTGCTACGCCCACTGCCGCACTCCCAGCCGCGTACCCTGATCCCGCGTTTTGGCGCGCGATACCCAAGGTGCTGCTGCACGAGCATCTGGACGGCGGGCTCAGGCCGCAAACCTTGCTGGACTTGTGCCAACAAAAAAACATTACTTTACCCGCCCACACCCAGCAGGCCGTCGCGCGCTGGCTACAGGGCAACGCCAACTCAGGTAGCCTGGAGCGTTATGTGGCCGCTTTTGCACCGACGGTAGCCGCCATGGGCGATGCTGCGGCCTGCGAGCGAGTGGCTTTTGAGGCCGCAGAGGATGCTTGGAACGAGGGCTGTGTGCTGGCCGAGTTCCGCATGGCCCCGCTGCTTTTGCAGCCCCATGGTTTAGCAGGCGAGGCAGCGGTGGAGGCCCTGGTAGCGGGCTTGCAGCGCAGCAGCTTGCCCTGCGCACTCATCGTGTGCGCCATGCGCACTGACAGCGCAGCGCAGGTAGAGCGCGCCGCGCGCTTGGCCGCGCGCTACGCAGGCCAAGGCGTGGTGGGCTTTGATCTGGCCGGCGGCGAGCGCGGCTTTCCCGCTACCTTGCACCGCCGCGCCATCGACATAGCCCGTGCGGCAGGGCTGGGCATTACCTTGCATGCGGGCGAGGCCGATGACGGGGCGAGGGTGCTGGAAGCCATAGCGTTAGGCGCCACGCGCATAGGCCACGGTGTGCGGCTTGCGATGGGCCAGGGCGCGGCGCAGCGCATGGCGCAAGTGGCTGCCATGACCGTGGCCACCACCGGGAGTGCAACCGGGGGCACTAATGACCCCACGGCGCAGACCGGAAGAAAAATCCATTTTGAGGTCTGTCCCACCAGCAACACCCACACCGGCGTGTGCCAGCACCTGTCCGAGCACCCCTTGCCCGCCATGTGGGCCGCAGGGTTGGACGTGTCCATCCATACCGATAACCGCTTGATATCGGGGGTCACCCACAGCCAAGAGCTGGCCAATGTGCACCACACCCTAGGCTGGCCGCTGGCCGCTATCGCATCGAGTATGGTGGCCGCTGCCAGCGCTTCGTTTATGCCTGCAACTGCGCGAGAGGCGGCGATACGGCGAATCAGCGCGTGAAAATCGGCTGCAAACCGTGAATTTACTGACTGGAGGGCATGCAAAATGCCCGTGGGCGAACCATCAGTCCGTGACTTTGCCCCGAGAAGCCTTGATGCTGGAGCGCTGGCTTTTGCCTTCCAGCCGCCGCTGTTTGGAGCCATAGGTAGGCTTGGAAGGGCGGCGCACCAACGGCGGCTTGGCCACAGCGGCCACCAGCTCGTGCAGGCGCGCAAAGGCGTCTAGCCGGTTGGCATCTTGCGTGCGGTGGTTTTGCGCCTTGAGCACCAGTACGCCATCTTGCGTAATGCGGCTGTCGCGCAGCGCCAGCAGGCGCGCCTTCACGTCTTCGGGCAAGGATGAAGCGGGGATGTCAAAGCGCAAATGGATAGCGCTGGAGACCTTGTTGACGTTTTGCCCACCCGCACCTTGGGCCCGGATGGCGGTGATCTCTACCTCGCGTTCTTCGATCTCAATCGCGGTGGTCATGAGGACAAGGTTTGGAAGAGGTGTTGAAACAGGCCATAAACCCATGGATAATACATCTGCATTCACAATCAATCTAGGAGCACACCATGGCCAAAGGTCAACAAAAAACCAATAAAGAAGTAAAAAAGACGAAAAAAGACACGTCGCCCCCTAAAGTGCAGACCGGTGAGCCGGTGCGCGCCACCATCACCACCACGGTGATTCCGCGCGGCAAAGACAAAGACAAGTACAAGTAAGCCCCGGTTGACCCAGCGCCACGATGCTATAGACATCGTCTACCTCTGGGTCGACGGTAACGACAGCGTCTGGCGTGCCAAGCGCCGCAGTGCTGCCCGCCAGCTCAGCGTCAGCCATCGTGATGCGATGGCGCAGTATGGCAACGTAGAAGGCCGCTACCGTGACAACGACGAGCTGCGCTACAACCTGCTCGCGCTGGAGAGGTTTTTTCCGGCGCACGGGCATGTCTATGTGGTGACTGATGCGCAAACACCTGCTTGTTGATGATTGGTTTTTTGACGGTGGTTTTTATGTGGCTTGGTCGGATGAGCCGCCAGTCAGAGACGAGCCGCTGCAACAAGATGCCGGGGCACTGGAAAATGCCTGCAGACTGTCGGGCGCATGGTTCAAGGCCACAGCGCAAGATGCCAGCGAGTGCAATGCGCAGGCGCGAGCGGTGGCACAAGGCTGCACGCATGTATTTCGCACCTTTGCCCACTCGCCCAGGCCCATGCAAAAATCGCTTTTATACGAGCTGGAAAACCTGGCGCCCGACATGTTCAGCTTGGTACGCTCCACGGTTTTTCGTACCTGGGACAAGCCCACCAGCGTCTGCGACTTTGTGCTGCGCTGGGCGCTGGCCACGGGCTTGGCCAAGGTGCGAGACTACGCGCATCTCTATGTGTCCAGTGGCGCGGCGCAGCAGTCGGCGGTGCTGGAGAGTTTGGTCAGTTTGGCTGGCAAAGTGGATTTTTTTTGCATCAACGACACTACCGATGATGCCTACCCGCACGCCCCGCGATTGTTGGAAGTTCGCGGGGCCTTGCAGCGCATGTTTCCGCAGCCCTCCAGTTTTGAACGCGATTGAGTTGCGTAAACTCCAAGCAGACCACCACACCCATGCGTATCCAGCTTTTATCCGACCTCCACCTGGAAAGCCATCCGCACTTTCAGCCCACACCCGCGCCCGGTGCCGACCTGCTGGTGCTGGCAGGCGACATTGGCTCGTACCAAACAGGCTCAGGCCTCAAAGACACAGACTTTGGCCTGCAACGCTTTTCGCCGCTGCACGGCTGGCCCACCCCCGTGCTGTTCATCCCCGGTAACCATGAATACGATGCGCTGGACTTTGATGTCGCCCACGCGCGCCTACAGGAGGTGTGCACCCGCTTGGGCATCTCTTGGCTAGAGCGCGAAGTGCTCACGCTACAGCGCCCAGCCAATGACCCTTGGGGCGCGGGCGCGGTACGCTTTGTGGGCACCACCCTGTGGAGCGACTACGATGCCCTGGCCCTGCTAGGCAAAGCCAAAAACGACCTCACGGAACAACTGCGCCTGCGCGGCAAAGCCTTTCGTGGGGCCAATTTTTATCTGAAAAAAGCCGCCACGGTGCGGGGCGGCCTGCCATGGCTGGCAGAAGAGATGCGCGAGCAAGCGCTGCTATGCCAGCAGTGGCTGCTCGCAGCATTAACCACCGCGCCGCAAGATCCCAAAACCATCACGGTGGCCGTCACCCACTTCGCCCCCAGCCTGCGCAGCGCCGACCCGCGCTACGGCCTGAACCCCACCACCGCAGGCTTTTGCAACGCGCTGGATGACTATCTCGACCATACCGACTTCTGGCTGCACGGCCACTTGCATTGCCCGAGTGACTATGTGCACCAAGGTGTGGGCCGCATCTGCCGTGTTGTCGCCAACCCCCTGGGCTACGCGCGAAAGAACGAGCAGGCGGCCTTTCGGTCTGAGTATGTTATTGCGGTGTAATGGGCTGGAGCCCAATAGAATATTGCGGGAGCAGCTACTGAAATAGTAGTTTGAATTGAGTCTGCATGATTCACCTGGCGCATCATCAGTACGTGTAGTCTCATGCCGCATCGACTTCTAGCTTGGTCACTTTGCGGCGATGGAGAAATTTGCTTCCGCGAAAAATCTTGCGAAAAATCTTGCGAAAACACGCGACTGGTTGAGCAGCGTTCTTCAGGTGGTCACCGCGCCTTTCTCCAGATTTTTCACCGCAAACACGCTCCATCACCGCTTGCTGGCAGAGCTTCTTTCAGGTTCGCGCGAGCGTGGTGTGTGGGTACTGGTTAGGGAGATGGAAAAAACCAATATCCCGTTGATCGATCCTCTCTGCCGCCCTTATTTTGAGTCTGTGTGATTTGCTGTGGGTTGCGCCGTGGTGGGGACG
>JAYVGI010000226.1:0-38883 GCA_043772355.1 Polaromonas sp.
CGCCTGTTTCGCTTCAGCTCGTTTTATGTCAACAAGAAAAGCGGCATCAAAAGCGTGAAAGACCTGATGGGCAAAAAAATCGGCTCACCCGAATGGGCGCACTCCGCCGCTGTCTACATGCGTGGCTGGCTGCATAACGAAATGGGTGTCAAGCTGACCGATGTGCATTGGTACCAAGCTGGTGCCAACGCACCAGGACGCGAAGAAAAGGTAGAGATCACATTGCCGCAAGACGTGAAGCTGACGCGGGTAGCCAACAAGTCGCTCAGCGAGATGCTGGCCAGCGGCGAGATTGACTGCGCCATCATCGCCCGCCCGCCCACCTGCTTTCTGGAAGGCCACCCCGACGTAGAGCGCCTGCTGCCCAACTACCTGGAGATGGAGGAAGACTACTTTGACAAAACCAAGGTCTGGCCCATCATGCACATCATCGCCATGAAGCGCTCCATCTTGGAGGAGCACCCCTGGGTGGCGCGCAATATGTACAACGCGTTTTTAGAGTCCAAGCGCCGCAGTATCGAGCGCCTGCTCGACCCCGCAGTCTCGCGCTACCCCCTGGCCTGGCTGTCCACCTACGCGCGCAAGATGCGCGACAAGTTCGATGGTGACCCCTTCCCCTACGGCATTGAAGAAAACCGCCCCACCTGGGAGCAAATGGCGCTGTACACCTACCAGCAAGGTATCGCTCATCGCCAGTTCACACCCGAGGATATTTTCCCCGCAGGTATCATGACCAAGATCGTTATTTAACTATATCAAGCACGCCATGACAGACAGCACACCACTCTCCGGCGGCGCAGTTGCCAGCGAGCTACTAAGCGATCTGGCCGCCGCCGGCCACATCCTGGTAGCCCAAGGCGTGATGGACGGCTTTGGCCATGTGTCCATGCGCCACCCCACTGCGCCCCATCGCTATTTGATGGCCCGCTCGGTCGCACCCGCTTTGGTTACGCCGGACGACATCATCGAATACACCCTGGACAGCCAGCCCTGCAACGCCAACGGTCGCAACAGCTTTTTAGAGCGCTTCATCCACGGCGAGATCTACAAAGCACGGCCCGATGTGATGTCGGTGGTGCACAGCCACTCACCCTCCGTCGTGCCCTTTGGCCATGTGAAGCAACCCATGCAGGCCATGTTCCACAACGCCGCCTTTTTGGCCGAGGGCGTGCCGGTGTTTGACATCCGCGAAAAATTTGGCGCTACCGACATGCTGGTAGGCAATGGCGACAAGGGCGTGGCCTTGGCCCAGGTGCTGGGCAAAAAGCATGTGTGTTTGATGCGCGCCCACGGCAGCGTGGCCTGCGGCGCGTCGCTGCAAACCGCAGTGTTCCGCGCCGTGTACACCGAGGTGAATGCCCGCATCCAGCACTGGACCGTAGCGCTGGCCGATGGCGAACCCATGGCCGCACTAGACAGCGAAGAAGGCCGCCTGGCCGATGCTGTCAACCAAAACGCCGCCCTGCGCGCCTGGGAGCTGTGGCGCGCGCAGGTACGCAAACAATTTAACTGGTAAACCCATAACTTATCGAACCATGGCGGGACAGATCTTTAGCGCTGTCCTCCACACATTAGGAGATCCTATGACCGAGACCGACATCAAACAGCAACTCGCCGACTGCATCCGCATGCTGGAGCAGTCCGACATCATCGACTACAACGGCCACGCCAGCATCCGCACCGAGCGCGGCATGTACATCAACGTCGGCTCCTGCCAGCGTAGCGCCCTTACCGTGGCCGACATCTGCCACATCGACATGGAAGGCAATGTGCTGGAGGGCAACGGCAAGCCGCCGCTAGAGTTCCACCTGCACGCCGGTGTGTACCGCGCCCGGCCCGAGGTGCAGGCCGTCGTGCATGCCCACCCCAAGTGGTCCACTTTCCTCACCATGGCGGGCCTAGACTACCTGCCCGTGTACGCCCAGGGCAGCCTGCTCTACCCCATGCCCGTACTCGACTCGCCCAACTCCATCAACAACAAACCCATGGCCGAGCGCCTGGCCGCCACGTTAGGCGACCGCCCCGCCGCGCTGATGAAGTCGCACGGCGGCGTGACCGTAGGCAAAACCATCGTCGAAGCCTTCGTGCTGGCCAACTACATGGAAGACAACGCCTACCGCCAGTACATGGCCCTGCAAGTAGGCAAGCCCTACGTCTTCACCGACCACGAGATGGCCATGTGCAAAGAAAAGCTGTGGAACGAGGCGCTGTTCAAGCGCGCTTGGGACCACTTTATGGCCAAGCTGAAGTAGGCTTGCCCCTTGCCCCTTGCCCCTTGCCCCTTGCCCCTTGCGCCTTGCGCCTTGCCCCTTGCGCCTTGCGCCTTGCGCCTGGCGCCTGGCGCGTGGCGCGTGGCTAGCGCGCCGACCTGATCCGTCCAGCTTGGTGCTGCGTCCGAGTCAACAAGGCGCGAGCAAGCGGGAAAGCAAATGGGGTCAGATCAAAATCCAGGACAAGCCCCTCTGCTCGGAGCGCGCAACACCCTAACGAAATTTTGCTCTGACCCCTTTTGCGCAGTCTGCGGCGCACAAGACCCTCACCATGCCCCGCCTCACCCGCACAGACCTCGCAGCGCGCGCCTGCGATGGGGCCGCTTGGAAAACTACCTGGGAATACGCTTACTCATTAAATAGTAGCACTTCGTCTATGCAGATCAGTGGGGTACACAGGATGTGTCCAATAATGGGTCGGTTTACAGCGTCTGTGGCGCTCCACAGCGTTTTATTCCATTTCTAAATCATTGCTGTCGTTGTTGCGTCGCCTTGCCGTGCTACAGCACTGTCTGCGGCTCCGCGCCTAGACATTAATGATGTAGAAATGGAATTAGCCGCCAGAACCGCGATTACCCGCTCCCCGCGAGTACCTGATCGCTATGTATTGCGTAGCGGTCAAGGTATATTTCTTGCTGGCTAACAGCTGATAGATGCAAAAAAGCAGTTCAAAATCGCTGTTTTAGAGCCTTTGGGAGGCTCTGGGAGCCTGAGAATTGGCTGGATACTAAAAATTGACCTGTTTGAGCGCTGTTTTTAGATCATATTGCGCTATAGCCAGCAAGAAACATGCGGGAGACGCTATGGAATAAGGAGTGCCCGTTTTGCCGAGCATGGTCGGTGGACGGTCAGTGGGGCAGATTTTCTGCCTCCAGCGGCCCGGTAGCCTGAAAACCTTCATTTCTACCCTCTACCCTGTGTACCCCACTGGCCTGTATAGACGAAGCGCTACTATTTAATGAGTACGTGTATTTCAAGGCGGCCCACTCGCAGGCCTGCGCTGCAAGGGTCTATGCGGGTGACGCTTGGGCTGCGGGGAGGGCTCTGCGCGCTGCAGACTGCGCAGGAGTTGCTCACTGCAAATCACATAGAGCCAGAAAATCCCGTTTTACCAACGCTGCGTTGAAAGTACCAAGTACTCACCGCCAGCATGAGCAATGCGATGACCGTAATGCCTACACCTATCCACACACTGTAAGCCTCCCACACAGCGGCCAGCACGGCCACATGCGCCTTGCCGTGGCTGACTGCTACTACGGCCAAAGCCAGACAAGCAATCACCGCACTCATCACCCGCCCAGCCTGCTGCGCCAAGCGCTCGCTGCGGCGCACCAGCCAGTGCACCAGCAGGCCGTTACAGGTGTCGGCCAGCAGCATGCCCAGGCCAAAGCAGCCCGCCAGCAAAAACACCATGCCAAAGCCGCCCAGCTCATGCCCCTTGGCCGCCATCAAGCCCGCCTGCGCCAGCGAGTCCAGCGATATGGCAAAGGCAAAGCCCACGCCCATCGGGTGCGCCAGCGGCCCCATGGCGCGCAGCAGCCATGCCGCAAAGCCACCCGCCCCGTGCGCATGCCCATGTGCGTTGCCCCGCCAGCAATGGCGCAAGTTAGCCGCCGCCAGCCACAGCAAAAACGCGCTCGACACCCACAGCCCCAGCGCGTCCAGCCAGGCAGGCAACTGCACGCCCTGCCAGTAAAACACCGCCGTAGCCAGCAAAATCGTCAGGCTGTGCCCCATGGCAAACTGCAAGCCCGTTAAGCGCGCCGCCCAGTAGGCATGCGCCTTGCACCGCAACCGCGTCAGCCCATCAATCGCCGCAATATGGTCAGGGTCCATGCCGTGGCGCATGCCTAGGGCAACGAGCAGGCCCAGTGTGGTGAGGAGAGAAGTAGAGGGAAAATCCATGGTGTGACGATTTTAGTTTTTATCACACCACGACGAGTTACGGGTTTACCCATGCTTGGCTGCAATGACAGCAATTTTGCATGGCTAGATTGCCAAATATGGTTGTAGTCCTTTTCGTTAGGACGTAAGCCGCTACTAAATACGTAGTAAATAATTACCCTGTACATCACTGACTGGTCATCGAACGACGTGCGGGTCAGATCTGGCAGCAAATTGCCTCCTACTTTGAATTAAAAAGTGTTCGCAACGCTGCTATCGACATGGGCGGATCCGTGTGGTGAAGCATCGCATGACAATTTGGGCAAATCGGTATCAAATCAGTCACTGGGTTCACCTCGCGCATTCCGTTTGCGTAAGCCAAAGGCTCGATGTGGTGAACGTGGATGTAGTCTTTGCCCACAGAACCATAAATATCTTCAAAGTTCATTTCGCAGACAGCGCAATGACAACCGTGTTTGGCAATACATGCTGCGCGCGCTTTAGGGTTGCGCTCAGTAAAGGTAATTGTCACCGTCTTGAGTAGTCCTTCAAACATAGGCACATCAGATTCAACTTTGGGGCTACTTTGTATGTTTGAGGGGTACATGCTTGTTTGAACTTGCGCATTCAGCATATCTTCTGTGACGGTCAATAGTTCGCCACTGCGAGGCATGGAGTCGGTTAGCTCGATGATTGAATTTAGCAGCTGAGCTGATTCTGGGCTCAACTTTCCCAGTCCTCGGGTCGCTTGATTGTCAAGATTTTCAGCGTCTGCGAATGTCAATCCACGTCTACCGTCTGCACGATCAAAAAGTAATTTCTTGGTTAACGCGGGTTCCAACCGTCGGTGTAGTTGCAAGGGACTTCCACCGTGTGTGTTTATGGCCCATTGACTGGCATCGTATAGGTTGTCATTACCTAAGATTTGTACTGCTGCGTCACGCGACACTATTTCAACAATCTCCATTCGTCCGCCAAGGAGAAGATGTCCAGCGGACAGTGAAATTATGAATAAAATATCACCTGGAACAACCCCGCGCTGTTCAAACACGCCACTTCCAGAAGCTTGAATTGGCGCGCCATCAACGTTATTTTTGAGATTCCACAATGCGTATTGCCAGTGTGCAGTCCAAAATTGAGGTACTCTTTTTCCGGTTTCATTTGATATGGAACTAACGGCGGCGGAATGCCCACAAGCTAGAAGACCGGTCACTACTTCGTCGCGCAACTGCCATAGAAAGCCACGATCATTTGTAGCTAGGCCAGTGGCAATTACATGCCACCACTCAAAATCGCCACCATTCAGGCCATCGGGATGCGAGCCTAAATGCTTATGCAGTTTGCGACCAATGCGTCCCATGACTCCATTAACTTGTACTACGGCACTGAGTCCAAGAATAGTGCGTAGCTCACCGGCGCTAGCTGAGTGATCGGGAGATTGCAGCAATGCTTCTAAAACTTGGCGATCAGTCGCCAGCAATGTTGGCACCACTTCTTTGACAGTCTTGATAAATTCAATATTCATAATATTTTTTGAGTGTCGCACGCATAGGGCCAAGAGAGTAAGGGCTGTCGATTTTTCAAAAAAGACTCTGATGCAAGCATAATTACCAGCTATTGAACTGCACTTACCCCTGCAGTCGATGCGTTTAGAGTGCAAGCAGCTATGAAAAAAATAGTAACCACACTTAAATTTAATCGAAATAAATTGAGCTTATCAGCGCTAATTTCGAATTGCCGCTACCTTCTGTAGAAGCTGGGGCAGTGCAGTTTGGACGGTATCCCAGACGATGTCCAGGTTGATGTCAAAGTAACCATGGGCAATACGGTTACGCATTCCGCGCCAGGGTATTTCGGGGTGGCTATTGGCAAACTCGGCGTACGACTCCATAATCTTGGTGGCTGCCTCACCGCAAATGATGACGCTCATCGTGACAGCTTGCTGCGTTCGCTTGTCGTCCAGGAAGTCGTCTTTTTGCAGCCCTTTGACATAAGTACAGGCATCTGTGGCAGCCTGCCGCATGTGGTCAAGGTAATCTTCAAGCCTGTTTTCCATCATACCGAACGGGCGTGTGCAATGACCTGGGCTCGAAATTTAATGGGTAAATCGCCTGGTGTGAGCACGTCAACACGTACGCCCAACAAGTCCTGTAGTTCCTCTTGCAGACCGCCCAGATCGAACAACGTTGCACCCGGTAGCGCATCTACCAAAATATCAAGATCACTGCCATCATGGTCGGTTCCTAATACTGTGGAGCCGAAGACACGGGGGTTTGACGCGCTGTAGCGCCTTACCATGCTGCGCACAGCATCGCGTTTTGCTTCCAGGACTTGGGACGGTTTCATGGAGTTAGATTATCACAAAACAGCGAGCGACGCGGTAAGGGCATCGATCTTGCAGAGTCACAAGCAAAGACACAAGAAAAATACCCAGTTTAAAATGAAAATGCGCCAATAACCCAGGTGAATATAGCGTAAGAAGCTATAAAATCTATAGCTGCTTACAGCCAGGCAAATCGTGCCCATGGTCGTGGCCGTGCCCATCACCATGGCTATGCGAATGCCCATGCGCCTTATGGCTATGCCTGTGCATCTGCCCATCCCCATGCTTATGCCACTCACTCGGGTCGCTCTTGCCGTGGGCGCGCGGGTCTTCGTTGAACACGAGGGACTTGACGGTGACGGGCACCGTCCAGGAGGGCATGCGGATGCGGCCGAGGTCTACAAAGTTAAAGCCCCACAGGGTAATGCTGTCGATGACCAGCACCTCGCTGTGCACGCGCTCGTCTTCTTGTAGCAGGTGGCCCAGGTTGTGGGCGATGTCGCCGTCGGTCAGGATGTAGAGCGAGCGCTTGTCTGCCACCGTGCGCGGCAAGCCTTGCAGCAGGCCGTTGGCGAGTGCTGATAAGCGGTCAAAGGAGGGCGCGCCTAGCCAGCTCAGGGAGACGGCCACATCTTGCGCGCCCTCTTCCAAATCGTGGCGGCGGAAGGATTGGGCTAGCGCCTGGGCTATCTCGCCCGCATCGATCTGGTGGCCTAGCGCCAAATTAAGCGGAATCACCTGCAAATTTTTACGCGGCAAGAGCACGGCGGGCTCAGAGATAAAGGTGGTGTTGCCGCTCAGTTGCACGCTGTATTCGGACGCGCCCAGCACGGTGGCGCGAATGCACTCGCCTGCGGGCAGCAGTGCGGCGGGGAGCAGGCCGTAGTCCACCCGCTGTCGCACTGCCGTGCCAAAGAGTTTGCCCAGGTCGCCAAAGTCGCGCATCTCGCGCTGGTACACATACTCGGCCACGCCGCCAGAGAACATGATGCCGTCGAGCGGGCCCCAGTCTTCTACCGGGTCGGTTAAAAATAAATGCGCTAGATCCTCATGGGTAAAGCGCTGGGTCAGCACGCGCATGAGCGCATCGGCCATCCACTTGGCTACCTTGGCCAGATCGGCGCGGCTGACCTTGTGGCCCACTTGCCAGTCAAAGCCTGCCTGTTTGGCCAAGTACTGGCCCGCCGGGTCGAGGCGGGTGAGTACGTCGTGGTCGTCCACCACCATCAAGCGGCCGCCCAGGTGCACGGCGGCCGTGGCCACCAGCTCGCCGTTTTGCACCAAGCCCAGCTTGGTGGTGCCGCCGCCAATATCGACGTTCAAAATGCGGCTCTTGCCGTCGTACGAACGCTTGGCTGCGCCCGAGCCGTACACGGCCAGCATGGCCTCCATATGGTGGCCCGCAGTGGCGCAGACAAACTCGCCGCCTTGCTCGGCCAGCACGGCGGCAATCGCGCCGCTGTTCTCGCGGCGCATGGCTTCGCCGGTCAAAATCACCGCGCCTGCGTCTACCTCGTCCGGGTGCAGGCCCGAGGCTTGGTAGGCGCGGTCGATGATGCCGCCCAGCGCCTGGGCATCTATCAAGGTGTCGCTGCTGTAGGGCGTGAGCGAGATGGGCGACTGGTACAGCGCGGTGCGCTCCACCACGGCGTAGCGGCTGGACAAATCCTCCGCTATACGGCGCAGATGGATGCGCGAGAAAACCACCTGGGTGCCCGACGAGCCTACGTCGATGCCCACGCTGTGCAAGATCACATTGTCTTGCCGCCACAGGGACTCTTGCTCGCCATCGCCCCCCACAAAGTCGTGGTCATGGTCGTGGTCTGCATCGTCGCCATGCGCATGGCTGGCATCCTCGCCAAAGCGGTGGTCTTGCACCGTGTGCTTGGGTTTATTCTCTTCGGTAGACATGGGGAGGGTTTCAATAAAACTGATCGAAATGCACCTGCTCCATGGGCACTTTGCGCTCCACCAGCAGTTTGAGCAGGGCCTGCGCCATCAGGGGCGGGCCTGCAAAGTAGACCTCCATTGAGGGCAGTTGCGCGCCGTAGAGCTGGTCTACCACCTCGTGCACATAGCCACGCAGCGCGTCTGCTGGCAACGCTTGGCTGACCTCCAAGCCCGAGATGGCTGCGTGGTAGCTGCCGCGCTGCGCCCAGCCAGGCAGCACAGAGACCATGCCCTGCCCGCACAGGTCTTGCGGCGCGCGTGCGCCATAGACGAAGTGCAGCTTGCGCGTCTGCAAGGCGGGGGTGACAAAAGCCCCCCGCGCAATCGACACCATGGGCGCGAGGCCCGAACCGCCTGCGATGCACAAGATGTCGCGCGCAGCCTGATCGCGCAGATAGGCCATGCCGTAGGGGCCGTCGATCTGCACGTTGTCGCCAGGTTTGAGCTGGTCAAACAGCGCTGCGCTGCCTACGCCCTGCGGCACGCGGCGCACTTGGAACTCTAATGCTGTGGTTGCAGCACCGTCATAGTTGCTCATCGAATACGCACGTACTCCCGTCACGCCGGGCAGTTGCAGCAAGGCATATTGACCGGGTGCAAAGGCCATAGGCTGGGTTAGCTCTACGCGAAACTCGGACAGGTCATGGGTGATGGCGCGTGTGGCCACTAAGCGTGCGCAGGTGCGCAGCGGCACATGCACCGGACGGTAATGGTCACTGGGGCGCAGCTTGATCTGCACATCGCTGGTCGGGCAGCTCTGGCAGCCTAAGGCGCGGTTACGCGTGCGGTCTTTGTCAGACAGGCCCGGGGCTTCTGGCCATTGGTTGGCAAGGCTGCCTTCGATCAACTCAAACTTGCAGTTGCCGCACGACCCCACATTGCATTCATAGGGAAAGCCCACTCCACTGCGCAACGCGGCGCGCAAGAGCGTGTCATCAGGCGCGCAGCTAAAGCTTTGGTCAGTGCCGGAAATTCGAACGGTGTACACAGAGGGGTTCCATGCTCGCAAGAGCGCTTCGTGGAGAAAAGAGGTGACGCAAAAGGCGTTGCTTGAACGGGCTTAAGGGCGCTTAAGGCCGATACCCCAGTTGGGTAGAAATAGCCTCGGCGGTGCTGAGCAACACAGGTGCCAGGCCACGCAGCTTCTTCAACGTGAGGCGCTGGCTAGGCCCGCCAATACCAATGGAGGCCACTACTTGCCCGGTCAGGTCGCGCAGCGGCGCGCTAATACCGCGCATGTCCTGCTCAGACTCTTCGTCGTCAATGGCGTAGCCTTGGTGGCGCACTTCGGCCAGCATCTTCATCAGCTTGGCAGGCTCCACCACCGTGTTGGCGGTGCGCGGTGCCATGCTGACGGCCATCACGCGGTTAATCACCTCTTGCTCGCTAAAGGCCACGATGGCGCGGCCCTCGCAGGTGCAAAACGCCGGTTTGATGGTGCCGATGTAGCTCTTCATACGGATAGCCTGGCGGCTTTCCAGGTTGTACAGGTACAGAATATTCGTCTCGTTCATCACCGCCAGGTGCACCGTCTCGCCGGTGCGTTCGCGCAGCACGCTCAAGAAAGGTTGCGCCATGTTGGAGACATCCAGGCGGCGGCGCACCAGCGCGCCCATCACAAACAGATTGATGCCCAAACGGTAGCGCCCGTTCTCGGGGTTTTGGTCCAGCAGGCCTTCGCTCAGCAGCGTGACGGCCAGCCGGTGCACGGTGCTTTTGGCCAAGCTCAAGCGCTTGGCCAGGCTGCTGATGCCAATCTCGGACTCCACCTCAGAGAAGCATTTGAGCACCCGCACTGCGGCAGCTACAGAGGACAGGCGTGAACTTTTGGTCGCGACTTCAGACATAGTGATCAGGGTGTAAAAGTACGTACGCGGGATACTACACGGTTTCCACTAAAAAGAACAACGTTCCTTATAAGAGAATACCCCCGCCCACTTGCTACACGGGGTGGTGCGGTCAAGTGCCTGTTTCTCATACTGAAGATGCCGCAAGGGTAAACCCGAAACCCTGAACGCAAGCGCCCACGCTAGACTAGCGCCTCACATCATTTGTGCCGTTATATGGATCGTTGTTCTTTATAGGGGAACGACAAAATCCGTAGCAGCACGCCCTCTTACAGCCCAGCATTCGGGCGCTAGCTAGACTCTGGAGAGTAATTTGTGCAAAGCTCAGTAGCGGCTAATAAGCCAGCCTCGTGGTGGGCCAAGTTCGATGCCCAATGGCTGGTCATTGGCGTGAGCCTGGCCATCGTGGCGGTGCTGGCCTTGGTGCCGTTTTGCTTCATGGTGTGGCAGAGTTTCTACACGCCCGAGACCGTGGACAATCCGGCCAGGTTCACGCTGGGAAACTACACCACCGCGTACACCAACCCCGAGACCGTGCACACATTTTGGAACTCGGTGAAGTTTGCCATCGGCGGCTCACTCTTGGCTTTTGTGATCGGTACCGCTTTAGCCTGGATGAATGAGCGCACCAACACGCCCATGCGCCGCTTGTTCTACGCGCTGTCGATCGTGCCGCTGATCATCCCCAGCATTTTGTTCACCATCTCGTGGATCATGCTGGCCAGCCCGAAAATAGGTTTGATCAATATGGCCTTCCAGTCCTGGTTTGGTCTGGAGAAACCACCCTTTAATATTTACTCCCTGTGGGGCATGATCTGGGTGGACGGCTTGCATTACTCGCCGATGGCGTTTTTGCTGATGTCCTCGGCCTTTCGCGCCATGGATCCTTCGCTGGAAGAGTCGGCAGTGATGAGCGGCTCAAGCGTGCTGAGCACCTTGCGGCGCGTCACTTTGCCCTTGGTTTTCCCGGCCATTTTGGCTACGATCTTGACACTGTTTGTGCGGGCGATTGAATCGTTTGAGGTGCCTGCTTTGCTGGGCTTGCCTGCGGGCATTCAGGTGTTCACCTCAGCCATCTACCAAGCTATTCACCAGTTCCCCAGCCAGATAGGCTTGGCTGCAGCTTACTCTGTTTTCTTGTTGTTGTTGACCTCAGGCGGCATCTATATGCAAGCGCGCATCTCGTCCTCCAGCGGCAAATACGCCACGGTGACGGGCAAAGGCTTTCGGCCGCGCACCATTGACCTGGGCAAGTGGCGCTACCTCACCACCGGCATCTTCATCGTCTATTTTTTATTGATCGTGATCTTGCCCTTCTTGGTGCTGCTGTGGTCGTCCTTGCAAAAGTTTTATGCGCCGCCGTCGATGGAAGCTTTGCAGCGCGTGACACTGGACGGATACCGCTACATTCTGGCCTCAGAGACGGTGCGCAAGGCCGTCGTCAACAGCCTGTGGATGTCGATGACCTGCGCCACCATCGTCATGCTGCTGGCCGCCGTGGTCAGCTGGATGGTGATCAAAACCAAAATCCCGGGCCGCTGGCTGCTGGACAACATGGCGTCCCTGCCCATGGTGTTCCCCGGCCTGGTACTGGGCGTGTCGATCATGATTTTTTACCTCACCTTTGACATCGGCATCTACGGCACTTTCTGGATCATCTTGCTGGCCTACGTCACACGCTTTTTGCCCTACGGCCTGCGCTACGCCTCTACCTCGATGATCCAGATCAAGAACGATCTGGAAGAGTCCGGTGCCATGAGCGGCGCGAGCTGGTTGACGGTATTCAGGCGCATTGTGCTGCCCTTGCTCAAGCCGGGCTTGGTGGCAGGCTGGATCTACGTGATGATTGTCTCGATCCGCGAGCTGTCCAGCTCGATCTTGCTCTACAGCCCCGGCAACGAGGTGATCTCGATTGTGATTTGGGAGCTGTGGGAAAACGGCCAGTATGTGGAGTTGTCGGCGCTCAGCGTGTTGTTTATCTTCATGCTCTTGATTTTGGTGGGGCTGGCACAGTTTGCAGGCAAGCGCTTTGGGGTCAAAGAGTCATGACCACGCTAATGGCAGTTTTATACAAGGATGTAATGTGCTCAACGTTATAGGTTTACACGCTGAATATGTGAGTGACAAAGGCGTGGTCGTCAAGGCCGCTCAGGATGTCGCGTTTGAAGTGCCGCAGGGCAAACTGTTCACCCTGCTGGGCCCCAGCGGCTGCGGCAAGACCACCACCCTGCGCTCCATCGCAGGCCTGGAGCGGCCCACCCTGGGCACCATCGAAGTCAATGGCAAAGAGGTGTACAGCGCGCAAAACAAAGTCTTTGTGCCGCCCAACAAACGCGGCTTTGGCATGGTGTTCCAGTCCTACGCTATTTGGCCGCACATGACGGTGTTTAAAAACGCCAGTTTCCCACTAGAGGTGGGCAACAAGAAGTACAGCACCAAAGAAATCGAGCAGCGTGTGATGAAGGTGCTGGCCTCGGTAGAACTAGACCATGTGCACGACCGCGATGCCACCAACCTCTCCGGGGGCCAGCAGCAGCGCCTGGCACTGGCGCGCGCGCTGGTGATGGGGCCGCAACTTCTTTTGCTGGACGAGCCTTTGTCTAACCTGGACTCCAAGCTGCGCGAGAAGATGCGCTTTGAGCTGAAAAAAATCCAGCGCGAACTGGGCATCACCACCATCTACGTAACGCATGACCAGTCTGAGGCGCTGGCGCTGTCGCATGAGATTGCCGTGATGCGCGATGGCCGCATCGTCCAGCGCGGTACGCCGCGCGATATTTACGAAAAACCCAATAGCGAGTTTGTAGCCGATTTTGTGGGCACGATTAACTTCATCCAAGCGACTGTGCGCACTTTGAAAGCTGCCAACGGCAACACAGTGCTGGACAGCGAGTTGGGCCCGATGGAGCTGCCTGCGCAAACCGACCTGCGCGAAGGCGAAGCCGTGCAGGTCTGTGTGCGACCCGAAGATATTCATCTGAGTGATGAGACCGCGCCCGCTGACCATATCAACCACTTTAAAGGCGCAGTCCACGCCAAGGTGTTCTTGGGTGAAGTGCTGGACTTCCAGGTCAAAGTGGGCGAAAAAGTGATGCTGGCGCGCGTACACCCCAGCCAAAACACCCCCGTGGATCACCCTATTCATATTGTTCTCAATCCGTCCGACTGCATCGTGCTCAAGATGCAAGCGCAAAATTAATCCTCTACTGGAAAAGGAAACACCATGAGTGATGCCAAACCCGCAGCGTCGGCCAACGCAGTGCCCAACGAGTCGCACTACCACAGCAAAAAAGACCGCACTTTTGTGCGCGCTATTGCTGGCCCCTACAACCTGAACGACGAACTCAAACGCCTGCGCGCCATGCCGCGCGTGCGCAAGGGCAAAGACATCAAGTTCAACGATGGCCCGCAGGCCTTTAGCCGCCACTATGTGGAGCCCAAAGACGGCATCACCCAAACCTTCCACATGCACCTGGAAGAGTACGGCCCCGGTGGTCGCTCGCAAAAGCACGGCCATGTGAACGAAGCGGCTTTCTACATTCTGGACGGCACAGGTTATGAGATCCATGACGGCATCCGCTACGACTGGAAGGCCGGCGACATCGCCATCGTGCACAACAACTGCGTGCACCAGCACTTCAACGCCAGCGACCAGCGGCCCGCGCGCGCCCTGGTGATCAAGACCAAGCCGATGTACATGTTTATGAACATGCTGTTCCAACACCAGGTCGAGCCGCGCCCGAGCGAGCCTGCCCCCGGCGGCGAGGGCTTTAAGGCCCGCAACGACGAAGACAATTTCAACCACCCACAGGGAGGCTACTAACATGGCATGGGACGAATCAACATTCTGGAGCCTGGGCGCAGCCCAAGGCAAGTACTACCAAGGCCTGCTCGACGACGCAGCGCAAAAACCTGCCGCCAATGCCAAGCGCCACAAGGTAGTGCACCCGCAAGACATGCCTTGGGAGATGGCGCGCCAAGGCCTGCTCAAGCATTTGCTCAACGAGAGCATGAACACCCGCATGGAAACGGTGGACGCCTACATGCAGATCATTCCACCGGGCAGCAAATCGGGCAAGCACCGCCACCTGGCCGAAGAGTGCCTGTATGTGCTGGAAGGCCATGGCTACGACCTGCACCAGGACTGCGACGTCGAGATCACCGACACCTACCACTGGACACCGCAGGCCGAGGTCAAGCGCTATGAGTGGGAAGCGGGCGATGTGATCTACATTCCGCCTAACACCATCCACCAGCACTTCAACGCCAGCCACGACAAGCCGGTACGTTTGATTTCTTCGACCAACCGTATTTTTAAATATTGCGGCTTGAACGATTTGGAGCAACTGGAAAACGCGCCGGAGTTTGACCCTTCAGTCGTGTTGGATGGACAGAAAATTTTGCAGTATCTGCGAAAAAAATCTTGATTACCTCTGAATTTCAAAAATAACAAAAGGGAAGCCCCACATGGCTAAAGACGCATTAGTTTCTGACGACCTCGCACAAAAATTTGCCACCGAAAAAGAAACTCCGTACACCCGCTGGGTGAAGGCCGAAGGTTTGGACATCATCGGTGCCCATTACGTTCCCAGTTTGAATACGGTAGACCTCAAGCCCTGGGCGCGCCGTGGCGGCAAGGGTGTGTACATCAACCACGAAGCCTCACGCACCTCCAACGACTGCTATGTGTGCGAGATTGCGCCGGGCAAACAACTGGAGCCACAGCGCCAGATCTTCGAAGAGATGATCTATGTGCTGTCCGGTCGCGGCTCCACCACGGTATGGAACGACCAAGGCAACCGCATCACCTTTGAGTGGCAAGCGGGTGCCCTATTTGCCATCCCGCTCAATTGCTCGCACCAGCACTTCAACGGCTCGGGCAAAGACGCAGCGCGCTTTGTGGCGGTGACCAATGGGCCACCGGTGATTAACCTGTACGAAGACCTGAACTTTGTTTTCCACACCCAGCACGATTTTGCCAACCGCTTTGGTGGCGAGCCCGATTACTTCAGCGGCAAAGGCGAGCAAAAAGGCCTGCTGCTGGAGACCAACTTTGTCGCCGATGCGGTGAACTTGCCCTTGATGGCCGCCAAAGAGCGCGGCGCGGGCGGTGGGCATATCCGCTTTAACATGGCGCGCGGCTCGATGAACAGCCATATCTCGCAGTTCCCCGTGGGCACCTACAAAAAGGCGCACTGCCACGGGCCAGGCGCACACGTCATTATCCTCAGTGGCGAAGGCTACAGCCTGATGTGGCCCGAGGGCGAAGAGCCGCGTGAATACCAGTGGCAAACCGGCTCGATGATTGTGCCGCCCAATATGTGGTTCCACCAACATTTCAACACCGGGTCAACCCCTGCGCGCTATCTGGCGTTCAAACATGAGGTCGTGTCGATTCGCAATGCCCAGGGCGTGCCCAAAGCCTGGATCAGCCGCCGTGTGGGTGGAGACCAGATCGATTATGCTGACGAAAGCATGGCCGTGCGCACGCGCTTTAGCGATGCGCTGGCCAAGCAGGGGCTGGCCCCACGCATGGCAGAAGCGTATGAGACCGAACTACCTACTTTGCCACCGAAATCTTGATTGAGGAGTATTGCCATGAGCCCTTCCCACTTTACCCGCCGCCGCGCCCTGCAAGCCGGGGCCTTGGCACTGAGCGGCTCAGCGCTGGGCTCTGCTTATGCAGCCGATGCGGGGGTAACGGCCAGCATCGCCAATCTGTCCGGGCCAGACCGGCTGGCCAAATTGGCCGAAGGCGCGCGCAAAGAAGGCGTGCTCAGCATCTACACCTCGGCACCCCTGGACGACGTGGCCGCGTTGACCACGGCGTTTGAGCAGCGCTATGGCGTCAAGTCCAAGGTGTGGCGCAGTGGCTCGGAAAAAGTGCTACAACGCGGCGTCTTGGAAGCCCGCGCCAAACGCTATGAAGTGGATATCTTTGAAACCAACGGGCCCGAGATGGAGGCCTTGCACCGCGAGAAGCTATTGCAGGCCTGCAAGTCGCCCTATTTGGCCGACCTGATTCCGCAAGCGGTGACTCCGCACCGCGAATGGATTGCTACGCGGCTCAACATCTTTACCTGCGCCTACAACACCAAGCTGGTGCGCAAGGAAGACTTGCCCAAAACCTACAGCGATTTGCTGCACCCCCGGTGGAAAGACAAGCTGGCCGTAGAGGCGGACGACAACGACTGGTTGGCCGGCATCGTGACCCAGATGGGCTACGACAAAGGTGTGGCGCTGTTTCGGGAAATCGCCACGAAGAACAATGTATCGGTACGCAAGGGGCATACCCTGCTGACCAACATGGTGGCCTCGGGCGAAGTGCCGCTGGCGCTCACCTTGTACAACTACAAAGTCGAGCAGCTCAAAAATGCGGGCGCGCCGATTGACTGGTTTTCCCTGGACCCTACCATCGCCCGCCCCAACGGCGTAGGCGTGACGCGCTTTGCGCCGCACCCCCACGCAGCCGTGCTGTTCCAGGATTTTGAGTTGTCCGAAGGCCAGGTGATTTTGGGCAAGCGCGACTTCATCCCTACCAGCACCAAGGTGCCTTCTACGCTGAACAAGATGCCTCTGACTTTTGCCGACCCCAAGATGACCTTGGACGATGGCCAAAAGTGGAGCAAACTCTACGACGAGATTTTCAGCCGCAAGGCCTCGTGACAGGCACCATACAACAATCCACCCCTAGCGGGCGTTTAAAACAGGAGTGGCACGATGTCCCAGGTTCGTCATGAATTAAGGGCGCGACTGCGTATGTGTCTGGCCACTCTGGCATGTGCAGCGATGCCTATGCTCGGCACAGCCCAAGCGCTCGATCCCGGCTTGCTGACCAGCACCGCCGCAGACCGCACGGCCAAGCTGGCTGCGGCAGCCAAAATAGAAGGCTCCCTCACCCTCTACACCTCGATTGCCGAGAAAGATCTCAAACCCCTGATCGAGCCGTTTGAAAAAAAATACGGCGTGAAGGTGAACTCCTGGCGCGCCAGTGGCGACAGCGTGCTTAACCGCACCATCACCGAGACCAAGGCCAAGCGCTACACTGCAGACATGGTGCATGCTGGCGCAGTGGAGCTGGAAGTGCTGCACCGCGAAAAAATGCTGCAACGGGTGGCTTCGCCGCATTTTGCAGACCTGATGGAAGGCAGTGTGCCAGCGCATAAAGAGTGGGCGACTACGCTGTATTCGCTGTGGGTGCAGGCCTACAACACCCAAACCGTCAAGGCCGCAGAGCTGCCTAGAACCTATGCTGATTTGCTGGACCCGCGCTGGAAAGGGAGCTTGGGCTACGAGGTAGAAAACATCGACTGGTTCGTCACTGTGGTGCAGTCCATGGGCGAGGCCAAAGGCCTGAAATTTTTCCGTGACTTGGCTTCGACCAATGGCATTTCGGTACGCAAAGGCCATACCAATCTCAACAGCATGGTCGCTGCGGGCGAGGTGCCGCTGGCACTGACGGTGTACAACTACATGCCTGAGCAACTGAAAAAGAAGGGCGCACCGATTGACTCCATCGTGTTGCAGCCCAGCGTAGCGCGCGCCAATGGCGTAGGCGTGATGCGCTATGCACAGCACCCCGCAGCAGCGGCCTTGTTCATGGATTATTTACTGGGCGAAGGGCAAAGCGTCTTTGCCGCTTTGGAGTATCTGCCCAGCAATTTGAAAGTACCCTCCCCACAGCGCAACAACAAAATCTTGATCGTCGATCCGATCGAAAGCCTGGACCAGCGCGACAAATGGCGCAAGCTGTATGACGAAATTATCTTGAAGGGAGCGCGCCAGTGAACACGCAAGCCATCAACCCCGTATCGCGACTCGATTACCGCAACATGGGGTTGATCACCCTGGGCCACTCGCTCACGCACTGGTACCCCGCTACCTTCTACATGCTGCTGCCTTTAATAGGCGCAGAGATGGGCCTGTCCTACAGTCAAATCGGCTTCATCATGACCTGCCAGTATGCGGCCGGCGCGTTGTCCAATGTACCCGGCGGCATGCTGGTGGACATGTGGGGGCGCAAAGGCCAATTGATGGCGCTGTCGTTGTTTTGGGTGGGCTTCCCCTACCTGTTGATGGGCTTTAGCACGCAGTACTGGATGCTGCTGGTCTGCGTGATGCTGGTCGGTGTGGGCAACAATCTGTGGCACCCGGTGGCTATTCCGCTCTTGGGGCGCATGTTCCCGCAGCGCAAGGGCTTGGCGCTGTCCCTGCATGGCATGGGCGGCAATGTGGGCGATGCGCTCGCTCCGCTGGCGGTGGGCATCTTGCTGACCACCCTGTCCTGGCGCGAGATTGTGATGCTCAACGTGATTCCTGGGGCGGCGATGTCGGTGCTGCTGCTGTACTTTTTAGGTGCACTGACCTTTGCACCCAAATACTCCAAACCCTCTACCGCAACAGGTACTGCGCCGCCTGCCGAAGGTGGTGCTAACGCTCACAGCGGTGGCCAAAGCATGGGCAGCTACATGCAAGGCCTGCGCAGCCTGATGCGCACGCCGGGCCTGATGATGCTCACGCTCAGCTCGTCCTTTCGCTCCATGACGCAGGGCACCTTGCTCACCTTTTTGCCGCTGTACCTGGCCAAGGAAATGCATTACGAAGTGTTTTGGGTAGGCGCTGTCATGGCCTTGCTGCAAATCGCGGGCTTCATTGCGTCACCGATTGCCGGGCATCTGTCGGACACCATGGGGCGGCGCAAAATTTTGATGACCAGCTTTGGTGTGAGCGGCATCGTGCTGCTGCTGATGACGGTAGCCGGTGGCACGGTGTGGTTTGTCTACTTGGTAGCGGTGCTCGGGTTTTTTCTGTATGCCGCGCGGCCCATCATGCAAGCCTGGATGCTGGAGGCCACGCCCCCCAATATGGGCGGCACAGCGATTGGGCTGATGTTTGGCATGCAGTCGGGTGCGCAGGCCATTGCACCCATTTTGGGCGGCATTGTGGCCGACCGCTATGGCCTGATGGCCGCGTTTTACTTACTGGCAGCCACCATTATCTTGGCCAATGTGATGGTGCTGTGGATACCTACCACCCCCGCAGAAGCTAAACATGGATGACCTTTTGGCTACAACGCTTGGCTGCTTGCGCTGACCGTGGTACGCAGCGGGGATGGTTTTAAACTCATCGCTTGAGAGCGGACTTAGGTTTGACTGCTTTCTTAGTAATGGGTAATGATTTTTTCGCCGAGGCACTCGCGGCTTCGGTTGGGCTTTTCTTCTTGGGCCTTCCCGCAATGGCGCGCGCGGCATCCACTTCAAGCTGGTCTTTGATCTCGGTATTCATCGCCACATCGCTGCGGCGTTGCTTGGCGATCTCCTCACCCGTCACAAAGTAGTCGCCCCGCACGGCGCGCTGGGCCATTTGCTCGTTGCGCTCGCTCCAGTCGCCCAGTGAGTAGCCAAACCAGGGCGCTTCGGGCTTGAGGGTGGGCAGGCCCAGCTCGTCCCAGATTTTCTTGGCGTTTTCCATGAATTCTTTTTTGGGCAAGGCAATCGGCGGGAAGTTGTCCTTGAGGGTTGCGTCGATCAACATCGAGGCATCTACGCCGTTGTTGCGCGCACTGCGCGGGCCGTGGCCGGGGTCGCGGTTGTTGAGAATTTGCACATCGAGCGCGAAGTTGGCGCGGTAGCTCATGGCCCACAGCAGGGCGTCGGCGTTGTCGGGGTCGATATCCTCGTTGATGGCAATCACCATTTTGCCGCCGGAGCGCAGCAGGGATGCCGCACCATAGAGTGCGCGCCACACCTCGGTGGGCGGGGTTTTACGGTCTACCACCACGGCAATCACCTTGCGCAGGTTGGTCAGCGGCTCGTGCATCGACACCTTGATCACACCCTTGATGCCCATCTGGCGCTTGAGGTGGTTTAAAAACACCGGCTCCAGCGCCACGCGCTTGATCAAGCTCGACTCGGACGGCGTGACCTGCGAGATGATGGAGGTGAGGACGGCATCCTTGCGGCGCGTGATGGCGGTGACCTCCATGTAGGCGTTGAACTCCTGCAGGTTCACATGGCCGTGCGACTCGCCAAAAGGGGCTTCTGGTTCCAGGTATTCGGTGATGATGTAGCCTTCGATGACGATCTCGGCCTCGGCAGGCACCAGCAGATCGACCGTTTTGCATTTGACGACATTGATCGGCGCGCCAGCCAGGCCACCGGCTACGTGCAGCTCGTCCACGTCTTCAGCCAGCTTTTGTGCCGAGGTAAAAGCCACGCAGGGAGGGCAACCCAAGATGACGGCTGCGGGCAGCCTTTGACCGCGCGCCTTGGCTTTTTCCCAATGGGCGTAGATGCCAGGCTGGTTTTCCAGTGAGGGGTTCATGCCCAGGCGGGTCGGCGATTTGACCTGACCACGGTAGATGCCCATGTTCTGGATGCCGCTGTCGGGGTCTTTGGTGATGTACTGCGACAGCGTGGTGTAGGGGCCGTTGTCCCAACCGGGCGTAGAGATGGGGATAGGGATGCTATCGAGCCCTTTGCCGGGTTTGAGCAGCTCTTTGCCTTGGATGACGATGTCTTGGCAGGGCGCAGTTTCGACCACGTTAGGCAAGATTGGATTGGCAATGGCGTGGTTCCAGGTCTTGCCAATATCTTCAATTTTGCAGCCCATGCCTACGCTGTAAATCTTGCGTGTCGCCGCCAGTGCGCCGACGACCACGGGGATGTCGTACTTGCGGCCCTTGCTGTCGGTCACATTGGTGAATAAAAAGGCTTTGCGATCGGGCTCGGCAATGCCGCCGCGAAACTGCCAGCGCACCAAGGGGTGCATCTCGGTGTCTTTGTTGATGAGGCGGTCGACCGTGATGAGCAGCCCGGCTTTATCTAACGCGGCTAGGTGCTCATGCAAATCAGGGTAGCTGCGTTTTTCGGGGGCGGTTTTTTTGGAGCTGACAGTTTTAGCGGGAGCAGTTTTCATTGTGTTTTAGTAATCTCTATTTGACCTGTTTGGTCACGGTATCTTCAAACGCCTTGTTCCATTTGGCAAAGTTGTCAATCGTAAACTCCGGGTCGATCACGTTCAATTTCAAATCGGGGTAAGGCGAAGCCACCTTGGCGCTGGCAGGAAAGTAGTGCAGCGAGGCCAGCAGTTTTTGCGTCTCGGGCGACAGCATGTAGTCGTAGAACAGCATGGCGGCGTGGGGGTGGGGCGCGCGTTGCGCGACACCCATGGTGAAGCCTTGTGCCACCACGGGCTCCATGGCAAACCAGTCCACCGGCTTGCCTGCGCGTTTGTCTTTTTCGGGCAGGTCAATGTAGACCGTCAAGGCCAAGGGCACCTCGCCAGCGATCACCAAATTGTGCAGCAGCGATACGCCCAAGCGCGAAGACATCCCGTTGCGTGCCACGATGTCTTTGAACAGTTTGGTGCCTTTTTCTTCGCCCATGGTGGTCACCACTTTGGCGAACCACTCTTCGGCTTTGGCCTCGATGCCCAAGTTGCCCTTCCACTTGGGGGCGAGTAAATCGGCATAGGTTTTAGGCAAATCTTCTTTTTTGATGGCATGGGTGTTGTACGAGTGCACCACTACATTCATGAATACGGTAGACCATTGCTGGTGCGCAGGCACAGAGCTGGGCACCATGTCTTTAAAGTAGGGAGACAGCACGGGCTGCAAAATTTTCTCGCGGTGCAGCGCCACCATCTCGCTGGCGGGCATCATGATCAAGTCCACCTCGTGGCGCTTGCCAGCGGCCTCGGTCAACACCCGCTGCGTCACGTTATTGCTGCCTGAGCGCCAGGCCTTGACTTTGATGTTGTATTTTTTCTCGAATGGCCCGACGATCAGCGGCAGGTCTTGCGGGCGGAAGGCCGTGTAGAGTGTGAGGTTGGCTTCTTTGTTGGCTGCGGCGAGCAGCTTTTCGGCACGATCACTTTTGTCCGATTGCATCAGCGACTCTGTTTGTGCCAGCGCACCGAAGGGTGAATACAGCGCAACCAGCAAACATAGCGCTGGCCATAAGCGGAACATTCGGGTGGTGGTCATCGCAGAGCTCTTTCGAAAAAGAAAAAAGCAGATGCTCCGCAAGGAGCATCTGCTTATTTAACCGATGGAAATTAGAATTTCACCTGGATACCAAGCGCCATGTTGGTGGCCTTGCCGCCTACAGCACTGCCAGCGTAGGTGGTACTGTCATTGGCTTTGTTAATACCATACAGGGCAAAGAATCCAATATTTTTGTCCAAATCGTAGCGTCCGCCCAGGCTCAGTAAATTGCCGCCTTGCCCCGTAGTGGTGCAGACAGCCCCGCCAGAGCGATTGCAAGTACCCTCTGCGCTCTTGGCGTAGTTAGCGGCCACCGTCCATTGGGGACTGATGCTGTATTCACCGCTAATCTGCCAACCCGTGGTGGAGTAGTCGCTGAATTTTCCAGGGCCTGATGCTTCTTCCGTGTATTTCAGTTTTGATACGTCAGCAGCAAGGCGGAAAGAGCTGGCTTTGTAGCCTACTGAAATTCGATTGGCCGTATCTTTAGAACGGGGATTGGTGTTACGGATGGTAGATGCTGCTGGCGTGGTGACGCTATCAATTGTTTGGGGCGCAGCCAATGTATTGATAAGCGAACCACTGAAGGTGCGATAGTCATTGTGTGTTTCTGATCCAAAACCCACGTAGAACGCGTCATTGCTCCAGTTAATCCCCATGGATGACAACGACTTGTTTTGAGTTGCTGTTTTATTGGGGTCAGGACGATAGGACAAGCCTGCCTGAACGCCGCTCCACTTGGGGCTAAGCCACAAGAGCTGACCGCCGATACGCGTGTTAAATGAGCCTGTACCTGCGGCAGCGGTGGCCACGGTTGCAACGCCGGTATTTGCATTAGTGGCGAATACCATGTCTCTGGTGGTTGAGCGCCAGCCTACGTTGGACACCAAACCTGCGGTGGAAACAAAGTTGCTTGAGCTGACACCTAGCATGCGCACGCGATCACCAAACTGCTTGTAAACCGTGTCTTGCTGGCCGATGCTGAATGTGCCCGCTTGCGCGTGTTCTACATATAAAAATGCGTCACGCGTATCGGCAAACAAGGAAGTGCCGGTCTCTACGTTAGTTGCCAAGGAACCTTGTAGATCATAGCCAGCAGTCAATGCGCCAAAGGATTTTTTGCCTTTGAATCCGATGTAGGAGTTAACCCAATTGAGTTGCGATTTAGAAATGGCACCTGTGGACTGCGTTGCAGCCTGCGCCGCAGTAACAACTGGCGCAGCTGCTGAAGACCCACCGGTCATGTGGCTACGAGCGGTGCCAGTGAATCCATCGCTGAATGAGCTCTTTTGGTATTGTGGGTAAATATTGCCGTACAACTCTAGCAATTCGCCGGCGATGGGCACTGCCTGAGCGGTATTGACCAAGCCGATAGCGGCAAAACAGCCCAGTGCGAGCGCGCGGTATTTAAATTTCATGTCGTCTCCAAGTTTGAAGTAATCTGAGGGGCCCCAATAATCTGGGTAAGCATCTGTCTTTAGTTCCTTTATGTGGAACTTTGTTCTTTCAAGCAAGACAGTACCCGTATTAGGCTGAATAAACATTTGGCGACGAATACGGATTTACCCTTTATGTAGTTTCCAGTTGCCTCGTTGCAACATTTTCTCTTGCTGCTGATCTCTAAGCGCAAACGTGATGTCTCCAAACCCGCTGCACCGCGTGAGATTAGCTCTGGGGTAGGCAAGCCCTGTTGACGCAGTTCACTGTCTTGGTTTAGCATAGTAGAACGTCGTTCTTTATAAAGGAACGATGAATTCTCACAATCCCTGCTACTTTTCATCCCCTCCCAACCGGGGCTTACTTCTACCCTCAAGAGCACTTTCCATGCCCCACGATAAAGACACCTCCCATTGGCACGAACCTTCTGGCAACAAAAAAGCCGGGTTTGGCGAGTTTAAAAAACAACCCACACCGTATGACGCATTCATGGAGGCCGAGGGCGTACCCGTGTTTCGTGACGTGGGCATCCACAAGGTGCAAAATTTGCCGCTCGCGCCGTGGAAGCGCACAGGTGGCAAAGGCCACTTCATCCAGTTGCTGGGTACCGAGACCAAGTGGGGCTGCTTTGTGGTGGAGGTGCCGCCTGCGGGCGCGCTGCATGCGCAAAAGCATATGTACGAAGAAATTTACCTGGTGATCGAAGGCCGGGGCACCACCGAGGTGTGGCAAGAGGGCGACACCAAAAAGCATGTGTTCGAGTGGCAAAAAGGCTCGATGTTCTCCATCCCCATGAACGCCTGGTTTCGCATCGTCAATGCCACCTCGGGTGGCGCGCTGCTGCTGGCGGGCAACACCGCGCCCAATGTGTTGAACATGCTGAACAACGTGGAGGCGGTGTTTAACAACCCCTTCATCTTCCGCGACCGTTTCAACGGGGCAGATGACTTCTTTAAAGCGCGCGACGAGATCGAGCCCGACCCGGTGCGCGGCCTGGCCATGCGCCGCACCAACTTTATCCCCGATGTGGTGCACTGCGATTTGCCGTTAGACAACCGCCGCTCGGTGGGCTGGCGCAGGGTCGAACCCTTCATGACCAACAACTGCTTTTACTTCTGGATTGGCCAGCATGAGCAGGGCCGCTACTCCAAGGCGCATGCCCACACCTCGGCGGCCGTGCTGGTCTGCCTGAGCGGCAAGGGCTACACCTACACCTGGCCCGAGAAGCTGGGCGAAACCCCGTGGAAAGACGGCAAGGCCGACCAGGTGCGCCGCATCGACTACGAGGCGGGTGGCTTGGTATCTGCTGCGCCCGGTGGCGCGCGCTGGTACCACCAGCACTTCAGCTCGGGTGCTGAGCCATTGCGCCTGACCGCCTGGTTTGGCCCGCACAACCCCGGCCGCGACCCTGGCGCACCCGGTGCCAAACACACCGACTACACCGCGATGGACGTGACCGAAGGCGGCACCTCCATCCCCTACTGGATGGAAGACCCGTTCCTGCGCACCGAATACGAAGCCGATTTAGCGCGGAGCGGGATTGCGACGCGCATGGACCCGGCTTGGTATGTGAAGCCCGAGGGAGCAGTAGCCAAGAAGTCAGCAGATGGGCCGATAGGGGCGGCGGGTTGATGGCCCACGCACTTGGCTTGGATGGCGCATGAACGCGGTAGCGAACAAGCTGGTGGAGTCGCTGCCGCACAGAGAGACGGTCACCGGCGGGCGCGCTGAAGACAGCGCCAGCGGAGGCCGCGTGTTCTTCAGCAGCGTGCGGCGCAGCATGGAGTTTGAGGACGAGATCGTCCTGGTGAGCGTGGGTGTGGACATTGGTTCATCTACCTCGCACCTGGTGTTCTCGCGCTTGGTGCTGGAGCGCCTGGACAACCGCTACATCGTCGCCGAGCGCACGCTCTTGCACGAGTCCGATGTGCTGCTTACGCCCTATGCAGCCGACCAGAGCATTGATGCAGAGGCGCTGGGCAATTTCATCACTGCGCAGTACGCGCAGGCGGGCATCACGCCCGATGCGATCGACTCGGGTGCCTTGATTCTCACCGGTGTGGCGGTGCGGCGCAGTAACGCGCGCGCGATTGCCGATTTGTTTGCCGAGCAGGCGGGTAAATTTGTCTCGGTCAGTGCGGGCGACGCGCTGGAGACCACGCTGGCAGCCTTTGGCTCGGGCGCGGCGGCTCGCTCGGTACGCGAGGGGCTGCGGGTGATGAACATCGACATCGGTGGTGGAACTACCAAAATTGCTATTTGTGAAAACGGCGCGCTGTCCGATTTGACCGCCGTGGATATCGGTGCGCGCATCTTGGCCTTTGATGCTGCGGGCCAACTGACTCGTATCGAAGAGGCTGGTCAGCGCTTTGCACGCGATGCGGGCATCAGCTTGGCGCTGGGCCAGAGCGTTGCAGCGGATGACTTGCAACGCATGGTGGGCTTGATGGCCGACTGCCTCTTTGCCGTCGCTGGTGGTGGTACGCCCGATGCAGGTACGGCTGCCTTGCTGCGGCTCGACCCTTTGCGCACGGCCCTCAAGCCCGATGTGCTGACATTTTCTGGCGGCGTGTCCGAGTACATCTATGGCCGCGAGCCACAGAGCTTTGGTGACCTGGGGCCACTGCTGGCTGCAGCCGTGCTGGAGCGTGCCCGACGCTGGGGGCCGAAACTTGAAGCGCTTGAGCAAGGCATCCGCGCCACCGTCATTGGGGCGTCCCAATACACCGTGCAGGTCAGCGGCAGCACTATCTATGTCGAGCCTCCCGGGCTGCTGCCGCTGCGCAACGTGCCGGTGATTGCGCCGCAGCTCGATTTGCAAGCCGAGGTCTTAGACCGCGTTGTGATTGCCGCTGCCATCCGCCAGGCCCTGCGCAGGTTAGACCTGCACGCTGGAGAGCAGGCCGTGGCACTATGCTACCGCTGGCAAGGCTCGGCCACCTTCGCGCGGCTGGATGCCTTTTGCCACGCCGTGGCCGATGGCATGGCGGGCATCATTGCCCAAGGACACCCTTTGATTTTGGTGGGAGAGGCCGATTGTGGTGGGCTGATTGGCATCCATTGCCACGAAGAGGCGCGCATGACTTGCCCCGTCATATCGGTCGATGGTATCAACCTGAACGAGCTGGACTTTATCGACATCGGCGCGATGTTGGAGACCTCGGGCGCTGTGCCTGTGGTGATCAAATCGCTGGTGTTTCCTACTTCGGCAGCCTTGGGGCGTACAGCGGTGCATACCGCGCGCGCTGAGCCTGCCTAGGGTTCGCGCAGGTCTGCAGCATGCTCTACCCCGAGATTCAACCCTTTGCTAATGGCATGCTCGATGTCGGGCATGGGCATCGCATCTACTGGGAGCAATGCGGCAACCCGCAAGGCCAGCCCATCGTGTTTTTGCACGGCGGCCCCGGGGCGGGCTGCACACCCAAGGCGCGGCGCTGGTTTGACCCGCAGCATTACCGCATCCTGCTGCTAGACCAGCGCGGCTGCGGGCGCTCAACTCCTCACGCAAGCACACAGCACAACAGCCTGGCGCATTTGGTGCAAGACCTGGAGCAACTGCGCGAGTTGTTGCACATCGAACAATGGATACTGTGCGGCGGCTCCTGGGGTAGCACCCTGGCGCTGGCCTACACGCGCCTGCACCGTGCGCGGGTGCAGGGCTTGGTACTGCGCGGCGTGTTTACCGCAGAACCCGCCGAGCTGGACTGGCTCTACCAACCCGGCGGTGCCAGCCAAGTCTTCCCGCAGCAGTGGCAGGCCTTTGCCAAGGGTGCAATGCATAGCCATGCGGCAGTTGGGACCCGCTCCCTCCCCCCCCGGGAGAGGGCTGGGGTGAGGGCTAGCGCACAGGGCCTGGTAGACCCCGCGCCATTGCTCAGCGCCTATAACCAGCGACTGCAAAGCGACGACGAATCCCAAGTGTTGGCCGCAGCGATGGCGTGGTGCACTTGGGAAGATGCGCTCAGCAGCATCCGCCCCGATGTGCCACCCACCGCGCCCGATGTGCAAAGCTGCCTGTCGATGGCACGCATCTCCAGCCATATGTTCATGCACGACCCATGGTTAACCACATCCAATAACGTGTGGTCAGCGCAAAGCCTGCAAGGCCTGCCCGGCATCATCGTGCAGGGTCAGTTTGACATGGTGACTCCGGCGCATACCGCGTGGCGCGTGCACCAAGCCTGGCCAGGCAGCCAACTGCGCATGGTGCACGAGGCAGGCCACGCTACCAGTGACCCGGCATTAGGGCAAGCACTGGTCACTGCACTGGACGAACTGGCTACGATGGTCAAGCAGCCGATGTAACGCATTTAAAAAATGACTTTGGAAAGACTCTATGGCAAGCACACAATTTTCAGTCGATGGCAAAAGCGTGACGATAGAGGGCGACCCGGCCATGCCCCTGCTCTACGCACTGAGGGATGATTTGCAGATGCAAAACCCCAAGTTTGGCTGCGGCCTGGCGCAGTGCGGTGCCTGCACCGTGCATATGGATGGTGAGCCGATACGCTCCTGCGTCATGCCTGTATCCGTGATGGCGGGTAAAAAAATCACCACCATCGCGGGGCTGGGCACACCCGAGAAACCGCACCCCTTGCAAACCGCCTTTGTAGAAGAGCAAGTGCCCCAGTGCGGCTACTGCATCAACGGCTGGTTGATGACGGCAGCGGCTTTTTTGAAGACCAAGCCCAAGGCCAGTGATGCCGAGCTGCGTGAGGCGTTGAAAGATTTAAAGTGCCGCTGCGGCACGCATGTGGCCATCCTGCGTGCGATCAAGCGCGCACAGGCGCAGATGGCGTAAGGGGCAACACATGCACCATACCCTCTCATCAGACCGCCGCGAATTTTTCAAATCTTCTGGCGCATTGGTCGTCTCTGCCTCTCTGCCTTGGCTGGCCGGGTCGGCCCAGGCGCAATCGGCTTCATCCACCAAACCGCCTTTAACCGCCACTGAGCTGGACTCCTGGGTCGCTATTGCACCGGACGGCAAAGTCACTGCCTTCTACGGCAAGGTCGATCTAGGCCAGAGCCTGGAAGTCGCTATCGGCCAGATCGTCGCTGAAGAATTGGACGTGGCCTTTGAACAAGTCACTATCCACATGGGCGATACCGCCACCTCGCTCAACCAAGGAGGAGCATCCAGCGCACTAGGCATTCAGGCCGGAGCCAAGCCCCTAAGGAATGCGGCAGCGCAGGCGCGTGCTATTTTGCTGGACATGGCTTCCAAGCAACTTGGCGTGCCTGCACAAAATCTGTCTGTGGCAAACGGACTCATCACGTCCAAAGACGATGCCAGCAAGCGCGTGAGCTACGCCGAACTCATCGGTGGCAAATACTTCAACAATCAACTTGAATGGAACAAGCAAATCGGCAACAGCCTGGACGTCAAAGGTGCCGCCAAACCCAAAGCCCAGTCTGAGTACAAGGTGGTGGGCAAGGCTTTCCCGCGCAAAGACGTAGCACGCAAAGTGTTTGGCAGCGACACCTTTATCACTGACATCAAGGTGCCCGGCATGCTGCATGCGCGCGTCATCCGCACGCCCTTGGCGGGCTGCGTGCCTGAGAAGGTGGATGCCAGCTCGATCAGTTCGATCAAAGGTGCCAAGGTAGTGCAAGAGAAAAACTTTCTCGCCGTAGTGGCCGAGAAAGAGTGGGATGCCGTGCAAGCCGCACGTTTGCTGCAAGTGCAGTGGTCCGCACCCAAAAACCCTTTGCCGTCGCACGACACGGTGCACGACTTTATTCGCAAAGCACCCACCGTGAAGCGTGATGAGTCAGAGAAGAACGGTGACATCACCGCCGCCTTTGCCAACCCCGTGCGCGTGGTGCAGGCCGAGTACGAATGGCCCTTCCAATCCCACGCCAGCATGGGCCCGGCCTGCGCCATTGTGGATGCCAAGGCCGATCGTGCCACGCTGTGGACAGGCTCGCAAAAGCCGCACTATGCCCGCGACGGTGTGGCCAAACTCTTGGGCTTGCCGCAAGACAAAGTGCACGGCATCTGGGTGATAGGCCCCGGCTCGTATGGCCGCAATGACGCAGGTGACGCGGCTATGGACGCCGCCATGCTGTCCAAGCTGACGGGCAGACCGGTGCGGGTGCAAGGCATGCGCCACGACGGCACAGCCTGGGACCCCAAGGCCCCCGCCTCGGTGCACCGCGCCCGCGCCGCGCTGGATGCCTCAGGCAAAGTGGTGGGCTACGAATTTATATCGCGCGGTTTCTCGCGCGCCACCATTGAGAGCAACGAGTCTGACCCGCGCGACAGCCTGGTGGGCATGGAGATGGGCTTGCCGCCCAAAGCGGGCATAGGCTTTGGCGTGCCGTCAGAAAGCTATGGCTTTGACAACAAGCTGCTGGGCTGGGAAGTGGTGCCTGATTTGATCGCCAGCGCATCCCCCCTGCGCACCTCGCATATGCGCGACCCGGTGGGTTTGCAAATTCACTTTGCCAGCGAGCAGTTTATCGACGAGCTGGCTTTCTCTACCAGGCAAGACGCGATTGCCTTCCGTTTGAACTACCTCAAAGACACGCGTGACCATGCGCTCCTGAAAGCCGCCGCGCAAAAGTCCGCGTGGCAGCCCCGCGTGTCGTCCAGCCAGGCGCGTACAGGCGATGTGCTCAAAGGCCGCGGCATCGCCTACGCGCAGCGCGCGGGCACCCGCGTAGCGGTGGTGGCGGAGATTGAGGTGGATCGCAAAACCGGGCGCATCTGGGGACGCAAATTTACCGTGGCGCATGATTGCGGCCTGGTGGTCAACCCGCAAGGCCTGCGCTACACGATTGAGGGCGGCCTGGTGCAAGCCCTGTCGCGCGTGCTGTTTGAAGAAGTGCAGTTTGAACCCAGCAAGGTCAATAGCGTGGACTGGAACAGCTACCCCATCTTGAGCCTGCAAGACGCGCCTGAAACGATCCAGATAGAGCTGATCAACCGCCCCGAACTGGCCCCCACAGGAGCAGGCGAGGCTACCTGCCGCGTAGTGCCCGCCGCGCTGGCCAATGCGTTTTTTGATGCCACGGGCGTGCGCCTGCGCCGCGCCCCGCTCACGCCTGCACGGGTGCTGGCTGCGTTGGCTAAACCTACTGCTTAAATGGAAGAGCACAGCATGCATGCCCTAACGCAATCACTCACCCAGCCCTTGAAGCCTTTCACCCGGCGCACGGTGTTGGTCGCCAGTAGTTTGGCCTTGGCTTTACCGAAACCTGCCTTGGCGCAAAGCGCCGCCACGCCCAGTCCACACGAAGGGATCTTCATGCGCAAAGGCGCAGACCGCGAGGCCTGGTTGCTAGAGCGTGCCCGCAAAGAAGGCATGGTCTCGCTCTACACCTCGATGGCACCGACCGAGTCGACGCCCCTCATGAAAGAGTTTGAAAAAAAATACGGCATCAAGGTAGAGATTTGGCGCGGTTTGAGCGAAGGCATTTTGCAGCGCGTGGTGACCGAGGGGCGAGCGCGCCGCCATACAGCCGACGTCATAGAGACCAATGGCCCCGAGATGGAGATCCTGGCGCGCGAACGCATGCTGTCCGAGTTCTACAGCCCGCACACTGCAGATTTGCCGCCCGCCATGATCCCCAAGCACCGCCAGTGGATGCCCAGCCGCATTAACTTTTTTGTGGTCGCCTATAACACCCAAAAAGTCAAAGCCGATGAGCTGCCCAAACACTACGAGGGGTTTTTGGATCCGAAGTGGAAGGGCCGCATTGGCATCGAAGCCACCGATGCCGAGTGGATGGCGGGCCTGGTCAACGCCATGGGCGAGAACCGGGGCATGGCATTTTTCCGTAAGCTGGCCGAGCAAAAACCCGATGTGCGCAAGGGCCACATTCTGCTGGCGCAGATGGTGGCCGCAGGTGAAGTGCAGGTTGGGTTGACCATTTACAACTCCAACGCGCAGTCCCTCAAGCAACGCGGTGCGCACATTGACTGGGTGGCGATGGAGCCTACACTCGCACGCCCGCAGGGCGTGGCGGTGGCCAAAAATGCCGCGCACCCGCATGCAGCGGCGCTGCTGGCAGACTACTTTATCTCGCCCGAAGCGCAGCAGTTTCTCAACAGCATGGGCCGTCCGCCCGCCAACCAAAAAGTGAAAACTGAGTTGACCAATTTCAACTATGTACTCACCGAGTCTGGCCTGGTGGTGGACGAAGCCGATAAGTGGAACCAACACTGGAACCGCTTGTTTTTAACTAAATAATTTGTCTTTACCTAGATGTTCAACACCATGAGCCCCACCCCCACTATAGCCACCTTCGTAGCTCCCTCTGCCGCGCTGATTGCCGACCTGGTCAGCGCCAACCATATCTTGGCCAACGAAAACGTATTCGACGGTTTTGGCCATGTCAGCGTGCGGCATGACCAGCGCGCCGACCGCTTCCTCATCGCCCGCAGCATGGCCCCTGCTTTGGTGAGCGCCGAAGACATTGTGGAGTGTGACTTTGAAGGCGAGGTGCATGACGCGCAAAACCGCAAGTCGTATCTGGAGCGCTTTATCCACAGCGCCATCTACAAAGCCCGGCCTGACGTGGTGGCTGTGGTGCACAGCCACTCGCCCTCCATCATCCCCTTTGGCGTGACGGGCGCACGCCTGCGCCCCATTTGCCATATGAGCGGCTTCTTGGGCTCAAGCGTGCCGGTGTTTGAAATTCGTGATGCGGTGGGCGAATCGTCTGACATGCTGATCCGCAGCCAGGCGCTGGGCGTGGCCTTGGCCAATACCCTGGGCCAGCAAACCGTGGCGCTCTTGCGCGGGCATGGCAATGTGGTGGTAGGTGTGGGCATCAAGCAGGTGGTGTTTCGCGCTATCTACACCGAGGGCAATGCCCGCCTGCAAGCCGAGTCCATGCGCTTGGGTGAGCCGGTCTATTTGTCCGAAGACGAAGCGCGCAACTCTGCCGAGGTGAACTACACCCAGGTGGATAGGCCTTGGGATCTATGGAAACGCAAAGCGCAGAAAATGCGATGAAGAAGAAGACAGGACGCAGAGGACGCTAAGGTTACGCAAAGGACGCAAAAGAAAACCAAAAGAAGAGGAAAAAGAGAAAGAGAAAGAGAAAAATAGAAGGAAAGAGAAGAAATAGTTTGAAATCTTCTTTTAATTTTTTGTCTTCTTTTGCGTCCTTTGCGAGTTTTTGCGTCCTCTGCGTCCGGTCAAGTCCGAATTTTTCTTGTGTACTGTTACTTAGCTTTTATTTTGAACACACCCTATGCATAAACGCCGCCTGATCATTGCCCTCTCCCTCATAGGCACCCAAGCCTGGGCGCAAACCACTGCCCCTGCGACCCCCAGTGCGGCATACCCCGGCAGCGCAGTTACCTTGGTCGTGCCCTTCACCACCGGCACAGGAGCCGACCTCTTGGCCAGACTGCTGGGGCCAAAGCTGGCGGAGCGTTGGAAGGTCTCTGTCATTACCGACAACCGCCCTGGTGCCAGTGGTGCTATTGGCAGTGCGCATGTGGCCAAGGCTGTGCCGAATGGCTTGACGCTGCTGGTCACGGCCACGGCGCACGCCACTTTCCCCGCCTTGCAACCCAAGCTGCCGTACTCCCCAGTGCAGGCCTTTACACCCGTGGTCATGTTGGGCAATAGTGCGCTGGGCTTGGTCACTTCGGGCAAGTCTCCGCTGACCAGTTTTAAAGACTTCGCCGAGACCGCCAAAAAGAAACCCGGGGAGCTTACCTACTCCACCCCCGGCACTGGCTCGCCCCAGCACCTGACGATGGAGTTGCTGGCCCAAGAAGGCGGCTTGAAACTACTCCATGTGCCCTACAAAGGCTCGGCGGGTGCGCTGACTGATGTGATGGGTAACCACATCCAGGCCAGTGTGGTGGCGCTGCAAACCGCCTCGCCGCATTTGAACAATGGCGCGCTGCGCATGCTGGCCCTGATGAGCCCCGAGCGCTCGAGCGCCTACCCCAATGTGCCCACGCTCAAAGAGCTGGGCTTGTCCAACGTGGTGGTGGAGACCTGGTACGGTGTGCTGGCCCCCGCAGGCACGCCGCCCGAGATTGTGGCCAAGCTCAACGCCGACTTCAACAGCCTGCTGCAATTGCCCGAAGTGCGCGAGAGCATGGCGCGCCAGGGCCTGAACGTGGCGGGCGGTAACCCACAACGTTTGCAAGACTTGGTCAAGAGTGAACTCACCCGCTGGGCCAACGTGGTGGACAAAGCGGGCATCAAGCCTGAATAATTAAATGCTATTGTTACAATAGCTGCTTACGCAATATTTTACTGGGCTGCAGCCCTAAATAATTTCATTGAAAACATGTCCCGACGTGCAAACACCCTCACCCCAGCCGTCTCCCCGAGGGAGAGGGAGCTAAGCCAGGGCAACTCTTACTCCCTCTCCCGAATAGCGGGAGAGGGTTGGGGCGAGGGTGCCAGAGGCATATATCTAATCAGCCTAAATGATAAGGAATTGAAGTGGAAAGCGTAGAGCACAACAAGACATTGACGCAAGTAGGCAAAGGCACGCCCATGGGCGAGCTGATGCGCCGCTACTGGCAGCCCATGGCGGCGGCAGACGATATGCAAAACGCTTGGACAAAACGCGTGCGCCTGCTGGGCGAAGATCTGGTGCTGTTCAAAGACCGCCAAGGCCGACTGGGATTGATCGCCGAGCAGTGCCCGCACCGCCGCGCATCCTTCGCCTTTGGCATCCCCACCCAAGACGGCATCCGCTGCCCCTACCATGGCTGGGAATACAGCGCACAGGGCAAGTGCCTGAACCAACCGAACGAGCCCGATAACTGCGCCTTCAGGGACAAAGTGGCTACCGATGCTTACCCGGTGCAAGAACTCGGCGGCGTGCTGTTTGCCTACATGGGCCCGCTGCCCGCACCCCTGCTACCGCGCTTTGACGGTTTTGTGGTGGAAGGCGCGATCCGCATGCTGGGCCGTGTGGTGCTGCCCGTCAACTGGCTGCAGATCATGGAGAACTCGCTGGACCCGATCCACACCGAGTGGTTGCACGGCCACCAGCATGAGTTTCAAAAAGAGCAAGAGGGCATCAAGGTGGCCATCAGCGCGCACCACCTCAAAATTGACTTCAAAGAGTTTGAGTTTGGCATCACCAAGCACCGCCTGCTGGAAGGCCACAGCGAAGACGACGATGACTGGAAGGTGGGCCACCCCATCGTCTTTCCCAATATGCTGGCGGTGGGCAATGGCGACGAAAAGTCGCGCTACTACGCCTTTCAAATTCGCGTGCCGGTGGACGACACGCACACCCTGCACCTGTGGTACACCGCCTACATGCCGCCCCAAGGTGCTGTCGTGCCACCCCACCTGCTGGAGAAGGTGCACACCTACGAGGTGCCCTACCAGGACGCGCAGGGCCACTACATCATGGACAACGTGGACGGCCAGGACATGATGGCCTGGATATCGCAAGGCGCCATCGCCGACCGCAGCAAAGAGAACCTGGCCTCGACCGACCGGGGCGTAGCCATGTACCGCCGCACCCTGCGCCGCGAGCTGAAAAAGATAGAGCAAGGCCTAGACCCCATGGCTCTGGTGCGCGACCCCGTGCGCAATGTGCGCATCGACCTGCCCAACGAGAAAAAGAAACACCACAACAGCGACGGCTTTACCAGCTTCATGATGCGCACCCATGCGCGCTTCTCGCCGATAGCGCCTGATCTGTCGAAAATTTTCGAGTAAACCCTATTCACCCCTTAGCTGCACACACCATGTCACACCCAGAACTCCAACAAAAACTCATTGATGCCGGCAAAGTACTAGAAGCCGCAGGCCAGGGCGACCTGACCCGCGGCCATATCTCGGTGCGTGTGCCCGGCGACCCGCTGCACTTTTACATGAAGCCGCACAGCTTCGGCCTGGACGAGATCACCATGGAGAACATGGTGGTGTGCAACTTGGCCGGCGAAAAAGTCTCTGGCGGTGGCCGCAGGCACAGCGAGGTATTTATCCACTCCGAGATTTACAAGGTGCGGCCCGATGTGCACAGCGTGATCCACAGCCACCCGACCTATGCCGTGGCGCTGTCAGCCACCGGCACGGCCTTGCAGCCCATCAGCCAACCGTCCGTGGCCTTTGCCGATGGCCTGCCGTACTTTACCGACACGATTGATTTGATCCGCTCGCAAGACATGGGCGCGGGCGTGGCCAAGGCGCTGGGCCAATGCAAAGCGGTGCTGATGCGCAACCACGGCATTGCGGTGGTGGGCGCGAGCATCGACGAGTCCGTCATTCTGGCCATCATGCTGGAGAACGCCTGCGAGATCCAGCTGGCCGCGCAAGCTGGCGGCGGCATCGGCGAGCAGTTTGCCGCCGAGCGCGTGCAAAAACTGCACAGCGACATCACCCGGCCCGAGCAGTACACGATTAATTTTGAATACCTGCGCCGCAAAGCCTTGAAGGCGGCACGTTAATTTCTATAGAGGAAACTCGCCATGAAAAAACTTCTTCTGCATTGCATCGCCGCGCTGTGCTGCTTCGCTATGCAAGCCGCATCCGCACAAGCTGCCCTGAGTGCCAACGACATGGCCCTGTACACGGGCGCAGACCGCCATGCCCGCCTGGTAGAAGCCGCCAAGAAAGAAGGCGACTTGACGGTCTACCACGTCTACCCCAACCTGCCCATCGTCATGGCCGCGTTTACCAAAAAGTACGGCATCAAAATCAAGCCTTGGCGCGCGGGCTCGGAGGCCGTGCTGCAACGCGTGCTGACCGAGGCGCGTGCTGGCCGCAACGTGGTGGACGTGATGCAAAACAATCCGCCCGAGAGCGAAGCAGCGCACCAGGAAAAGCTGCTGCAAGAAGTGCGCTCCGCCTTCCAACAAGACCTGCAAACTGCCGCCGTGCCCGCGCACAAAGAGTGGGTCGGCATCACGCTGGATATTTGGACCGCCGCCTACAACACGAACAAGGTGAAAAAAGAAGACCTGCCCAAAACCTACCAAGACCTGCTCGATCCTAAATGGAAAGGGCAACTCGGCATTGAGGGTGATAACCTGGTGTGGTTTGGCACCTTGATGGGGCTGCTGGGCGAGGAGCAAGGCCTCAAACTGTTTAGCCAAATAACGTCTACCAACGGCATCTCGGTGCGCAAGGGCCACTCATTGCTCACCATGCTGGTGTCGTCGGGCGAAGTGCCCTTGGCCCTCACCGTGTACAGCTGGAACCCCGAGCAGCTCAAGATCAAAGGTGCGCCGGTGGAGGGCCATATGCTGCAACCCTTGATCGGGCAAGCCAGTGCGATTTCGATTATGAAAAAATCGCCCAACCCCAATGCCGCTTTGTTGTTCTATGAGTTCATGATCAGCGACGGTCAGAAGCTCTTGCATGAGGCTAACTTTATCCCCAGCAGCAAAAAGATCGAGACACCGTTTACCAACGTACCCATCAAATTTATCGACCCCGTGCAGGCCCTGGCCATGCAGGGCAAGTGGAGCAAGATGTACGAAGAGACGGTGACTAAAAAATCTAAATGAGCAAAGCCTTTTCCCCAGCGAATGCGAGTGTGAATGCACTCTCTTGCTCCCTCTCCCGCCAGCGGGAGAGGGCAGGGGTGAGGGCGTGACCCCCCGCCACAGAATCGGCGTAGTAGGCCTAGGCGCAGCAGGCCAAGCCTTCCTGAGCGCCATCCACAAACACCCAGGTTTCGAGCTAGCTGCGGTCTGCGACCCCGTGCTATTTATCCGAGAGCGCGTTGCGCAATTCACAGGCGCTCCAGGCTATGCATCGCTTGCTGAAATGCTGGACATCGCCACACTCGATGCCGTCTACATCGCCTCCCCCACGCCCTTGCACGCAGAGCATGTGCTGCAAGTCGTAGCCGCACAAAAACATGTGCTGATCGAAAAACCCATGGCCACATCTTTAGCCGATGCACAGCGCATGGTCAGCGCCGCAGAAGATGCCGGTGTCAATCTGGTCGTAGGCCACTCCCACAGCTTCGACGCGCCCATCCAGGCCATGCATAAGATCATCACCAGCGGCCAGCTGGGCCGTGTGCGCATGGTCAACACCTGGTGCTTTAGCGACTGGATCTACCGCCCGCGCAGGCCCGACGAGCTGGATAGCGCAGAGGGCGGCGGCGTGACCTACCGCCAAGGCGCGCACCAGTTCGACATCCTGCGCCTGCTGTGCGGCGGCATGGCGCACAGCGTAAAGGCGCGCAGCTTTGACTGGAACGCACAGCGCCCCGCCACTGGCGCGCACAGCGTCTTTTTAGACTTTGGCCAAGGCGGCCCCGCCGCCACGGCGGTGTACAACGGCTACGGCGGCCTGTCCAGCATGGACCTGTGCTTTGACATCTCCGAGTGGGGCTTTCACCAGCCCCCGCCCAGCCGCAGCTGGCACACGCGCGCTACCGTGCCCAAGTCTGCACAGGCCGAGCTAGAAGCCAAGCAAGCGCGCGCCGCCAGCGCCATCCCCCCCAGCGCCCCGCACCAGCCCTTCTTCGGCCTCACCATCGTCAGCTGCGAGGGCGGCGACATCCGCCAAACCCCGCAAGGCCTGCGCATCCACTCCGCTCAAGGCGTGCAAGAGATTGCCTTGCCAATTGACCGCAGCCCGCGTGACCTGGTGTTGGACGAGTTCTACGAGGCTTGTCTGGGCAACGCCCCAACGCTGCACGACGTCCACTGGGGCTTGGCCAACCTGGAAGTGTGCGAGGCCGCCATTGCATCGTCTGCCAGCGGGTGCGAGGTACTGCTGCACCATCAAGTACCTGTGATAGCCAGCATCACCCAATTTCAACGAGCTGAGCGCCCATAATCTGAATTTCGGGAACGGCTTGGACTATTCCGCCGATTTTTGAGGTGCCAGAGCCGCTCAAACGTCACGTCAAACGAACTTAATTGCTATGTATTACGCAGCATTCAAGGTATGTTTTCTGCTGGCTAATGGCTGATTTCATTTAAAAATTGCTCCAAACTGCTGCTCGGAAGCGTTTTAAAGCCTCTGGGGGGCTGGCGCACCGGCTGGAGACTACAGGTTTGCCGGTTTGAAAGCTGTTGTTAAAGTGTCTACCACGCTGTAGAGCCCTAGAATAAAGCGCTATCGGCTATGGAATAAGTAGTCACCAGGATCGTGGGCATGCTCTGCGCACGCTGCGCCCAGCAGCTTGGGCGTAAAAAGCGGCTGCATCTTCTGAAAAATACCAAATCTAAGCGTCTACCCGTGTACCCCGCTGTCCTACATAGATATGGTGCTACTA
>JAYVGI010000227.1:0-19653 GCA_043772355.1 Polaromonas sp.
CCATCTACACGCAGGCCATCTGTAAAAGTCATATTGCCGCGAATCTCGCTGCCAGGGGCAACCAGGCTGCGAATGGGGGGTTGTTGTTTTTTACCGAACATGTTTGTATTCCTCAACGAGTATGTACTTACTTTGTATTCAACTATCCCGCTTGCTGGGGCTATAGTTTTACGCTGTGCACGGCGCGGGTGGCTGAGCCTTCAGTCACTTTGGCAGATAACGTTTTTACCACGACTTGGGGAGGCAGGTCTACCACGCCCTCCAGGCGGCGGTATTGCTTGAACTGCAAGTTTTGCACCCCACCGGGCATGGGCATCGACCAGGGCTTGCCAGCCTGCGTGCCACTCAAGGTCAGCTCCAGCTTGCCGATAAAGTCGGGGGCGTTTTTGCTGGGCTGGATCACTAGCACCTGCCATTTGATTTGCGCCCCACCGCCTAGCTGCTCGGCCTGCATGCCGCGAATGGCAATGCTCTCCGCACCGCCCGAGGGCATGAGTTTTTCAAAAAAACCCAGGTCGTCGCGCAAGGCGCGGTTTTCTTTTTCAAGCACTTTGACCTGCACCGTGAGCTTGTCTTGCGCGGCTTTCTCGGCCGTCAACAAACTCTCAGAGGTGTTGGAGATGGATTGGGCCTTGTCGCGCTCTTCGCGCAGCTTGGCGGCCTCTTGCTTGAGCTGCGCCAGCTCTTCCTTGGCATTGCTGTCCAGCCCGGCTATGTCTTTGCCAAACTCAAAGGCCCACAGGCCAATGGCGGCGCAAAACCCCAGCATGAGCGCAGCCAACACCCAGCGCACCGGCCACGGCGCGTTGCTGCGAATCGCCATAGTAGGCGCGCTGATAGTGAGACGGCGGCGAAGGAGTCTGAAACGCATGGGTGAGAGATTGTGCGCTAAAAAAAATACCGCCTAGTTTTACACAGGCGGTATTTTGTGAGCAACTTAAGTGGGCGTAGCGAGCAAGCTTTAGGCAAGGCGCAAACCGCGGACAGGCTGTGCGCCTGGCGAGGATTTGCAACGCGGCACTAAGGCACCACTCAACAGACGTAGCCCAATTAACGTTTGGAGAACTGTTTGCGGCGACGGGCGCCGTGTAAGCCGACCTTTTTACGTTCGACTTCACGCGCATCACGCGTGACGAAACCGGCTTGGCTCAATGCTGGCTTGAGCACGGTGTCGTAGTCGATCAGGGCGCGGGTGATACCGTGGCGCACGGCACCGGCTTGACCCGACTCACCACCACCGGCAACGGTGATTTTGATGTCAAACGCTTCCACGTTGTTGGTCAAAAACAGAGGTTGCTTGGCGATCATGATCGAGGTTTGACGACCGAAGTAAGCTTCGATGTCTTTACCGTTGATGGTGATCTTGCCAGTGCCTTTTTTCATGAACACGCGGGCGACGCTTGATTTGCGGCGGCCTGTGCCGTTGTTCCATTCACCGATCATTTAACCAACCCCTTTCATGGCCACAGCGGATAAGTCGAGGACTTTAGGCTGCTGGGCGGTGTGTGGATGCTCGGAGCCGCCATACACTTTGAGCTTTTTGATCATGGCGTAACCCAAGGGACCCTTGGGCAACATGCCTTTGACCGCTTTTTCCAGCGCACGGCCAGGAAACTTGGCTTGCATATCGCGGAAGTTGGTCTCGGAGATACCACCTGGGTAGCCCGAGTGGCGGTAGTATTTTTTGTCCAATGTCTTGGCACCTGTGACGCGCAGCTGGGCTGCGTTGATCACGATGATGTAGTCACCGGTGTCGATGTGAGGCGTGTAAATGGCCTTGTGTTTGCCGCGTAAACGGAGGGCTGCTTCGCTGGCAATCCGTCCGAGCACCTTATCGGTGGCGTCAATCACAAACCACTCGTGCGTCACGTCGGCGGGTTTAGCGCTGTACGTAGTCATGAGTTTTCTCTTTTCAATAAGTGAGAGGGTTTGTAGCATGCCTTTTCCACGGTCGGTGCTCCTCTAATGGGAGTCTCTTAGGTGGGATATAGACGTTTTGCCGAGTACAGCCGACACACTTTGTGTGTTCTCAAAACACATAAGGTGGCGACCAGGAGCTCGGCCTCGTCAGTCTTCACCGCGGGCATGGCTAAACGCTGCGAAGCCCTCCATTATAAACAAAATCCTTGGCCTAGGTCAATCTGCACCGATAAGGCGCGCCATCGCCTTTCTGATTGATCGTCAAGGTATTTATATTAAATTTACTTAGTTTATTAAAAACATATATAAACGAATAAATTCATTATAATTAAACCCATGAATTCCGTCCACAACCCCTACACGCCTGGCGCAGGCACGCGTCCCTCAGAATTGGCTGGGCGTGATGAAATTATTACCAAGGTCGATGTTGCGCTACAACGCATCATGGCCGGGCGCTCTGAAAAAAGCGTGCTGATGGTCGGCCTTCGAGGGGTGGGCAAGACCGTTTTGCTCAATCAGTTGCGAGACAATGCGCGCAAGCATGGTATGACGACCGTCATGATTGAAGCTCCCGAAAAGCGCTCATTACCCGCCATGCTGATGCCCCCTATGCGATCAGCGTTGCTGGAACTCAGTCGCAAAGAGATGGGCAAAGAGTTGACCCAAAAGGCGATGCGTGCCATGGGCAGCTTTGTCAAAGCCATGAAGGTTAAATTCAACGATCTGGAGTTCAGCGTCGATTTAGGCTTGGAGGACGGTATCGCTGACACGGGCGATTTTGAGCATGATCTGAGTGCCTTGCTGCTCACTATTGGCGAGGCAGCCCGTGCTGCCAAAAGTGCGTTCATCATCTTTATTGACGAACTACAGTACGTCAAAGAAACCGATTTGGCCGCATTGATCACCGCCCTGCACGCCTGCGCGCAACAGACCTTGCCAGTCAGCCTGGTAGGTGCTGGCCTGCCGCAGCTGGTAGGCAACATGGGGCGCGCCAAATCTTACGCCGAGCGATTGTTTGATTACCCAGAAGTAGGCAAACTCACCCGGAAAGCGGCCCTTGATGCGTTGGTCAAACCGGCCGCAGCGGCACATATTGCGTTTACCGACGATGCGCTGAACCTGATTTTGCAACGCACCCAGTGCTACCCTTATTTCTTACAGGAATGGGGCAAGCACAGCTGGAATATCGCAGCCCAGTCGCCTATCACCGCGCAGGACGTACAGCAAGCCGATGACCACGCGATAGCGGAGTTGGATGCCAGCTTTTTCCGGGTCCGCTTTGAACGCTGCACACCCACCGAGAAAATGTACCTGCGTGCCATGGCCGACCTGGGTGGCGACCTCAGCCGCTCTGGCGATATCGCCGCGCATATGAACAAGCAAACCAACCAAGTTGCGCCAGTGCGCAACAGTTTGATTAAAAAGGGCATGATCTACAGTCCGGCCCATGGCGATACCGCCTATACCGTACCCCTGTTTGCAGACTATATGAAGCGCGTCATTCCCGCACCGTCATCCCCAATCTGAAATCCCATGCTCTCCTACCGCCACGCCTTCCACGCAGGCAACCATGCTGATGTGCTCAAGCACATGACCTTGATTGCCACTCTCAAATACCTCACCCTCAAAGATGCGGGGATCACGGTGATTGACACCCACGCAGGCGCGGGCCTGTACCGGCTGGACGGCGACTATGCGCAAAAAAGCGCCGAATCGGATGAAGGGGTGCGCAAGCTGCTGTCGGCTGACATTTTTAAATCAAAACAGGTATTAGCCAGCAAGAACATTGCGGCAGCAGCTACTGAAACAGTAGCGCCTGCTTTGCAGGACTATGCCGATTGCATCGCCAGTTTCAACGATAAAGGGCTCAAGGTATACCCAGGCTCGCCGTTTGTCATGCACAGCCAGTTACGCAACGGCTCGGGCACCGCTGCGCGCGATAAGCTCAAGCTGTTTGAGCTGCACGGGGCCGATGCCACGGCTTTGCACGGCAATATGGCCCAACTGGAGGCGGGCCGCATGATCAGCGTGGAACGGGCCGACGGGTTTGACGCCTTGCGCGCCCTGCTGCCACCGCCGAACAAACGGGCCTTGGTGCTGATTGACCCCAGCTATGAAATGAAAAGCGACTATGGCCGGGTGAACGCCGCCGTGCAGGACGCGATGAAGCGCTTTCCCACGGGCACCTATGTGGTGTGGTACCCGGTGATTCCACGAGCCGAGTCGCACGACCTGCCGCGCCGCCTCAAGGCCTTGGCCCAGCAGGCCAAAAAACCTTGGCTGCACGCCACGCTCAATATTGGCCAGGAAGATGCCGCCAAAGTGCCCGCTGCGCCCGAAGTCAAAATCAGCCCCGATGGCAAGCCGTTGCCCGCCAAGCGGCCCGGCCTGCGCGAGAGCGGCATGTTTGTCATCAACGCGCCGCACACCTTGAAAGCCTCCTTGAACGCAGCGCTGCCCCAGGTGCTGGCCGTGCTGGGACGGGGCCGAGGCAAGGGTTTTGCGGTGGAGGCGGGTGGTTGAAGTGTTGTTTTTTATTTTCCAGGCCCAACCGATACAAAAGGAGTATGGCGTTCGGCCTTTACACGCCAAATAATTCACGTCCGTAATGAAATAAACTAAAGCGCTATGGAGCTCCCCCTCTTACGACTTGGATTGCTCGGTTTTGACCGGGCTAGCGCTAGTTTAGCAACTGCGCGGATTTTGGCTGCGACCCAGCCCTTTGCGCGCTGGGATATCGTGCCTTTCGAGGATGCCGATCTGTGGCTGATACACAGCCCGAGCGTGAGCTTGAACGACAACCACGGCCTGCGCATCCGCAACGCCGATACGCCCGATGCACCGCTAACCATTTACCCGCAACAAAGCAGCCGCCCACTGGCCTTTACCCAGCCCCTGCCCGCCAAAGTAGACGCCCCGCTGAGTGTGGCTCTGAACGATGCCTATGACTGGGCGCAAAGCCTCAATGCCTTCAACGACATTCTGAACAAACTGTGTTGCCACTTTGCGCTGGGTGAGCAGGTGGCCAGCCGACAAAGCGGCTTGGTAGATAACACCTACCACCTGCACTTTGAAGGGCGCTTGGTGGCCATGGTGGACTTGGCGCATTGGCAGGCCGGCCTGTTGCCCAGTGCCCGTCCTAAGGATTTGGCTTTGGCTTCATGGCGGCACCGCCCCAATGAAGCGCAAACTTTCCCGCAAGGGTTTGAGGTGCTCTCACTGGAGCGGCTGATGTGGGTCTATGCCAGCCGCACGCAAAACCCAGTGCTGCCTGCGGCCTATCAAACCTCACCGATCCATCTTCGCCGCCTGTCGGTGCTGCCGCAAGGCTGGCTGCACGATGACCATATGAGCCTGATCGGGCGACTGCACCAGCAGCCCTGCACCATGGCCATGCTCGCTCGGCTCACGCTGCTGCCCTTCAAGCGACTCAATGCCTGCCTGGCCGCTTTGTACTACAGCGGCACCATCACCGTCGATCCGCGCCAGATCGTGCAAGGCGACAAGCGTCTACGCAGTCGCCACGCTGAGCCTGGACAGCCAGAGTCGCCCGAACACAGTAGTCACAGCGTCCTTGCTGTTGATAAGCGCCCACCGAGCCAATCGGTGTTTGAAACCCACAGTTTTGAGCCATCCACAGCCACAGCCTAATTAACCGACCAATCGGTTGGTTAATTGGTATACTAAGCTTTTCGCCCCCAATGGAGGTGTTGGCACTGTTGCCAATCCGGGCGTGGAGCTGCGCGTATGTATACCCAAGCATTGGACATTCCCGACCGCGTACCCGCTGGTGGCCCTGCCACTGGCGCAGCCGCCCATCTCGCTCTGAAAGCCGTGCCCGCACCCGCCACGGCGACCGAGCTAGCCCACCAAACGCGCTTTGACGCAAAAATTGATGCCGACGGCAAGATCGAGCCGCAAGACTGGATGCCCGCCGCCTACCGCAAAACCTTGGTGCGCCAGATCAGCCAGCACGCGCACAGCGAGATCATCGGCATGCAGCCCGAGGGCAACTGGATCTCCCGCGCGCCCTCACTCAAACGCAAAGCCATTTTGCTGGCCAAGGTACAAGACGAAGCGGGCCATGGTTTGTATTTGTATTCAGCCGGCGAAACCCTGGGCACCTCACGCGACGAGATGCTTCATGCCCTGCACACCGGCAAGGCCAAATACAGCAGCATCTTTAACTACCCCACGCTCACCTGGGCCGACACCGGCACCATCGGCTGGCTGGTAGACGGCGCGGCCATCATGAACCAGGTGCCGATTTGCCGCTGCACCTACGGGCCCTATGCCCGCGCAATGATCCGCATTTGCAAAGAAGAAAGCTTCCACCAGCGCCAAGGCTTTGAAAGCCTGCTGACGATGATGCAAGGGACACCGGAGCAACGCGCCATGGTGCAAGACTCGGTGAACCGCTGGTGGTGGCCCGTACTGGCCATGTTTGGGCCGCCTGATAGCGACAGCCCCAACAGCGGCCAAAGCATGCGCTGGGGCATTAAGCGTATTTCCAATGACGAACTGCGGCAACGCTTTGTGGACGCAACGGTGCCGCAAGCCGCTGTGTTGGGCGTGACCTTGCCTGACCCTGACCTGAAGTGGAACGAAGCCAAGGGCTGCCACGACTACGGCGCAATTGACTGGGACGAATTTTGGGCTACGGTGAACGGCAACGGGCCTTGCAATGCCGAGCGCTTGGCTACGCGCGTGAAGGCGCATGAAGATGGTGCTTGGGTGCGGGAGGCTGCGTTGGCTTATGCGGCCAAGCAGAAGGCCCGCGCTTTGCTGGAGGCGGCTTGAATTGCTAAACTTTTAAATTCGGACTTCCGGACGCAGAGGACGCAAAAATTACGCAAAGGACGCGAAAGAAGACAAAAAAAGAAATACCAAATTGGAGATTCATGAGGGGAGAAATAGGCTTCACTAATTTTGAATTTTTGGTATCCCTTTTGCGTCCTTTGCGTAATTTTTGCGTCCTCTGCGTCCTGACTTCATTCCCCTTTTTGACCCATACCATGACAACCCAAGAACTCCCTCTCTTTGAAGTCTTTCTGCGCAGCAAGCAGGGCCTGGAGCATAAGCATTGCGGGAGCCTGCACGCGGCAGACGCACAGCAGGCGCTGAACATGGCGCGGGATGTGTACACCAGGCGCATGGAAGGTGTGAGCATTTGGGTGGTGGCCAGCAAGGACATCACGGCCAGCCAGCCTGAGGACAAAGACGCTCTGTTTGACCCAGCCAGCGACAAGATTTACCGCCACCCCACGTTCTACGAGATCCCTGACGCTGTGGGGCATATGTGATGGCCGCCCAGTCCATGCCCGCGCTGCCCGCCGATCACCCTGCGCAGTACATCCTGCACCTGGCCGACAACGCCCTCATCCATGGCCAGCGCATTGCGCAGTGGTGCAGCCACGGCCCGGTACTGGAGGAAGACATCGCCATGGCCAATATTGGCCTGGACCACATCGGTCAAGCCCGCATGCTGTACCAGCACGCAGCAAATCTGATTGGCCATACCACCGAAGACAAGCTGGCCTATTTCCGCAACCCCGAGCAGTTTCTCAACTACACGATGGTCGAGCTGCCGCACCGCACAGCGTATGCACCCTCGGTGCAAGCCGAGATGAACTACGCCGTGACCATTGCGCGCAATTTTTTGTACAGCTCTTTGATGATTTTGGCGTGGACAGGCCTGCAAAACTCCCAAGACGCGCAGCTCGCTGCCATCGCAGGCAAGAGCGTCAAAGAAGTGCGCTACCACCTGCGCCACAGCACCGACTGGATGCTGCGCCTGGGTGACGGCACGGTGGAGTCGCACAATCGCATGCAAGCCGCCTTAGATTACTTAATGCCATTTACCCAGGAATGGTGGACGCAAACGGCTATGGAAACAGCAGCACTTGCCAACGGCGTAGGCATTGATGCAGCAGCCCTGCGCCCCGCGTGGCAAGCCAGCGTCAGCACCGTCATCACCCAAGCCACCCTCAAAGCTCCCAGTGATAAAGGACATATCACCCATGGCAAAGAAGGTAAGCACTCCGAACACCTGAGCTACCTGCTGGCCGAGATGCAAAGCCTGGCCAGAGCGCACCCGCAGGGGACGTGGTGATGGAACACGCAGCAAATGGGGGCCACCCGAATGGGGGTCAAGCAAAATGGGGTCAGATCAAAATTCAGGACGACCAAGCTCCCGGAGACGAAAGCACCGGTACGAAATTTTGCTCTGACCCCACTTTGCGCTCTCCATCTTTAGCTACACACTCAGCTAAAAAATCAAACGCATCGCTAGAAATAATCTGGCAGCTGCTAGAACAAGTGCCTGACCCCGAAATCCCTGTCGTCAGCATCCGCGAACTGGGCATCCTGCGCGACGTGCGCTATGCAGCCAACGGCAGCGTCGAAGTCGTCATCACCCCCACCTACAGCGGCTGCCCCGCCATGGGGCAGATCGAAGATGATGTGAAAGCAGCGCTAAAGCAAGCGGGTTTTCAAGCCACAGTAGTGTCCCAGCTAGCCCCCGCCTGGACCACCGACTGGATGACCGAGAGCGCCAAAACCAAACTCCGCGAATACGGCATCGCGCCGCCGCAGTGCCGCGCAGATGGCAACTCTTTTGACAAGTCAATCACTATTAATTCCATAGCTTTTCCCGCTATTATTCAAAGGGCTAGAGGCCCATTTGGCATGGAAATAGTACCCTGCCCGCGCTGCAACAGGACCAACACCACCGAAACCTCGCACTTCGCCTCTACCGCCTGCAAAGCGCTGTACAAATGCCTCGATTGCCTGGAGCCTTTCGACTACTTCAAACCGTATTGACGGGTCACCGCACGCTATGAGCACACCACACTTTCATTCGCTGTTCGTTAAGCGTATTGACCCAGTCACCGCCCAGTCTGCGGCCATCACCTTGGCCATCCCGCCCGATCTGCGGGATACGTTTGCGTTCACCCCAGGCCAGTTTGTCACCTTGCGTGCCATGGTGGGCGGTGAGTCGGTACGGCGCAGCTACTCCCTGTGCAGCACACCTGCGCAACTGGTCAGAGCGCAAGAAATCAGCGTTGGAATCAAACAGGTTGAAGGTGGGGTATTCAGCACCTGGGCCACGACGAGGCTGCAAGTAGGTGACGAGTTGGACGTGATGCCGCCCGATGGCCGCTTTACCCCGAAGGCGGCTTTCGCCAGCGCGCCAAACCAGCAGGGCCAGCACGCGCACCGCCTCGGCATTGCAGCAGGCTCAGGTATCACGCCTATCTTGTCAATCATGGCGCATACCTTGGCCACCGAGCCTGCGTCACGCTTTACCTTGGTCTACGGTAACCAGCGCAGCAACACCATCATGTTCAATGAGGCGCTGCAAGACCTGAAAGACCGCTACAGCGAGCGTGTATCGCTCATCCATGTGCTGTCACGCCAATCGCAAGAGATTGACCTGTTCCATGGCCGCTTGGACGAGACCAAGGTAAGCGGCCTGCTGCACCAAACGGTAGCCACGCGCCAAATTACCGAAGTGTTTATCTGCGGCCCCGAGGCGATGATCGAAGCGGCTGAGCGCGCTGTAGCCCACGCAGGCATTGCCCGCGAACGCGTGCACAGCGAGCGGTTTGCGTCAAACCACACTATAAAAAACGCAGCTCCTCCCGCAACGTCTGTGGACTCCAAAGGCCAAAACGATTGTGAATTTTCACTAGAGGTCGTGCTCGATGGCAAAGGCCACAGCTTTGGCATGCACGCACAGGACAACGTACTGGACACCGCCTTAAACGGCGGCCTGGATCTGCCCTACGCCTGCAAAGGCGGCGTGTGCTGCACCTGCCGCGCCAAGGTACTGGAGGGCAAAGTAACAATGGAGAAAAACTTTACGCTAGAGCAATGGGAGATTGACAAAGGCTTTGTGCTCACTTGCCAGGCACGTTGCGTGTCGCAAAAGGTGGTTGTCAGTTATGACGAGCGATAACCGAGTGACCGTGAACGAATAGTGATCAAGTCGCGATGAAAGAGCGCCGAGTAATTCAGCGCTCTTTCACATCACACCGCGGCCAGCGCCTGGTCTAAATCGGCCAGCAAATCGTCGATGTGTTCAATGCCCACTGACAAACGCACCATACCTTCGCTCACCCCTGCTTTGGCCAGCTCTTTCGGGTCCAACTGGCGGTGGGTGGTGGACGCTGGGTGGCAGGCCAGCGACTTGGCGTCGCCGATATTGACCAAGCGGGTGAACAGCTTGAGCGCGTCTTGAAAACGCGCGCCGGCCTCGCGGCCTTCAGCGCCCTTGAGCGTGAAGCTGATGATGCCCGAGGCGCGGCCACCCATAAGCTTTTTGACCAAGGCATGGTCTGCATGGTCAGGCAAACCGGCGTAATTGACCGAGGCCACCTTGGCGTGCTGTTGCAGGTAAGTGGCCACCTTCACCGCGTTCTCGCAAATGCGGTCCATGCGCAGGACCAGGGTCTCGATACCCGTCAGAATTTGAAACGCATTCATGGGGCTCAATGCGGCCCCCATATTGCGCAGCGGCACCACGCGGCAGCGGCCAATGTAGGCGGCGGGGCCCAGCGCCTCGGTGTACACCACGCCGTGGTAGCTCACATCGGGCTCGTTCAGGCGTTGAAAGCGGGCTTTGCGCTCCGCCCAGGGGAACTTGCCTGAATCGACCACCGCGCCGCCGATGGTGGTGCCGTGACCACCCAGGTATTTGGTCAATGAATGCACCACGATGTCTGCGCCATGCTCAAACGGGCGGCACAGGTACGGGCTGGGCACGGTGTTGTCCACAATCAGCGGCACGCCGTGGTCATGCGCCACTTTGGCCAGCGCGGCAATGTCGGTGATATTACCCAGCGGGTTGCCAATGGATTCGCAATAAACAGCTTTGGTGCGGGCATCGATCAGCTTGCCAAACGAGGCCGGGTCGCGGTAGTCGGCAAAGCGCACCTCAATGCCCATTTGCGGGAAGGTGTGGGCAAACAGGTTGTAGGTGCCGCCATACAGGGTGGACGCAGAGATGATGTTGTCGCCCGCCTCGGTGATGGTTTGGATAGCGTAGGCAATGGCCGACATGCCCGAGGCCACCGCCAGCGCGCCAATACCGCCCTCCAGCGCAGCCACGCGGGCCTCCAGCACACCGTTGGTCGGGTTCATGATGCGGCTGTAGATATTGCCCGCCACCTTCAGGTCGAACAGATCCGCGCCGTGCTGCGTGTTGTCAAACGCATAGGCCACCGTTTGGTAGATGGGCACCGCCACGGCCTTGGTGGTGGGGTCAGGCGTATAGCCACCATGGACGGCAATGGTTTCAATCTTCATCGCCATGCTCCCAGGGGTTGGAAAAGGGATCCACCTGCATTGTGGCACTGGCCCGAGGGTTTGACGAGGGTGACGTAAAAACGCGACCCAGAGGTATGAACATCAACCCAAATCTAGCCGCTTACAAATCTCCACGCTGGCGGCGGATTGGTTCATGGTGTAGAAGTGCAGTCCGGGCACGCCCGCATTGCGTAGCTGGTCGCACAGGTCGGTCACCACGTCCAGGCCAAAGGCTTTGATCGACGCGCTGTCGTCGCCATAGGCTTGCAGGCGCAGGCGAATCCAGCGCGGGATCTCTGCGCCGCAGGCATCGGAGAAGCGCATGAGTTGGGACGAACTGAGGATAGGCATGATGCCGGGCACCACGGGGATGCTGGCACCCAGCTTGTGCGCATCGTCTACAAAACGGAAGTATGCGTCGCTGTTAAAAAAGTACTGGGTAATGGCGCTGCTGGCTCCGGCCTTCACTTTAACCAAATACGCCGCCATGTCGGAATCGGGCGACTTGGCCTGGGGATGCACCTCGGGGTAGCAGCCAACCTCGATGTGAAAGTGATTACCGGTCTCGGTGCGGACAAATTCAACCAGCTCACTGGCGTATTTGAACTCGCCAAACGCACCGTAGCCACTGGGCAGGTCGCCACGCAACGCCACCATGCGCTGGATACCGGCTTCTTTAAATAGTGCCAGCTGCGCACGCACGCTCTCTTTGGTAGAACCTATGCAGGAGAAATGCGGCGCTGCCGCATGACCGTCGGCAATGATGGCCTGCACGGTGCTGATGGTGCCGTCTTGCGTGGAGCCGCCTGCGCCGTAGGTGACGCTGAAGAAGTGCGGCTGCAGCGCGTACAACTTATGACGCACGGCCACCAGTTTTTCCACGCCCTCTGGCGTTTTGGGCGGGAAAAATTCAAAACTGACGGGGCATTTTTGCTTTTCCATAAGGTTCTTTCCAGTTTACGAATGCACCGCGTGCACAAAAAACTCGCGGTTGCCATCGCCGCCCTCGATCGGGCTGTCAAAATATTTTCGCACTTGCAAGCCATGCTCAGCATAGCTACTGCGAATGCGCTGCTCTACCTCAGCGTAATGCGCTGGGTCTTTCACGATGCCGCCTTTGCCTATTTGCTCGGGCTGCAGTTCAAACTGCGGTTTGACCAGCATCAGCAAGTCTCCGCCCGGCTTGAGCAAGCCCACCAAGGTCTCGATGATCAAGGTTTGCGAGATGAAGGACACATCGCCTACGATGACTCCGCAGCCTATCTCTTCATCGTGCAGTTTTCTATCGAATAAGCCTTTAGACCATGTAGATATTGCGCAAGCAGCTACTAAATCAGTAGCCTCCAAGGTACGGGCGTTGATCTTCTCTACGCACACCACCTGCGGATGCGCGCGCAAACGCGGGTGCAACTGGCCATGCCCTACGTCGATGCCCACCACGCCGCCGGCACCGTGCTGCAAGAGGCAGTCGGTAAAGCCACCTGTGGATTGGCCAATGTCCAGGCAGATTTTTCCTTGCACTTGCAAGCCGCTGGCCAGCAACGCGCCCTCCAGCTTGAGACCGCCGCGCGAGACGTATTTGGCCTCTGCTGCATTGGTGAGTTCGATTTGCGCGTCTTCCAGCAAGTCATCGCTTTTGCGCAACGGCTTCCACTCGCCACGGTGCCGCCAACGCGCGCCTGACTCGATCAGTCTTGCGGCCTGGCTGCGTGAGGCTGCTAGGCCACGGTGGACGAGAAGTTGGTCAGCGCGCATCAGTGGGATGAAAGGGAGAGGGAGAGGGGAGTTTTTGAACGCAGGGGTCGCAAAGGTTTCGCAGAGTGCGCAAAAGAAGACAAGAAATAAAACCAAAATTTAAAACCAAAATCATTTTTTTGAAATCAATTCTTATTTTTCTTCTTTTGGTATTCTTTTGCGTCCTTTGCGTAACCTTAGCGCCCTCTGCGTCCTGTCTTTCTGACTGCGGTTTTCAGACTTTAAAAGTCTTAGTAGCGGTACGTATTGGCCTTGTAAGGCCCATTGACCGGCACACCAATGTAAGCAGCCTGCTCTTTGGTCAATTCGGTCAGCACCGCGCCGACCTTTTTCAGGTGCAGGCGGGCGACTTTTTCGTCCAAATGCTTAGGCAGCACATACACCTGGCCCACTTTGTATTCTTTTTGCTTGGTAAACAGTTCGATCTGTGCAATCGTCTGGTTCGCAAAGCTCGATGACATCACAAAGCTGGGGTGGCCGGTGCCGCAGCCCAGGTTCACCAAGCGGCCTTTGGCCAGCAGGATGATGCGCTTGGACGGCTTTTTGCCTTTGGCTGGGAAGATCACATGGTCTACTTGGGGCTTGATCTCTTCCCACTTGCATTTTTCAAGTGATGCAACGTCGATTTCGTTGTCAAAGTGGCCAATGTTGCAGACGATGGCCTGGTCTTTCATGGCGGCCATGTGGGCGTAGGTAATCACGTTTTTATTACCGGTGGCAGACACGAAAATGTCGGCCTTGTCAGCCGCATATTCCATGGTCACTACTTTGTAGCCTTCCATCGCGGCTTGCAGCGCGTTGATCGGGTCTACCTCGGTTACCCACACTTGGGCGCTCAAAGCGCGCAGCGCTTGGGCCGAGCCCTTGCCCACATCGCCGTAGCCGGTCACCACAGCCACTTTGCCAGCGATCATCACGTCGGTGGCGCGCTTGATAGCGTCTACCAAAGATTCGCGGCAACCGTACAGGTTGTCAAACTTGCTCTTGGTCACCGAGTCGTTCACGTTGATAGCGCGCAGGGCCAGGGTGCCCTTGGCCGACATTTCGTTCAGGCGCAACACGCCAGTGGTGGTCTCTTCTGTCACGCCGATGATGTTTTTCAGGCGGCGTGAGTACCAGGTGGGGTCGATGCGCAGCTTGGCTTTGATGGCGGCAAACAACTCTGTCTCTTCCTCGCTACCGGGCTTGCTGATGACTTTGAGGTCTTTCTCGGCCTTGGTACCCAAGTGCATGAGCAAGGTGGCATCGCCGCCGTCGTCCAAAATCATGTTCGGGCCTTCGGTTTTGCTGCCCTTGTCGCCGAATTCAAAAATGCGGTGGGTGTAGTCCCAGTAGTCTTTCAGCGTCTCGCCTTTGTAGGCAAACACGGGTGTGCCCTGTGCCACCAGCGCAGAAGCGGCATGGTCTTGGGTCGAGAAAATGTTGCACGAAGCCCAACGCACATCAGCGCCCAGAGCTTGCAGAGTTTCTACCAGCACAGCGGTCTGGATCGTCATGTGCAGCGAGCCGGTGATACGCGCGCCCTTGAGTGGTTTGCTCTTGGAGAACTCTTCACGAATCGCCATCAGACCAGGCATTTCGGTCTCGGCAATGTTCATTTCTTTGCGACCAAAAGCGGCCAACGACAAGTCCGCCACGGCGTAATCTTGTTTCTTCAGGGGTTTTACTACAGCATTCATGTCATAAGCTCCGTTTAGTTGAGAACGAGCCACCGAACGTGAGAAAGACTGCCTAGGGGGGTAAACCGAAGCACTCACCGCACAGTTTTCAGTGGGTGAGCGCAGTTAGAAACTTGAACCACTGGAAACCATATTCCAGCGGCGTTTCCGAGCCTCGATCACTTTGCGTGACCTGCAGCGCTCCTCGGATCTGGGTATTTTAACCTAGCCAAAGGGCCTTCCTATTTTTAGGTTTTTGGCGAGGTCATTTTTGACAAGCTAGCTGCCACTTGTTTTTTCACCAAGTTTACGATCTTCATGGAATTTATCCTGCCTGCCAATCTTCCACCACCAAGCCCTCCACGCGGCTGAATTCGCGGGTGTTGTGGGTGACTACCGTGAGCCCGTGTGCCAAGGCTGTGGCAGCAATCAACCCATCATACGCGCCGATAGGGCGACCGATACGTTGTAATTGGGCACGTATTTTGGCGGCTTGCACAGCGCTAGCTGAATCAAAGTTCACCACAGGTAACTCGCGCAACAAAGCTTGCAAAGCAGGTAGGTATGAAAACTGCGGCTTGAGCTCAATGCCAAACAACACTTCCATTTCCACCACGCTGCTGATGCACAAATCTTTTGGCCCGATCTTTATCAGGTGCGATAGAAAAATGTTTGAACTGCGTTTAGCCCACACGCTCACTGCATTGCTGTCCAACAGATACTTCATTCTTCGAAGTCTTTCAGGTTGCGTGCTGTATTGAGCTCCCAGCTCTCATTGGCTTCGCGGCGGATGGCGTCGAAATCAGGGCCGTCGTCAAGGTCGGGCTTAAACCCCGGCTGCAAGCCTTCTTGCATCCAGGCCAGCATCTCAGGCGACCATTCGCTCTTGGTCTTTTGCGCCAAATACGCCTCCACGGCCTCCCGCACCACGCCGCTGCGGCTGGTTTTGTGGGTTTTGGCGAAGTTGTCCAGGTTGACGAGCAGGGGCTGGGGTAGGTGTACACTGAAGTTCATAATTGCACCTCATTGATTTAATATAACATGTTAGAGTATATTGGATTTTACAAAAATACGCATTTAAAAGACGACGGCGCAATTGATCTGAAAGAGCTTTATGGACGCACCGCCCTATTTGGCAACCAGTTTTTGGCAATCTTTGCCAAACGGTTAAGATAAGCCTTATGACTACCGTCACCATGAACATCTCCCTCACCGAAGACCTCAAGTCTTTTGTGGACTCGCGCATCAAAGCGCGGGGCTACAGCTCGGGCAGTGAATACATGCGTGACTTGGTGCGCCGGGACGAAGAGTTGGCCAAAGAAGAGCGCTTTAAGAACCTGATTCAAGAAGGCTTGGAGTCTGGCCCTGGCAGACCTTGGGAAGAGGTGAAGGCACAGATGCAGGCACGCGTCAAAGTGCATCGCCAACAAGCTGCAAAAAATACGGCACCTTCGCGCAAAGCCGCCTGACATCGTGAAGTCCACTATTTTGAGTGCGGCTGCCGAGGCCGATTTGCTGAATGCGCATGCGTATTACCTCGACGCCGCTGGCGACAAGACTGCCGACGACTTTATGCAGCAAACCGAGACCGCACTATTGCATCTGCAAAGCTATCCAGGCACCGGGTCTCAGCGCTACGCGTATATGAGTCCACATGCGCATCTGCGCTTTTGGACTTTAAAGCGCTTTTCGTACGCCATGTTTTATATTGAACGCGAAACGGTGATTAACATCGTGCGCGTACTGCACCAGGCCAGCGACATTCCTTTTCATTTGGATGCCACATCTGCTCCCGGCGTTTAAACCAACGCAAGATTTTTATAGTTTGACCCCACCGTGACCTACGCCACCGAAACAAAACGCCGCCGCACCTTTGCCATCATCTCGCACCCCGACGCAGGTAAAACCACGCTGACCGAAAAGCTCTTGCTGTTTTCGGGCGCTATCCACATTGCAGGCAGTGTGAAGGCGCGCAAAGCCACGCGCCACGCCACCAGCGACTGGATGGAGATTGAAAAGCAGCGCGGCATTTCTGTCGCATCGTCCGTCATGCAAATGCTGTACCGCGACAGCGTGATTAACCTGTTGGACACGCCTGGCCACAAAGACTTCTCCGAGGACACCTACCGCGTGCTCACTGCGGTGGACAGCGCCCTGATGGTGATTGACGCGGCCAACGGCGTGGAGCCGCAGACCAAGCGGCTGATTGAGGTGTGCCGCCAGCGCAATACGCCCATCATGACCTTTGTGAACAAGATGGACCGCGAGGGCCGCGACCCGATTGAGCTGCTGGACGAGATCGAGCAAGCCCTGGGCATGCCCTGCGTGCCCATGACCTGGCCTGTGGGCCAAGGCAAACAGTTTGGTGGCATTGTCGATTTGCGCAAACAGCATATGCGCCTGTTTAAAGCGGGCAATGACAAGGTGGACGAGTCACAAGACGAGACCATTGCCCTGTCGCAAAAGGACGAGCTGCTCAAGCGCTTTGGCCATGAGTTTGAGCTGGCGCAGGGCAACATCGAGCTGCTTGCCGGCGCTGCGCCCAGCTTTGACCAAGAAGCCTTTTTCGCCGCCAAGCAAACCCCCGTGTTCTTTGGCTCGGGCGTGAACAACTTTGGCGTGCAAGAGGTGCTGGACGCGCTGGTAGACTTGGCCCCGCAGCCCCGCTCACGCATTAGCTGCGGCAAATCAGGTAACGCCACCGAGGTGTTGCCCGAGAGCGAAGGCTTCTCCGGCGTAGTGTTTAAAGTACAGGCCAATATGGACCCCTCGCACCGCGACCGCATCGCCTTTGTGCGCATGTGCTCGGGCAAGTACGAGAGCGGCATGCGCCTGAAAGTGCAGCGCACCGCCAAAGAACTGCGGCCTACCTCGGTGGTCACCTTCATGTCGCAACGGCGCGAAGCAGTGGAAGAAGCCTTTGCCGGCGACATCATCGGCTTTACCACCCACGGCGGCGTGCAGCTGGGCGACACCATCACCGCAGGCCGCACCGACCAGGCCGACCTGCAATACACCGGCCTGCCCTTCTTCGCGCCCGAGCTGTTCCAAACCGTCGAGCTGGCCAACCCGATGAAGAGCAAACAGCTCCAGCAAGGCCTGGTACAACTGGGCGAAGAAGGTGCCATCCAGGTCTTTCGCCCCCACATGGGCGGCAACATGCTGCTAGGCGCCATTGGGCAGCTGCAGTTTGAAGTAGTGCAGCACCGACTGAAAGGCGAGTACGGCGTGGAATGCCGCCTGATGAGCAGCAGCTACGTAGGCGCGCGCTGGGTGACGGCGGATACGCCCGAAGAGCTGAAAGTGTTTACCGAGAAGAATGCGGGCAAGCTGGCGCTGGATGGGGCGGATACCTTGGCCTATCTGCTCACCTCGCCGTATGACCTGCGTTTGACGCAGGAGCGGCACCCGAATATCAAGTTCCATGCGCTGCGGGAGCATGCGGGGTTGGTGTTGCAGAAGGGCTGACACCTTTGCGCCGGGCATTAAACATACGCTAACGCATACCTCGGCTGTCGCAAGCAGAGATGGGTGCCACAGCCCGTGGCACCTTTCTGGCTGGCGCTACAAGTTTGTGCAAGTAAGGCTTGCACAAACTGGGTCTATGTGATTTGTAGTGGGCAGATCCGGCTTAAAAGCAAACGCGGTCAGATGTAGCAAATGGGGTCAGATCAAAATTCAGGACGAACCTCGGTTCGTAGCGCGCAACGCCATAACGAAATTTTGCTCTGACCCCTTTTGCGTTGTCTCCGGCGCGTGACGCCTTCCCCGCCCCTTCTGCGCGCGAAGAGTTCCTTGCACAGACCTCGCAGCTCGCGCCAGAGCGAGCAAGCAGGAGTTTGCAGGCTAATGTGACTTGCCGGGCTGGCGGACTGGCGGTTCCAACCGCCTGTATGCGTCCGCAACCGCCCAGATGCCCCTGCAAGCACCTGCGTACCCATTTCAACCCGCTACACATACAGGAGCTGCTCCCGCGTTATTCTATTGCGCTGCAGCCTGATTAGCATCTAAAAAAGGGTTGAAAATCGTGTTTTTCAGCCTTTTTTTGTGACTCAAAGGTCGTTGGCGAGCCTGCGAAGTACACTAAATTATGCGGATTTGTGTACCCTGCCATAACGTGAACAATTTACGTATTGTTTTGATTGTTTTGTAGTGAAGTATCCTGGAAATAATTAATTTAATGGTGAAAAATTCGGTGTTTGTTGTTTTATAGAGTGATGCAATGATGCGTACTTGTCAAAAGTTACCTCACCCCAGCAGCGTCGATTGCAGCGACTGGCCGCCCTGCATCTCCCCGGTGCTCGCGCCGGAAGCTAAGCAAAAGGGGTCAGAGCAAAATTTTGTTATGGCGTTACACGCTCCCAACCGAGGGGCTTCCTGAATTTTGATCTGACCCCATTTGTTTCACCTGACCGCGTTTGCTTTTAAGCCGGATCTGCCCACTACAAACCACATAGAGCCGAAAAGTTTTTGCTAAAACTGAGACAAGGCCTCGCCCATGTAGGCAGGCAACACCATCTGGTGGTGGGCGACCACGACTTTTATATCGACCTGCTGTTCTACCACCTGCGCCTGCGCTGCTTTGTGGTGATTGAGCTGAAACGCGGTGCCTTCAAGCCCGAATATGCGCTGCGCGGCATGGCCGCTTGAACAGCGCCGCCCTCTCAGTTTCCGCCACTTTATCAGCGAGCTGAACCCCCATTGGCCATCTTTTCGTCCACATCATTACTATTAATTCAGTAGCTGCTATCGCATCATTCTATTGACCTGTAGGCTGATTCAATATCTAAAACAGACTCCAAAAAGCCAAAAAACACCCAAAATGCGATTCTCCAGCCTGTGGCGGCAAATTTTTGGTCAATTCACATAAAATACATATGTTTTCGTATATACATTCACATCCGCCATGCCCACCAGTGCCAAAGTGTTTACCAGCGGCAACAGCCAAGCCATTCGCCTGCCCAAGGCCTACCGAGTGAGCACGCGGGAGGTGTGGATCAGTAAAAGCGAT
>JAYVGI010000228.1:0-2277 GCA_043772355.1 Polaromonas sp.
AAAGAGAGCGAAGACCAGCGCCAACGCAACCTGGCTGCACTGTTCCAGCTGATTGCAGACAACCCGTCTGCCGAAAACCTCATCCCCCCGCGCAGCGGCGGCACTCCAGACAACCCGGAAGACGAGGAGGCCGCACCCCCGCCACCCCCGTCCTCAGGAGGCTGGGCATGAAGCTGTACCTGCTGGACACCCAGACCCTGGGTCTCTTCATCCAAGGCATCCACCCTCCGCTTACGCAGCGCATGATGCAGGCCACCCAGGCCCAGACGATTGCCACCAGCGCCCTGTGCGGCGCCGAGCTGCGCTACGGCCAAAGCCTGCTGGCCCCAGCCGACCCGCGCCGCACTGCCATTGACCTGCTACTGCACGAGCTACCCACCCTCGCGTGGACAGCAGCCGCCGCAGACCGCTACGGCGACATCCAGGCCCAGTGCAGCAGGCAAGGCCAGAGCCTGGGCGAGCTGGACGCATTGATAGCCGCCCACGCGCTGGCCGAGGACCTGATTTTGGTAACCCCACATGCGCGGCGCTTGGCGCGGGTGGAGGGGTTACGGGTGGAGGATTGGGTGGGTTAGCGACGCATAATGTGCTGATTTGAAACTTAACATTTGCACCATGCGACCATGCGTACCGCCCAAGACTTATGAGCCGAACTAAACGCCTCCGACGAATCACCTCGCATTGAGGCTCAGCGTGCGCGTGAGATTGGCAAGTCAGTCATGGAGACGGTGATTGCCTTTGCCAACGAGCCGGGGCTGGTGGCGGCGATCTGCTACTGGGTGCGCCGAACATTCCCAGGCGAGAAATTGTGAACGCGGTTGACGCAGTGGAGAAGTTTTTAGAATTGGCGAGGACAAAATAGATGACGAGCAGTTTTACAGCCTACATAGATGAGTCTGGCGACGAGGGTTTTGTGTTTCTGCCTGGCGAAAAGGGCAGTAGCCGCTGGCTGGTGTTGTCCGCTGTGGTGTTTCGCAAAGCCAAAGACCTGGAGGCCGTGCGTGTGATGCGCGAGGTGCGCACGCTGCTGGGCAAAGACCCGAAGAAGGCGCTGCATTTTCGTGAGATGAAGCACGAGCACCGCGTGCCTTATGTGCGGGCATTAGCCAACGCTCCCATGCGGACAGTGAGCGTTCTGATTTACAAGCCGTCTATCACCGAACCTGAAAAATTTCAGAGTGAGCCCTTTCGCCTGTATCGGTACGCTTGCCGCCTGCTGGTGGAGCGTGTGTCGTGGCTGTGCCGTGACACTCGAAAAGACAATGAGGGTGACGGTAGTTGCGAGTTGATCTTTTCAAACCGTAGTGCGATGTCCTACGACGATCTGCGTAGCTACCTGTCGCACCTGCAAGACAAGCCGGGTACTGATGCGCGAATTGACTGGACTACCATTCAACCCAAGCAAGTACGGGCTGTAAATCACGATCAATTGGCAGGGCTGCAAATGGCTGATGCTGTGGCTTCCAGCCTGTTTTTTGCAGTTAATTTGACGCAGTACAGCGAGGTAGAAGACCGCTATTTTAAAATGCTTCGGCCCACCATTTACCGTCACCCGAAATCGGGTGAGCTGGGTTATGGCTTGAAGTTTTGGCCGGGTAGCCTGGAGGCCTATGCAGAAAGCATGGCGCATATGTCCAGCTTTTTGCCCCCAAAATAATGCTTGTGAAAATAAGCATTCGAAAAAGGTGCAGACCCCAAGTTCGAGTGTCCCGCCCATTCGGGCTGCCAATGTTGCCATTGGCCTCTACAAATCTTGCGCTTGCCTGCAACTCGTATTTTAACCCAATGCGTGTAGTTGGCAACTCTCTCTCGGTGGTCCAAGTCCTATTTGGGCCTCGTCATTAGGCCCAGCATTGAGCTGGTTAAGCGCGAGCTGGGCGGCGACGCCCAATAAGCATTCAAGCTGCGGCAATTTGGCCGCTTGAACAGCGCCGCCCTGTCAGTTTTCACGGCGTTGTCGACAATTTGAGGCTTCCCTAGCCATCTTTACACCAATATCATCACTATTAATTCAGTAGCTTCTCCCGCATCATTCTATTGGCCTGCAGCCTGATTTAATACCTAAAATAGGTCGAAAAACGCTCAAAAACACGGTTTTATGACCCTTAGAGCACAACCATCTGCCAGTTCACTTAAAATACATACGTTTTTGTATACACATTTACATCCACCATGCCTACCAGTGCCAAAGTGTTTACCAGCGGCAACAGCCAAGCCATTCGCCTGCCCAAGGCCTACCGAGTGAGCACGCGGGAGGTGTGGATCAGTAAAAGCGAT
>JAYVGI010000229.1:0-2817 GCA_043772355.1 Polaromonas sp.
CTGGACGGTCTGCGGGGCAGGCTTTCGGTGCACAGCGGCTCCGTACGGTACAAAACTCCAATTTTTGGTCTATCCCTATGTACCCCACTGGTCTGCATAGACGGAGTGCTACGGTAAAGAGAGTAAGCGGCTTGCTGCAGTGCAAACTTGGGTAGCGCCTGATTGGTTGGGTGCTGGGGGACACCCTCACCCCAGCCCTCTCCCGCAATGCGGGAGAGGGAGCCGGAAATGTGCTCCGGCCAGCGCGCAAGCAAATTCCTCCATCGCCGCAACGTGACCAAGCTAGGACAGACATCTTGAGAAGCCCAAGACGCATCGTGACCAAGGCAGATGAGACATCTTCAAGCCAGGCCAGATAAGCAACGCCACACGGTTTGAGCGAACAGTATGGGCCCTGGGCCGAGACGGGCGACGGCCGCGTAGCCGTGCAGTTCCCAAGCGCCTGGGCGTACCAACGCCCTGTGCCTAACGGATGGCACCGTGGTGGTGCAAAACCAAATATCTCGTGCATTAATTCGCATAAAAGACCATGTAGAAAGCGCATAAATACCTGGTTCGTGCATAAACGCACGCTCATGGAAAAAAATTCACACCACATCCGTGGTTTCTCCTACTATGCGGCTTGCGGTGCACGTTACTACCCGTTGGCAATCGTCGCCAGTTGTTGTTTATAAAATTGATATGTTCGTTTTTTTTAGATCTTTCTGCGCCGCCACCGTATTGGCTGCATGCGCTGCCATCGCGGTGCCAGCGCAGGCCCAAACTGCCGGTGTGCTGCAGCAAGCCCAAGCGCTCATTGCCCAGAGCCAATGGCAACAGGCTTTTAAATTGCTGGAGCCCAGCGAAGCCCAACTCGCTGGCGATCCGGCCTTCGATATGGCCATGGGCATCGCTGCCAACGGGGCCGAGCAATACATGCGGGCCATTTTGGCTTTTGAGCGGGTGCTGTCGGTACAGCCCGAGAACGCGCAGGCGCATGCCCAGATGGGGCGGGCCTTGTTTGCAGTGGGCGATACGGTGGGCGCGCGCGCCCGGCTGGCCGAGAGCAAGCGCCTGGGTGCCACCGGTCAACTGGTGGTGGCCGTGGACTCCATCATGCAGTCGATAGACCGGGCCGAGGCGGTGCACCAGTCGTCGCTGCACGGCTATATGGATGCCAGCCTGGGGCATGACAGCAATGCCAATGCCGCCCCGTCCAGCCCCAACGTCCCCGTGCCTGCGCTGGGTGGCCTGGTGTTCATGCTTGACCCTTCAGGCGTCAAAACACCCTCGCGCTTTGGCACTGTGAGCAACAGCCTTTTGGGCCGCTACGTGATCGACCCCCGTTGGTCGCTCATTGGCAACGTTTTCGGATCGATCCGCAAAAATGCCAGCCAGCACAGCCAGTTTGACAGCGAGCGCGGCAGCCTGCAAACCGGCGTCAACTACCGGGAAGAGCGCAACGAGTTAACCTTGGCCATGAGCATGGACATCTCCCGGCTCAACAATACTTTGGCGCGCAAACAATCAGGCATCTCCGGCGAATGGACGCACCGCCTGACCCAGTACCAGCAGCTGTCCGTGTTCGCTCAGTCCTTCAGTTTGCGCCACGCCGACGCACAGTCCGCGCGCGATGCCCAGCGCCGCACCCTGGGTGCCAACTATGCCCACACCTTTCGCAACGACTTGACGGTGTATGGCGGCATCTACGCTGGCAAAGAGCAGATGCTGCGCGGCGATGTGCCGCACCTGGGCCATCGCTTTATGGGGCTGCGTATAGGCGGGCAAAAACCCATCACCGAAAGCGTGGTGGCGTTTGGCTCTTTGGGCTTTGAGCTGCGCACCCATGGCGGCGAAGAGCCTGCATTTTTAACTGTCCGCCACGACAAACAGCTCAACATGGGCCTGGGCGTGCACTGGGTGCCCGAGCAGTTTTGGCGCGTCACGCCCCAACTGTCCTTGGCGCACGGGCAGTCGAACATCATCATCAACGAATACAACAAACGCGTGATTTCAGTCACGGCACGGCGCGAGTTTTGATGTGAAGCTTAGATACATTTCATTGCATATGCCCGAAAATCAAGTCTTTGCCAATGTACTACTTGGCCGACCCCCAAAGGACACCATGAACCCTACAACCAAGCCCTCAGCGAATTTAAATTTGCGTACCTCCCTACTGTTGCTCGCCTGCGCTGGCGCCTACCCTGTGGCGGCGCAAACCGCTGCGGGCCAGGCGCAGTACACCCAAGGTGTGGTGATGGTGGCCAAGGCGGGCAGCGCCGAGGCGGTGCTGGCCAAGGGCGGCAACATCCAGGTGGGCGACACCATCACCACAGGCGAAAAAAGCAATGTGCAGTTGCGCTTCAGCGATGGCGGGTTTATTGCCCTGCAGGCTAACTCCAAGTTCTCCATCAACGGCTATGTCGATGCGAAAGATGCGGAAAAAGACCAGTTTTTGGTCGAGCTGTTCGGCGGCGGCATGCGCGCCATTACCGGCTTGATCGGCAAACGCAAGCCCGCCAACTACAAGGTCACTACCCCCACGGCGGTGATCGGCATTCGCGGCTCTGGTTTTAACATCGTGCACAACACCAATGGCACCATGTCCGTCACCACCGAGCTCGATGCGATTGACGTATGCAACAAAGGCGGTTGCCTGGGTTTGAACGTCGGTGAGTCGGCCCTGGTGCGCAATGCGCAGGACAAACCCGTGCGTACCAACATTCCCGCTACGTTGGCAGCGCCCTCCGTCACCCGGCAAACCTTTGAGGTGGGCAACGAGGCCGAAAAATCCGGTCAATCTTCGCTGGTGGCGCATGCAGTCGCCTCGGCCACCCA
>JAYVGI010000230.1:0-19751 GCA_043772355.1 Polaromonas sp.
ATTCTATTTCCAGATCAATAAGATGCGTTGTTGCGTCGCCTTGCCGTGCTACAGCACTCTCGTAGGCTCCGCGCCTAGCCTCTTATCGATCTGGAAATAGAATGAGTACACCGTCGGCCTGCTCCCGCACAAACCAAACAGCAAAAAAAAACGCCCTACACACTCGCCCCAAACAACCGCCCTACCCCCGCCGTAATACCCATCGCCAGCGCACCCCAAAACACCACCCGCGCAGCACCCCTGAGCCATGACCCACCGCCAGCATAGGCAGCCAACGCCCCCAACGCAGCGAGAACGATCAAGGTGGTGACGGTAGCCGCAATGCCCACCTGCGCGGCGGGCGCGAGCAACACAGCGGCGATGGGAAACACCGCGCCCAGAGAAAACGCGCCAGCCGAGGCGAGCGCGGCCTGGACAGGTTTGGCACCCGAGGTGTCGGTGATGCCCAGCTCGTCGCGGGCGTGGGCGGCTACCGGGTCTACCTGCATCAATTTTTCGGCCACTTGGTAGGCCAAGGATTCGTCCAGGCCACGGCCTTGGTAGATGGCGGCCAGCTCGTCCAGCTCGTGCGCCGGGTCGGCCACCAGCTCGGCGCGCTCGCGCGCCAGGTCTGCCTCTTCGGTGTCGGCCTGCGACTGGACGGACACATATTCGCCCGCCGCCATCGACATGGCCCCCGCTACCAGGCCCGCAACGCCGGTCAGCAAAATGGCCTGCGGTGTGGCACCGCTGGCCGCTACACCCACCACCAGGCTGGCCACCGACACCACACCGTCGTTAGCCCCCAACACGCTGGCGCGCAGCCAGCCGATGCGGTGGGCACGGTGGGATTCAATGTGGCGAGAGCGCATACGGTGGAAATTCCTTCAGTACTCATTTGATAGCTGCTTGCGCAGTACTTTTGCTGGCTACAGGGCTATTCGGCATGGATTTTGATGTATCTCAGCCGCCCTCACCCTAACCTTCTCCCGCCTTGCGGGAGAGGGAGCTGGAAAGGCATCAGACTACGGTTTTATTAACTCTCTGGCCAATAATTCATACGAACGCTGCTGGGCAGCGGCATCGTGCGTCCACGTAATCACGGCTATTTCATCCACCTCCAAAGCCTGGCCCAGCGCGCGCAGCTTGTCAGCCACCTGCGCGCCGGTACCTACCAGCGCGTTTTTGCGCAGGACGTTGAGGCGGGGTAACTCTGCCGGGCTGTAGTCGCGGTCGGCCTCATCCTGCGCCAGCAGCGCGCCAATGTGGCCCAGGTTGCGGTCCATCTTCCAGCGCTCGCGGGGTTTGAACATCTGCCAGGCTTGCTCTTCGGTGTCAGCGGCCAGTGCCCATACGCAAATGGCGGCGTGCGGCTTGGGCGTGATGGCGCTGGGTTTGAAGGTGCTGCGGTACATGTCCAGCGCCTGCTCTGCGCCCTGCCCGTCGGTGATGAAGTGGGCAAAGGCGTAGGGCAGGCCCAGGTGAGCGGCCAGTTGCGCGCCGTAGTCACTGCTGCCCAGCATCCATAGCGCTGGCGCGGTGCTGCCCTGCGGGTAGGCGTGCACGCCGTGGCCGGGGTGGCCCATGGGCAGGCCGTCCACCGAGGCACCTTTTGGTAAATCTGCACCTTCTTGCACCCAGGCTTGTAGCTGTAGCACTTGCTGCGGAAAATCGTCTGAAGAACGCTGGTTGGGATTGAGCAAGGCAGAGGTGCGCTGGTCGCTGCCCGGCGCGCGGCCCACACCCAAGTCAATGCGGCCCGGGGCCAGCGCGTCCAGCACCTTGAACTGCTCGGCCACTTTGAGCGGCGCGTAGTGCGGCAGCATCACCCCCGCGCTGCCCAGGCGGATGCGCTGGGTGCGCGCGGCAATCGCGGCCAGCAGCACCTCGGGCGCAGTGCCGACGATGCTGGGGTGGCTGTGGTGCTCGCTCACCCAAAAGCGGTGGTAGCCCAGCGCCTCGCAGTGCTGGGCCAGGGCCAAGGTTTGGCGAATGCTGTCGGCTTGGGGGCGGCCAGAGGCGGCGACGGATTGGTCTAGTACGGAGAGGCGCATAGTGGAAAAATTTAAGTGATCAGCCAAGTTATCAGCCAAGGGCAAGCCGCTTGGTCTGTGATGTCCCCATAATAACGCTATGAGCACCACGGAGCGTGAAGCTGACCTCGCGCTGCGCGAAGCGCTGCTGACCTTTGTGGTGATAGGCGCAGGCCCCAAGGGCGTGGAGATGGCGGGCACCATGGCTGAAATTGCGCGCCACACCCTGCCGGGGGAGTTTCGCCGCATCAACCCCGCCAGCGCCCGCGTGCTGCTGGTAGAAGGCGGCCCGCGCGTGCTGCAAGCCATGCCGCCCGACCTGAGTTCCAAGGCCTTGACGCAACTTGAAAAACTGGGCGTGCAGGTGATGCTGGGCTGCAAGGTGACGGGTATCGATGCGGATGGCCTCACTGCGAGCAGTGCCAACGCCACCAACAGTGCAGAGGGCAAAGTCAACGGCACGTCCACAGTGACCAGCACCCAGCGCATCCCCAGCAAAACCGTGGTCTGGGCCGCAGGCGTAGCCGCCTCGACATTGGCCAAGCAACTGGCCACCAGCACAGGTTGCCCCACAGATCGCGCAGGCCGGGTCGTAGTGCAAAGCGATTTGACCGTACCTGGCTTTGCCAACATCGCGGTCATAGGCGACATGGCCGCCGCCATGAGCCTGCACCAAGGCCTGCAAACCGCTGTTCCCGGTGTGTCCCCCGCCGCCAAGCAAATGGGCCGCTGCGCCGCTGCCAACCTGCTGAGCAGCCTGCGGGGTCAGCCCACACGGGCCTTCAGGTACATGGACTACGGCAACCTGGCCACGAATGGCCGCAACGCTGCGGTGGTGGACCTGGCCTCGCCCTTGGGGCACTTCAAGTTCAGCGGCTACTTTGCGTGGCTGTTTTGGCTGTTTGCCCACATCTACTTCCTCATCGGTTTTCGCAATCGCTTTGTCGTGCTGCTGGACTGGGCCAGCGCCTACATCAGCTTTGCGCGGCATGCGCGGGTGGTGGTGGGGTCTGCGCGTTCTGTCGGGAAAGTTGCGGATTCTTGAAGGTTGCTAACGCTCACTAAATAGTAGCACTCCGTCTAAGCGGGTCAGTGGGGTACACAGAGAAACAGCCTTATTATGTCGCGCGGCGCGGTTTGGAGCGTTGTCAAGCCTCTGGCGGCTTGCGCATCGGCCAGAAACTGTGAATTCCCTGCTTGGAGCGCCGCCATTTTCAGATCACTGTATGCCTGCAGCCCTCTAGAATAATGCGGAAGAAGCTATGGAATAAATAGTGCCATCCGGGCCAGACATGTGCTGCAAGCAGCCCGGCAGGCAGGTTTTCGGCAAACAGCGGTCACCCAACGTACAGGGTGCCTGTTTTTAACCTTTACCCATTTACCCCACTGATTTGCATAGACGGAGTGCTACTAATTAGTGAGTAAAGATGTTTTCAAGCGACCCGCCAACCCGGATCTGCAGACCCCTCTGGATGCGCCGGTCAAGCTGAAGCAGCCAGCTGATGTCCACACCACGGCACAACCCACTGCAGATCACATAGACCCTCTTTATGCAAAAAGGCTGAAAATTGGGCGCTACGACTGCCAAAACCACGGTTTTACCTGCTTTTGAGGTTAAAACACGCATTAGCCAGCAATATTAAGGGGGTTGTAGCTATTTAATGTATAGCAACAGAGTTGACGCAAAGATCGCCTGTTTTGACGTGAAAACCGCCAGCGACTGCTCCTTGATGCCGCAACGCCGTTTCGCTGGAGAAAGCTGCGACACGCTCAGGGTTCGATATGCGCAGCCCGGCGCACCGTCGCGCTGGCCTTCGCAGCCACCTCTTCTGCTGGCAGGGTTTTCAGCCGATGGTCGCTCCACACTTGGCGCCACAGCCTTGCACCGGGCTGGCCGTGGCGCAGGCCTAGCATGTGGCGGGCTATGCTGTACCAGGGCGTGCCTTTAGTCGCAGCTTCGCGCTGCATGTACTGCACCATCTGCGCCTCTACGCTGTCCCGTGTAATACCCTCGCGCGAAACCGTGTCGCCATAAAACTGCGCGTCCCATGCGCTAAGCCACCAGGGGTTGTGGTAGGCCTCGCGGCCCACCATCACGCCGTCTAGGTGGGGCAGCTCGTGGGCCACCTGCTCGGGGGTGTTGATACCGCCGTTCAGGGCAATTACCAAGTGCGGAAACTCTTTTTTAAGCCGGTGTACCAGCTCGTAGCGCAGCGGCGGCACCTCCCGGTTTTGCTTAGGCGAGAGGCCTTGCAGCCAGGCGTTGCGGGCGTGCACGATGAACACTTCGCAGCCTGCATCGGCTATGGTGCCGACAAAATCGCGCACAAACTCGTAGCTCTCGGTTTTGTCGATGCCAATGCGGTGCTTCACCGTTACCGGGATGCTCACCGCGTCCTGCATGGCTTTGACGCAGTCGGCTACCAGTTGCGGCTGGGCCATCAGGCAGGCACCGAAGGCACCGCGCTGCACCCGCTCGCTGGGGCAGCCGCAGTTCAGGTTGATCTCGTCGTAGCCCCATTCTTGGCCCAGCTTGGCGGCCCGGGCCAGGTCGGCGCTCTCGCTGCCGCCTAGCTGCAAGGCCACGGGGTGTTCCTCGGCATTAAAGTCCAGGTGGCGCGGCACATCGCCATGCAATAGCGCGCCCGTGGTCACCATCTCGGTGTAGACCAGTGTGTTTTTAGTCAGCAGGCGGTGAAAGTAGCGGCAGTGCCGGTCGGTCCAGTCCATCATGGGGGCCACGGACAGCTTCCAGCGGTCAGAGTATTTCGGGTCGGTCAACAAAGGCATGGGGGGATTATCCCCGCCTAAATGCGGACGGCATCTACATCAGCACGGCTGCCGCCTTGCAATGCCCACGCCACGTGCTCTGCCAGCAGAGCGCTGGCCAGTGGCAGCCTGGCCAGCAAGGCGCTGCGCAAGGCCTGCTGAGCAGCACCGACGCCCACGTCGGCATGGCGCAGCGCATTGCCCATCGCCACTGCAATATTGCGCTGCCAGCGCTCATGCCCTATGCGCCGGATGGGGCTGCCTTCGGTGTGTTTTAAAAATTCGTCTTCAGACCACGCAAACAGGGTGACGAGTTGCTGGCCTGTCAGGCCGGTACGTTCGTCAAAATCTGGCAGCGCACTGCGCTTTGCAAACTTGTTCCACGGGCAGACCAACTGGCAGTCGTCGCAGCCGTAGATGCGGTTGCCTATGAGCGCTCGCAGCTCCAGGGGGATGGGGCCTGCGTGCTCAATCGTTAAATACGAGATGCAGCGGCGTGCGTCCAGCAGGCCCGGTGACAAGATGGCCTGGGTGGGGCATATGTCAATGCAGGCGCTACAGGTGCCGCAGTGTGGCGCAGTGGGCTCGGTCAGCGGTAGGGCTATGTTGATGTAAATCTCGCCCAGAAAAAATGCGCTGCCCGCCTCGCGCGAGAGCACCAGGGTGTGCTTGCCGCGCCAGCCCAGGCCGCTGCGGGTGGCCAGCTCGGCCTCCAGCACGGGGGCAGAGTCGGTGAAGACGCGGTGGGCCAGTGTGGCTGCGCTGGTGTGGTTACCCGGCAGCCCCTGAGCGGCATTGAGCACCTCCAACTCTTGCCCAATCCGCTCGGCCAATTTTTGCAATCGGTTGCGCAACACTTTGTGATAGTCGCGCCCTCTGGCGTACATCGACACGATGGCCTCGGAGGGGCGATTTAGGCGACCCAACTCTATACCTTGCCAACCCTCGGGCGTGCTGCGCGGCAGATAGTCCATGCGGGCGGTGATCACGCTCACCGTGCCGGGCACCAGCTCGGCCGGACGGGCGCGGCGCATGCCGTGCGCGGCCATATACTGCATGTCACCATGAAAACCCTTGTCCAGCCAAGCCTGCAAACCGGGCTCGGCTGTGCTCAAATCGATGGGGGCTACGCCAATTTGCGAAAATCCCAGTTCGAGCGCCCATTGGCGTATGTTGGAGAGAAGTTGAACGCTGTCAGTCACGATGCTTTGATTGTAGAAACTTATCTGTGGCCCACCGAAGATGCCACACAAGTTTGGGCTGCCGCATTGGCACGCAAAGCGGCGCTGCGCAATGCCATTATCGAGCTGCACGGCGAGCTGGGCGCGGGCAAAACTACTTTGGTGCGGCATGTGCTGCGCGCACTGGGTGTGCAAGGCCGCATTAAAAGCCCCAGCTACGCCGTGGTAGAGCCGCATGTGGCGGCGACCGACGCGGGGGATTTGAATATTTCGCACTTTGATTTTTACCGCTTTACGGATCCGCGCGAGTGGGAAGACGCGGGCTTTCGCGACATCTTTACCTCGCCGGGCCTCAAACTCATCGAATGGGCCGACAACGCCCGTGCGGCCCTGCCTGTGCCAGATCTGGCCCTGCACATTACCGTAGGCGCTGACGACAGCCGTACGGTGCAGCTAAGGGCATTTACGTCTATTGGCCAGGCTCTGGTGGCATGAACTCTCCCAGCCCCCCGCTGCCTGCCTCTGCGCGCGTCCTCACGCGCCGCCAAGCCGTGGGCGCAGGCACGCTGGCGCTGCTGCTCACCAAGGCAGATTTTGCTTGGGGCGCGACCATATTGGCCGTGCGTGTGTGGCCAGCTGACGACTACACCCGCGTCACCATAGAGAGCGACGGCAAGCTGACCACCAAGCAGCTCTTTGTCACCACGCCGCCGCGCTTGGCCGTAGACATTGAAGGCGTAGAGCTCAGCCCCGAGCTGCGCGAGCTGGTGGGCCGCTTCAAACCCAATGACCCGTACATCTCCGGCATCCGGGTAGGGCAGAACTCGCCCGGCGTGGTGCGCCTGGTGATAGACCTGAAACAAGCCGCCCTGCCCCAGGTGTTTAACCTGCCGCCCGTGGCCGCCTACCAGCACCGCTTGCTGCTGGATCTGTACCCGGCGCTGGCTATTGACCCGCTGGAGGCCTTGATCAACGAGCGCTTGAACGAGAGCACTGCGAGTTCTACGCACGCTACGTCCACCGGCGCTCACAGCCCTGCCAGCCCCAAGCCGGGTGCGGCCGCCAGCGCAACGCGCGACCCATTGGGCGAGCTCATTGCACAGCACAGCGGCGTCGCCAAACCAGCCAGCCCGTCAAGCTCCGGCGCATCAAGCTCCAGCTCGCTTCACTCTAGCCCATCTCACTCCAGCCCCGCAAGCGCTACCAGTTCGATAGCTTCTCGCGCAAGCTCTACAATCGCTTTGGGCAAAAATACCGCCAAAACGCCCTCCAAAACCGACCGCCTCATCATCATCGCCCTGGATCCCGGCCACGGTGGCGAAGACCCAGGGGCCATAGGCCCGCAAGGCACACAGGAAAAAGACGTGGTGCTGTCAGTGGCGCTCAAGCTGCGCGAACGCATCAACGCCGCCAGCGTCAACGGCAACCCCATGCGTGCCTACCTGACCCGCGATGCTGATTTTTTTGTGCCCCTGCAAGTGCGGGTGCAAAAGGCCCAAAAAGTCAAAGCTGATCTGTTCATCAGCATCCACGCCGATGCCTTCACCGTGCCCACCGCACGCGGTGCCAGCGTGTTTGCGCTAAGTGAAAAAGGGGCCTCCAGCGCAGCCGCCAAATACATGGCCGACAAGGAAAACAGCGCCGACCTGGTGGGCGGCGTGAACGTGAAGGTGAAAGATCCCAGCGTGCAGCGCGCCATCCTGGACATGAGCACCACCGCGCAAATCAACGACAGCTTGAAATTAGGCGGCAGTCTGCTGGGCGAGATAGGCGGCTTTGCCAAGCTGCACAAGGCGCGGGTCGAGCAGGCCGGATTTGCCGTGCTCAAAGCCCCTGACATTCCCAGTGTGCTGATAGAAACCGCCTTCATCAGCAACCCCGAAGAAGAGCAGCGCCTGCGCAGTATGGACTACCAAGACCAGCTGGCCGATGCCATGCTGCGCGGCCTGCAGCGCTACTTCGCCAAGAACCCGCCGCTGGCTCGCACCCGTTCCAGCTCTTGAAGTGTGCTGTAGGGCACTACTACTTTCATAGCTTTTCCCTGAGTATTCTAAAGGGCTGCGGTTTAGGGGAAAAGCTACCAAATAGGTAGCATCTGAAGCGTTTACTCGTATACCACCCGCGCCTCGCCTGCATGCGCCTGCGCGCTCCAGCTGGCCACGGCGGCGTCGGTGGGGAAAAATTTGGCGCGGTCGTCCAAGGCTATTTCGGCGCTGGCGCTTACCTCACCGCCTTGGCCCGGTGCCGAGCGCCAGATGTTCAGGCGCACGGGTAGGCCGCGCAGCAGCTCGCCTTGCTCGGTGACTTCTTTCTTGGGCGGAAAATCGCGCACCATGCGGGCGATGTCGGGGGATTTGCCGTTGACGCTCACTTTGAGGTATTTGCCAAACTTGGCGCGCGCCGTGGGCAAGTCCCAAATGGCGTTGACGACGAAGCGGATGCCGCCGGAGAAGCGGTCGGCCTGGGCCTTGCCTTGCACGATGATGAGCTCGTCGTCTTTGAGCAAATTGCGGTTGGCGTTGATCAGCGCTTCGTCGGCCGTGGCTTCAATGACGGCGGATTTGTCGTCGAGCTTGAAGATGGCCAGCTTGCCGCGTTGGCCATTGATGACGCGCAGGTCGCCGACGATGCCGACCAGCGTTCTGATGTCACGCGACTCGGGCAGGCCGTCGATCTTGGTTTTGACAAACTGGCGTACCTCGCGCTCTACTTCGTCAAACAAGTGGCCGGAGAGGTAGAAGCCGACTGCGGTTTTCTCTGCCACCAGGCGCTCTTTCACGCCCCAGGGCGTGGTCTCTACCAAGGGCGGCTCTTGCGTGCTGGAGCCGTGGCTGTCATCGTCGCCCATGTCGAACAGGCCGCCCTGGTTGGCGTTGGCCTCTTGCGCCTGGGCGTAGTCCATGGCCAGCTCGATGGAGGCCATGAGGGCGGCGCGGTTGAGCTGCAGGCTGTCGAAGGCACCCGCTTTGATCAACGCCTCGATGGTGCGTTTGTTGATTTTGGTGCGTTCTACGCGGGCGCAAAAATCGAACAGGCTGGTGAAGGGGCCGCCTGATTGTCTGGCGGCGATGATGGCTTCTACGGCTTGCTGCCCGGTGCCTTTGACGGCGCCCAGGCCATAGCGGATGACCTTATCGCTCACGGGCTCAAAGCGGTGGGTGCCACGGTTCACATCGGGCGGCTCGAAGGTCAGGCCAAAGTTGTCCTGCGCGTCTTGGAACAAGAGTTTCAGCTTGTCGGTGTCGCCCATTTCCACCGTCATGTTGGCGCAGAAAAACTCGGCCGTGTAGTGCACCTTGAGCCAACCGGTGTGGTAAGCCAGCAGCGAGTAAGCGGCGGCGTGCGACTTGTTAAAGCCGTAGCCTGCAAACTTCTCCATCAGGTCAAATATCTCATCGGCCTTGAGTTCGGGAATGTCGTTTTTAGCCGCGCCTGCACGGAAGATGCCGCGATGCTCGGCCATCTCCTCGACCTTCTTTTTACCCATGGCGCGGCGCAGCAAGTCCGCGCCGCCCAAGCTGTAGCCGCCCAGGATCTGCGCAGTCTGCATCACCTGCTCTTGATAGACCATGATGCCGTAGGTCTCGCTCAGCATGTCTTTGACCAAGGGGTGCGGGTACTCAATTTCTTCGCGGCCATGCTTGCGCGCCACGAAGCTGGGGATCAGGTCCATCGGGCCGGGGCGGTACAGGGCGTTCAGCGCAATCAGGTCTTCCAGCCGCGTGGGCTTGGCATCTTTCAGCATGCCTTGCATGCCCCGGCTTTCAAACTGGAACACGGCTTCGGTGCGGCCATCGGCAAAGAGCTTGTAGGTGGCTGCGTCGTCGAGGGGGATGTCTTCAAAGGCAAAGTTTTCCTGGCCCTTGTGGCGTGCGACGATGAAGTCTTTGGCAATCTCCACGATGGTGAGTGTGGCCAAGCCCAAGAAGTCAAACTTCACCAGGCCCACGGCCTCTACGTCGTCTTTGTCGTACTGGCTGACAGCCGAATCGCTGCCGGGCTGCTGGTACAGCGGGCAAAAGTCGGTGAGCTTGCCGGGTGCAATCAACACACCGCCTGCATGCATGCCGACGTTGCGCGTCATGCCTTCGAGCTTGCGCGCCATGTCCAGCAGCGTGCGCACCTCTTCTTCTTTTTCCAGGCGCTCTGCCAAAATCGGCTCGGCTTTGATGGCGCCGTCAATCGTCATGTGCGTGCCCGGCTTGTTGGGGATCAGCTTGCTGATGCCATCGCAAAAGGTGTAGCTCATGTCCATCACGCGGCCCACGTCGCGTATGGCGGCGCGCGCGGCCATGGTACCGAAGGTGACGATCTGACTCACGGCCTCTTTGCCGTACTTGCCCTTCACATAGTCAATCACGCGGTCGCGGTTGGCCTGGCAAAAGTCAATATCAAAGTCGGGCATGGACACCCGCTCGGGGTTCAAAAATCGCTCGAACAGCAGGTTGTATTGCAACGGGTCGAGGTCGGTGATCTTGAGCACATACGCCACCAAGGAGCCCGCGCCCGAACCCCGGCCTGGCCCCACCGGGCAACCATTGGCCTTGGCCCATTGGATGAAGTCGCCCACGATCAGGAAGTAGCCGGGGAAACCCATTTTCAAAATGGTGTTGATCTCAAACTCCAGCCGCTCCACATAGCGCGGCATCTCGCTGGCGCGCACGGTTTCGTCCGGATACAGATGTGCCATGCGCTCTTTGAGCCCCTCGTGCGAGAGGTAGCGGAAATACTCCTCAGGCGACATGCGCTGGCCGTTGACTTCGGGCGTGGGGAACTCGGGCAGCTTGGGTTTGCCCAGCTCAATCGTCAGGTTGCAGCGCCGGGCAATCTCGGCCGTGTTGGCCAGTGCACTGGGCAGGTCGGCAAACAGTGCGGTCATCTCGGCAGGCGATTTGAAGTATTGCTCGCGGGTGAACTTGCGCACGCGCCGGGCGTTGCCCAAAATCTCGCCTTCGGCAATGCACACCCGCGCCTCGTGCGCTTCGTAGTCGGTTGCAGCCAAGAACTGGATCGGGTGGGTCGCCACCACGGGCAGCTTAAGCCGCGCAGCCAAGGTGGCCGCCGCAGCCACATGCGCCTCATCGTCCGCACGGCCTGCGCGCTGTAGCTCGATGTAAAAGCGGTGGGTAAAGGCGTTGGCCAGCTGCATGGCAATGTCGCCAGCGCGGGCGGCATCGCCCTGCACCAGGGCTTGGCCCACGGGGCCGGCCTGCGCGCCGCTGAGCAGTAGCAGCCCTTCGTTCAAGGCCAGCAACCATTCCAGCTTGATCACCGCTTGCGTACGTGCGCCACTTTGCGTCCAGGCGCGGGCCAGCAGCTCGCTCAGGTTCAAGTAACCTTGCTTGTTTTGCACCAGCAGTAGCACGCGGCCCAGCGGGGCCTCTTTGCCGCCTTCCCTGCTGGCAAAACCCTCCAGCCATACCTCCGCACCTATCAAAGGTTTGATGCCCGCGCCACGCGCTTCTTTGTAGAACTTGACGGTGCCAAACAGGTTGCTCAGGTCAGTAATGGCCAGCGCCCCCTGGCCATATGATTGGGCGGCTTTCACGCCCTCGTCTAGTCGGACGGTGCCGTCTACGACGGAGAACTCTGTGTGCAGGCGAAGATGAATAAACATGCACTGATTCTATCGGCCCGGACAGTCGTTGATGACCCCAGTGGGGATAAGCTTTTACAACAAAGCAATACGCTTGCCGCAGGGCAGGTATCAATCTTGCGGCTGCAACTACTGAACACCAGGGTAAACAGCGGCTAAACCTAGATGTACTGCACCGACACGATTTCGTAGTGTTTCTCGCCGCCGGGGGCTTGCACCACGGCGGTATCGCCCTCTTCTTTGCCTATCAACGCGCGGGCAATCGGGCTGGAGATATTGATCAAGCCTTTTTTCAGATCGGCTTCGTCTTCGCCCACGATTTGGTAGGTCACCTTGGTGCCGGTCTCGTCGTCTTCCAGTACTACCGTAGAGCCAAACACCACGCGCCCGTCAGCGTTCACCTCGGTGGGGTCGATGATTTGCGCAGCTGACAACTTGCCTTCGACTTCCTGAATACGGCCTTCAATAAAGCCCTGACGGTCTTTGGCGGCATCGTACTCGGCGTTTTCGCTCAGGTCACCTTGGGCACGCGCCTCGGAGATGGCGTTGATCACCCATGGGCGCTCTACCGTCTTGAGCTGGTGCAGTTCGGCCTTGAGCTTTTCAGCGCCGCGTTTGGTGATAGGGATAGTAGCCATATTTGTAAACTCCAAAAGGAAACCGCCGGGCGTTGCCGCTCGGCGGTGGTATGCATAGAATTATGCCGCTAAAAATACGGCTTGGGCACACTTAGATAACGAGCGCAGCGTGCATTTCTTGCACACTGATGACACCTAAATTGTCCACATATTTCATACCCTCCACCGCCGCCTCAGCGCCAGCGATGGTGGTAAACGTGGTCACCCTTGCCAGCAAGCTGGAGGTGCGGATGGCGCGGCTGTCGGCAATCGCGTTGCGGCGCTCTTCGACGGTGTTGACCACCATCGTGATCTCGTTGTTCTTGATCATGTCCACGACGTGCGGGCGGCCTTCTGTGACTTTGTTCACCACTTGCACTTTCAGGCCCGCAGCCTGGAACGCCGCTGCCGTGCCCTTGGTGGCCAGAAGTTCAAAGTTCATAGCTACCAGTGCGCGCGCCACCTCGACCGCACGGGGCTTGTCGTTGTTCTTGACGGTCAGGAACACCTTGCCCGACTTGGGCAGCTTGGTGCCCGCGCCGAGCTGGCTCTTCACAAACGCTTCGCCAAAGGTTTTGCCGACGCCCATGACCTCGCCGGTGGACTTCATCTCGGGGCCCAGGATGGTGTCTACACCGGGGAATTTGACGAAGGGGAAGACCGCCTCTTTCACGCTGAAATATGGGGGGGTGACTTCTTTGGTAATGCCTTGCGAAGCCAGCGACTGGCCGGCCATGCAGCGCGCGGCCACCTTGGCCAGCTGGATGCCCGTGGCCTTGCTCACATACGGCACGGTGCGTGAGGCGCGGGGGTTGACTTCCAGCACGTAGATCACGTCTTGGCCGTCTTTGTGTTGGATGGCGAACTGCACGTTCATCAAGCCGACGACTTTGAGCGCACCCGCCATGGCAGCCGACTGGCGCTTCATTTCATCGACCGTCGCTTTGGACAGCGAATACGGCGGCAGCGAGCAGGCAGAGTCGCCGCTGTGCACACCGGCTTGCTCAATGTGCTCCATCACACCGCCGATGAAGGTTTTGCCTTCGGGGTCGCGCAGGCAATCCACATCGCATTCAATCGCATCATTCAGGAAGCGGTCTAGCAGCACGGGCGAGTCATGCGAGACCTTAACGGCTTCGCGCATGTAGCGCTCCAGGTCGCGCTGCTCGTGCACGATCTCCATGGCGCGGCCACCCAGCACGTAGCTGGGGCGCACGACCAATGGGTAGCCTAATGAGGTGGCTTTTTCCAATGCTTCGGCTTCGGTGCGGGCGGTGGCGTTGGGCGGCTGCTTCAAGCCCAGCTCGCGCAGCAGTGCTGAGAAACGCTCGCGGTCTTCGGCGGCATCGATCATGTCGGGGCTGGTGCCGATGATGGGCACGCCGTTGGCTTCCAGATCGAGCGCGAGCTTGAGTGGGGTTTGGCCACCGTACTGCACGATCACGCCCCAGGGCTTTTCTTTGTCCACGATTTCCAGCACATCTTCCAGCGTCAGCGGCTCGAAGTACAGGCGGTCGGAGGTGTCGTAGTCGGTGGACACGGTCTCGGGGTTGCAGTTGACCATGATGGTCTCGTAGCCGTCTTCACGCATGGCCAGCGCGGCGTGCACGCAGCAGTAGTCAAACTCAATACCTTGGCCAATGCGGTTAGGGCCGCCGCCTAGCACCATGATCTTTTTATTGTTCGTGGGTTCTGCTTCGCACTCCGCGGCGCTTTGGCCGGGGCCAAAGGGGCCAGTGACAAAACCTTCGTAGGTCGAGTACATGTAGGCCGTGTTGGTAGCGAACTCTGCGGCGCAGGTGTCCACGCGCTTGTAGACGGGGCGGATGCCCAGAGCGCGGCGCTTTTCACGAATGACTGTGTCGGTGGTTTTCAGTTGGCGCGCCAGGCGGCGGTCTGAAAAACCTTTTTGTTTGAGCTTGAGCAATTCCTCTTTGCTCAACGCATCCAACGTGGTCTTCTCCAACTCCAGCTCGATCTTCACAATCTCTTCGATCTGCACCAAAAACCACGGGTCGATCTTGGTCAGTGCAAACACTTCATCCACGCTCATACCTTGTGCAAACGCATCGCCCACGTACCAGATGCGCTCGGGACCGGGGGAGCCCAACTCTTTTTCCAGCACTTCGCGGTCTTGGGTTTTCTCGTTCATGCCGTCCACCCCCACCTCCAAGCCGCGCAGGGCTTTTTGGAACGACTCCTGGAAGGTGCGGCCCATGGCCATCACCTCGCCCACGCTCTTCATTTGCGTAGTCAGGCGGTCGTCGGCATCCTTGAATTTTTCAAATGCAAAACGCGGGATCTTGGTCACCACGTAGTCGATGCTCGGCTCAAACGACGCCGGCGTAGCGCCGCCCGTAATCTCGTTGCGCAGCTCGTCCAGCGTGTAGCCGCAGGCGAGTTTTGCCGCCACCTTGGCAATCGGGAAACCCGTGGCTTTGGAGGCCAGCGCAGAGGAACGCGACACGCGCGGGTTCATCTCAATCACCACCATGCGGCCGTCGTCGGGGTTGATGGAGAACTGCACGTTCGATCCGCCCGTGTCCACGCCAATCTCGCGCAGCACGGCCAGCGATGCATTGCGCAAAATCTGGTATTCCTTGTCGCTAAGCGTCTGCGCCGGTGCCACGGTGATCGAGTCGCCCGTGTGCACGCCCATCGGATCAAGGTTTTCAATCGAGCAGACGATGATGCAGTTGTCCGCCTTGTCGCGCACGACTTCCATCTCGTACTCTTTCCAGCCGAGCAGCGATTCCTCAATCAACAGCTCGTTAGTCGGCGAGGCCTCCAGGCCGCGTTTGCAAATGGTCTCGAATTCTTCAGCGTTGTAGGCAATGCCGCCGCCCGTGCCGCCCAGGGTAAAGCTGGGGCGAATGACGGTGGGGAAACCCAAGGTCTTTTGCACCGTCCACGCCTCGTCCATGCTGTGCGCGATGCCCGAGCGCGCCGAGCCCAAGCCAATTTTGGTCATCGCGTCTTTGAACTTCAAACGGTCTTCGGCCTTGTCAATCGCCTCAGGCGTAGCGCCGATCAGCTCGACCGGCTTGCCGGTGGCCGCGCCCATGTATTTGTCCAGCACGCCTTGGTGCCACAAATCGAGTGCGCAGTTCAGCGCTGTCTGCCCACCCATGGTCGGCAAAATCGCGTCCGGCTTTTCTTTGGCGATGATTTTCTCCACCGTCTGCCAGGTGATCGGCTCGATATAGGTCACATCGGCCGTAGCCGGGTCAGTCATGATCGTGGCCGGGTTGCTGTTGATCAAAATGACCCGGTAGCCCTCCTCGCGCAGCGCCTTGCAGGCCTGCACGCCGGAGTAGTCAAACTCGCAAGCCTGACCAATGATGATCGGCCCTGCGCCGATGATGAGAATACTTTGAATGTCGGTACGTTTTGGCATCTTGCCTCACTTCAAGGTCACAGTCTGTGACCTTATAAATTCATAAAAATCAATAACTTGGAAGTTCAAAGTCACAAACTGTGACCTTAAGCGGCCTTCTCCATCAAAGCGATGAAGCGGTCAAACAAATAAGAAATATCATGCGGCCCGGGCGATGCCTCGGGGTGACCCTGGAAGCAGAAGGCGGGTTTGTCGGTGCGGGCCAGGCCTTGCAGGGTGTTGTCGAACAGGCTGATGTGGGTGGCGCGCAGGTTGGCGGGTAGGGTTTTTTCGTCTACCGCAAAGCCGTGGTTTTGGCTGGTAATGCTGACGCGGCCCCGGTTTTTTTCGTCTAACCCCAAATCTTTTACCGGGTGGTTGGCACCGTGGTGACCGAACTTCATTTTGAAAGTCTTGGCACCCGAGGCAAGCGCCATGATTTGGTGGCCCAGGCAGATGCCGAAGATAGGCACGCCCGTTTCGATGATTTCGCGCGTGGCGGCAATGGCGTAGTCGCAGGGCTGTGGGTCGCCGGGGCCGTTGGACAGGAACACGCCACTGGGTTTTAAGGCCAACACATCTTTGGCAGGCGTTTGCGCAGGCACGACGGTGACTTGGCAGCCGCGCTCAGCCAGCATGCGCAGGATGTTTTTCTTGACACCGAAGTCGTAGGCCACCACGTGGAACTTGGGAGCGGTTTGCTCGCCGTAGCCCGGCTTGCCATCAAGGTTTTTGAGCTTCCACTCGGTTTGCGTCCAACTGTAGGGCTTGCTTGTCGTAACGACTTTGGCCAGATCCAGGCCCGACATGGACGGCGCACCCTTGGCCGCAGCAATCGCTTTGTCAATCACGGCTTGCGTCACTTCTTCGCCCTGCTTTAAACCAACAATCGCGCCGTTTTGCGCACCGTTTACACGCAGGTGACGGGTAAGCTGGCGGGTGTCGATATTGGCGATGGCGACGGTGTTCTCTTTCACCAAATACTGCGCCAGCGTCATCGTGCTGCGAAAGTTGCTGGTCACCAAGGGCAGGTCTTTGATGATGAGGCCTGCGGCAAAAATTTTGCCCGACTCGACATCTTCCAGGCTAATGCCGTAGTTGCCGATATGCGGATAGGTGAGCGTGACGATTTGCTGGCAGTAGCTGGGGTCGGTCAAGATTTCTTGATAACCCGACATCGAGGTGTTAAACACCACTTCGCCGACTGTGTGGCCTGCGGCTCCGATGGAGGAGCCTACGAATACGGTACCGTCAGCAAGGGCGAGGATCGCGGGGGGATGGGCTGACTTCAAAGACAAAAGCACTGGGTTTTCTCCGTTTTCTTCGGGTACGCCCTAGCGCTTCAAAACCTACGCTTTTTAAAGGCGTAAATCGGTAAAGCTGTGCTTGGAGGATTGGCTTGAATGCGTAAGGCGTGGGGTGGGTGCGGGAAAGCCTCTAATTATAGCCCAGTACAGGGTTTGCACTAGCGGGTTCTCTAGGGTGAGATTCAAAATCCCCATTCAGCGCGCATTTCAATTTTGGGTTGACAGCAGTTGGCACTCTTTGTTGACACATTGTTGATACTGAAATTTTTTGTTGATACAATAGTGTAAACAACTTGGAGAGCATTCTATGAACACTACAGTCAGCCAAATTAGCGCCTGGGGTAATGGCCTGGCACTGCGCATTACCAAGCCCATGGCCAAAGCAGCGGGAGTCGCTGATGGCTCCCCAGTGCGGGTGACCATCAAGCCTGGGCGCATCGTCATCGAATCAGAAACTGAGCCTACCCTCGAACACATGCTAGCCATGTTCGACCCCAAGCGGCACGGCGGTGAAGTGATGGCAGATGCCCCGCGCGGCGTAGAGGCGTTTGCCTGATGGTTGCGCGTAAGTCGGCTTTGTGGGTGCCAGACAGAGCTGAAATCATTTTTATCGAATACAGCCCCCATATCGGCGTTGAAATGCCCAACGAACATCCTATGCTCGTGATGTCTACCAAAGCATTTTCAGAGCGCACTGGCGTGGTGGTGGGCTTTCCCATGACGCACGCGCAGTTCAATGCAGATAACCCCTTTGCCATTGCAGCAAAGGGTGACAAAGGAGAGGTGGGTTACGTCTTAACCCATCAACCCAAGTCATTTGATTGGAAGCTACGCAATGCCAGGCCACATCCATGGGGCACTGGGCATACCAAACTACTGAGCGCAGCACTCAAGCGATTCGATAGTGCGTTTAATGTTTGCGATCCATCATAATTTTTATAACTGGCCTTTTAGCCAATGGAATATAGCGTAAGAAGCTACTGAATGAATAGCAAACGGGAAACGGGAGACCTGATCCAGACCCGCAAGTCAAAATGGTATCGCGATACCACTTTGTGCGTCTTGGAGCTACTGGAGCGCCATTTCCACCCAACTGCGTAGTTACCTGCTGCGCAATGGCTCTGCCCTCAGTCACGTACCCACTACTGCCTTACCTCAACGGCATGTAAGTGAAAATGCGCGCTACAAAAAGAGAAGCAGATAACGCTATATTCTATTGAGCTGCAGCCCGATATGCACCTCAAAAACTACGCATAACCACCGTTTTGGAGCAATTGGGAACCTCTTGGACTCTAAAAATTTACAGCAAACTGAAAATTTGTCGATTTTGAAGCCATTTTTAGGGTGCTAATCTGGCTGCAGCCCAATAGAATATAGCGCAAGCAGCTACGAAATAAAGAGCGTTTTTTATGTCCATCATGATGTTGAAACGCTCATAATGACACCGGGTTGGTTGCATCAAAATGGGAAATGGGAAATGGGAGACTTGACCCTCACGCTCAGGTCCTACAAGCGGTTTCCTCTAGAATCAACCTTTTATACAGTCAAGGAGCCCAATGCCATGAACGCTGTTGTGATTGAACATGTGCCTCTGGCAGACCTGCCACGCGCCTGGCGTGACAAGCTGCATCTGGCGGCTTCAGCCCAAGTGCGGGTGCGTATTGAAGAGGAAGATGGGCGGCCAATACCCTTAGAGGGCAGTGACCCCGCTTTTGGCATCTGGCGTGACCGGGAAGACATGGGCGATGTGCAGGCCTATGTGCGCAAGCTGCGCGAGCCGCGCTACGGCCGTGATGGCGCGCGTAGCTTGCCATGAGCCTATTGGTCGATACCGATGTACTGATCTGGCATCTGCGGGGCTACGCCCAAGCCACCGAGCGATTAGACCAGTTACCTGCTTTGGTGATGTCTAGCGTGAGCTATTTTGAAATTTTGCAAGGTATGCGCAATAAAGTGGAGTTGCTGGCCTTCAAGAAGATGCTGGCCCAGCGCCAAGCGCAACTTCTGCCCATCACACCTGCCATTACTGCGCGCACTGGTGACCTACTAGAAGCGCTGACCTTGAGCCATGGCTTGGGCATGGGCGATGCATTGATCGCGGCAACCGCCTTGGAGCATAGCCTGACGGTGCTGACAGCCAACACCAAGCACTTTGCAGCTGTGGATGGGTTGCGCTTAGATGAGTTTTTGATTCGACCTGAGCCGATTGCCGGGAAATAAGGCACTCATAGTGCTATAGCCCTACTGAAATATAGCGGGAGCAGCTATGAAATATGTAGTTATTAATCGGCTGCAAACCTCAAATTTATCGATTTTGAAGCCGTTTTTATGGTGCTAATCTGGCGGCAGCCCAGTAGAATATAGCGTAAGCAGCTACGAAATAAATAGCGATTGTGATGTTCAACATGCGTCAAAATGCTCATAGTGACACCGGGTTGATTGCATCAAAATGGGGAATGGGAAACTTGACCCTCTGGCCCGAAAACCATTATTAGTCTCGTCTTGATCGAGCCGACTTGATTTTTTCTGTTTGTCTTAATCGAGCCGATTTGATTCGTTCAGCTTGCCCGGTCTTATGATCAGAATTACGCTCAAAAAAATAGAAAATTAAGAATCAACAACCTGAAAGGATTACCGCTGCAGGGAGTGATAATTGAAAGGCCTTTTTCGCTTCGCCAGTCACTCGTTCAACTTTGCGGCCACTCATACCTTGTCGTGTCAACTCAGCCGCTTGCGTCTTCGCTGCGTTGAACTCTTCGAGTAATTTGGGGAAATGGTTATCTACGATCCAGATACTTATTCTATTTCCATTTCGATAGAACATCAATAATCCAAGGCCAAGCCGCAATCGATTCAACTACCGCAGGTGTGTTCTCCATCGCCACCAGCCCTG
>JAYVGI010000231.1:0-46811 GCA_043772355.1 Polaromonas sp.
TGAACAAGCAAAAGGCCAATCTGCATGCCTGCCTGGTCAGCGTCTTTCAGCGTCAGACTATTCAGCCTTGCTTTGCCGGGTGACCTGAGTAGTTACCATTTTATATGCCAAATACGGATTTAGCCCAATAAAATATAGCGTAAGCAGCTATACAAATTATAGCTAATATACCGCCATGCACAGCCTGCGCAATACCAATGCAGACCTTGACGCTTTTCCTTTTTGATTTTTGTTTTACGGGTTGTTACCCGTTGCCGCTCGTGCGCGGGCGACCCGTTGGCACTCAGAATTTACAGGCGTGAACCCCATACGCCTCCAGCTACACACGCTATCAAAATTGCAGCTTCATCAAGCAAACGCGGTGCTTTTTTACGTAACTCTGCATGTGTCACAGGGCTGTAATCCAAGATTCACGAAAGCTTCACTTTCCTAAAATACCGTTCAACTCCCAACCACTTTTTTTGAGGAGTTTTTTATGCCTGATACCTGCCCAGATGGCGTTACCAACCCAGCTCTCAGTTTGCCCCATGCTACGCCCGACATGGATCTACCGCGTCGTCGTTTTATCCAACATTCAGCCTCGTACCTCGGTGTCGCTGTAGCCGCCACCACCTTGGGCGCACCCGCTTTGGTGGCGGCCCAAAGCGTGCGGCCCAACCTGCCCTACGGTCTGCAACTGGGCGACACCAGCCTGGTATTGCTCGGCCGCCGTGGACAGGACCGGAATGACGACTACAACGACTTTGACGACGCCATGCGCGACGGCGCGGTGCAGGCGCGCAGCATCGTCTGGGCGCGCAGCGACAAGCCCGCGCGCATGGTGCTGGAGTGGGACACCACCGACAGCTTCACCCATCCGCGCAAGATCATTGGCCCCTATGCGCTCGAATCCAGCGACTTTACGGCCCGGGTAGACCTCACCCAGCTGCCCTTGGGCCAACGCATTTTCACCCGTGTGGCCATGGAGGATCTCAGCACGGGTCGCACCCGTAGCGAGTGGATCACCGCCCAGTTTCGCACGCCTTCGGTGGACGCTCGGCGCGCCCTGCGCTTTGTTTGGGGTGGCGACACCGCTGGGCAAAACTACGGCATCAACCCCGACTTTGGCGGCATGCGCATCTACGAGGTGATGCGCCAGCGTGACCCCGACTTCTTTGTGCACTGTGGCGACACCATCTACGCCGACGGCCCCATGACCGCCCAACGCGCCGTAGAAGGCGGTGCCATCTGGAAAAACCTGATAGCCGAGGGCGTGGAAAAAGTGGCCGAGACGCAAGACGAGTACCGCGGCCGCTACCGCTACAACCTGCGCGACACCAATGTGCAAAAGTTCTCCTTGCAAGTACCCCAGCTATGGCAGTGGGACGACCATGAAGTCACCAACAACTGGAGCGACAGCAAAGACCTGAACGCCGACACCCGCTACACCGAAAAGCGCGTGCCCCTGCTCACGGCCCGTGCGACCAAAGCATTTTTAGAATATGCCCCGCTACGCCCCCACACCGCAGACGAAAGCGAGCGGGTGTACCGCAAACTGAGCTACGGCCCCTTGATGGAAGTGTTCATGATCGACATGCGCAGCTACCGCGGCCCCAACAGCAGCAACGACCAGCCCACCGAGTCGCCAGAAACCGCATTTTTGGGTAAAGAACAGTTTGACTGGCTGGTGCAAGGCCTGAAGAACTCCCGCGCCACCTGGAAAATCATCTCCGCTGACATGCCCTTGGGCTTGGTCATCGGCGACGGCACCGACGCGCTGGGCCGGGCCCGCTTTGAAGGCGCAGCCAACACCAACGGCGGCCCACGCGGGCGCGAGCTGGAGATTGCCCGCCTGCTCAGCGCGCTAAAGCGTGAGCGCATTCGCAATATGGTGTGGATCACGGCCGACGCGCACTACTGCGCCGCCCATTACTACGACCCGACCAAGGCGCAGTACCCCGACTTCAACCCCTTCTGGGAGTTTGTAGCCGGCCCCTTGAATGCCGGCAGCTTTGGCCCCAACACCTTGGACAACACTTTCGGCCCCCAAGTCGTGTTCCAGAAAGCGCCACCCGCGCCCAACACGTCCCCATTGGCCGGGTTTCAGTTCTTTGGAGAAATGCGCATTGACCCGCGCAGCCGCGCATTGACCGTAGGGTTTATTGACATCAATGGAGCGACGGTGTTTGAGCGCACGTTGGAGCCGCAGCGGGGGTGATATTTTTTAGTGAAATAGGCCTGTAGCACAATAGAATATTGCGCGAGCAGCTAGCGTATTGATAGTTAAAGCTATATAAGCTAAAGCATATACCGAAAAAAGTCAGGCGCCAATGAGCTGCATTCCGGCAGTTTTTGCGGCTGCTTTGTCAAATGTCATCGTGTGTTGGCAACCTGCCGCGGACGACAGGCGCTCGATCAGGCAGTCTGCAAAATCCGCTTTGCTTTCGCTGTACTGGCGCACTGCGCTGGCCACCACGGATACGCGGTCGATCTTGAAGTTTTCTATGGCAATGAGGGTCTGAAATACCTCCACCAATTGGCTGCGACTGAACTGGTAGGCCGATTCGAGTACCCAACATAGCTCGACCAGCGTGACAAGGGTGATGTAGCCCGGTGATTGCTCGTCCAGGCTTTCGATCAAGCGGCCAGCCAGCGCGGCTTGTTTGCTGTCGTCGGATGTGATGTAACGCACCAAAACGTTGGTGTCCAGCCCGATCATTTGGCAGCAGCACCACGCCGGGCGATGGTGGCATTCATCTCGTTAATGCTGATGGTGGTGGGGTGCTTGCCAAACATGGCTTTTAAGGCCGTGACAGGCACTTTGGCTGCCGGTTTGAAGAGGTAGCTGCCTGGCTGCGCTTCCTCGAATGAAATACGTGCACCCGCATCGAGTTTCAATGCACGCCGAATTTCAGCAGGAATAGTGATTTGGCCTTTGGCGGTGATGGTTGCGGTAAGCATGGATGTGCCCTTCAATGTTCGCCTTACTTTAATGTAAGCCATATCGAAAGTCAAGAAAATAAATTCCTGCACTGTACTAGCAGGCAAAACAAGTTATGGCAAAGCAGGGCATCACTCATGATGCCCATTTTTAGGCTTTGCGCACGCCAGTTAATCTTTTCTAAACCGTTGCAACCAATGCTCCAGGCGGTCTGTCCAGCTGGGGCTTAAAAAGGGCTCGCGGTGGTATAAATTTTGTTGACCAACACAGCTGGACTCGATGTGCACTTTGCCCAAATCTTCTTTGCGTAAAAAATTTCCTAAGAACGATTTTTTAAACTGGCCTTGGCAGGTTTAAGCGTTTAGCCGCTCCAGCACCTGCCCGCCACCGTAGCTTCCCTGCACCGGAGCCTGTCCCCCCAACTGCACTTTGATGGCGCAGTACTTAAACTCCGGAATCTTGGCAAACGGGTCGAGCGCGGCATTGGTCAGCTTGTTGATCGCTGCCTCGTAGTAGCAGAAGGGCACAAACACCGCACCGCGCGGCGTGCCGTCGTCGGCGCGCGCGTACAGCGACACTTGGCCGCGACGTGAAGCGATGGTGACCACATCGCCTGCCAGCGCGCCCATGGCGGCCAGGTCTAGCGGGTGGATGAGTGCGGTGGGGTCGGGCTCGATCGCGTCGAGCACGGTGGCGCGGCGGGTCATGCTGCCGGTGTGCCAGTGCTCTAGCTGGCGGCCGGTGATGAGCACCAAGGGGTACTCGGTGTCGGGCCGCTCGTTGGCGGGAATGATGTCGGCGGGGACAAACTTTGCTCTGCCGCCTTCGCGCGGGAAGTCGTCCACAAACACCACGGACTGGCCGGGGTCACCCTCGACCATGCAAGGGTAGGTGACGGCGTGTTCACGGTCTAGCCTGTCCCAGGTAATGCCGCCGATGCTAGGCATGTTGCGGCGCATTTCGTCGAACACTTCGCTCACATGTTTGTAGTTCCAGTCGCAGTCCAGGCGATTGGCAATCTCCTGGATGATCCACAGGTCTTGCTTGGCATCGCCCGGGGGTTGGATGGCCTGGCGGCCCATTTGCACCAAACGGTCGGTGTTGGTGAAGCTGCCGTTCTTCTCGGGGAAGGCGCTGGCGGGCAAGATCACGTCGGCAAGATACGCTGTCTCGGTCAAGAAAATGTCTTGCACCACCAAGTGGTCCAGCGCGGCCAGCGCGTCACGGGCGTGGTTGGCATCGGGGTCGGACATCGCCGGGTTCTCACCCATCACGTACAAGCCCTTGACACTGCCTGCGAGGATGGCTTCCATCACTTCCACTACCGTCAGGCCGGGCTGGTCGTCCAGCGAACCTGCGGGCAGCTTCCAGGACTTCTCGAACCCTGCGCGCACCTCGGGGTTAGTGACGCGCTGGTAGTCGGGGTACATCATGGGGATCAGGCCCGCATCGGACGCACCTTGCACGTTGTTTTGGCCGCGCAGGGGGTGCAGGCCGGTGCCGGGGCGGCCGATCTGGCCGGTCATCAAAGACAGCGCAATCAGGCAGCGCGCGTTGTCGGTGCCGTGCACGTGCTGGCTCACGCCCATGCCCCATAGAATCATGGAGGCTTTGGAAGTGGCGTACAAGCGCGCTACGTAGCGGATGGTCTCGGCATCAATGCCGCAGAGGGGGGCCATCAGCTCGGGCGAGTAGGCTTCGACGTTTTTGCGCAGCGCCTCATAGCCTTCGGTGCGGTTGGCGATGAAGTCTTTGTCCACCAGGTTTTCAGCCACGATGACGTGCATCATCGCGTTAAGCAATGCCACGTCGGTATCGGGCTTGAACTGCAGGAAGCGGTGCGCCATGCGCGCCAGGTCGGAGCGGCGCGGGTCGAGCACGATGAGCTTGGAGCCGTTTTGCACGGCGTTTTTAATCCAAGTGGCTGCTACCGGGTGGTTGACGGTGGGGTTGGCACCGATGATGACGATGACATCGGCCTTGACCACGTCCATCACGGGGTTAGACACTGCGCCCGAACCGATGCCTTCCAGCAGTGCAACAACCGACGATGCGTGGCACAGGCGGGTGCAGTGGTCCACGTTGTTGCTGCCAAAGCCGGTGCGCACCAGCTTTTGGAACAGATAAGCTTCTTCGTTGCTGCCCTTGGCCGAGCCAAAACCTGCCAATGATTTTTTGCCGTGCTTGTCGCGCAGGTCTTTGAACTTGCCGCCCGCCAAGGCCAGAGCTTCTTCCCACGTCGCTTCGCGGAAGATGTCCAGCACGTTGTTGGGGTCCATCACGAAGTCACCTTTTTTCGGTGCATCGGCGCGGCGGATCAAGGGCTTGGTGAGGCGGTGCGGGTGGTGCGCGTAGTCAAAGCCGTAGCGGCCTTTGACGCACAAGCGCCCGTGGTTGGCGGGGCCATCGCGGCCTTCGACAAACAAGATTTTGTCGTCTTTGACGTTGTAGGTGAGCTGGCAGCCCACGCCACAGTACGGGCAGACGGATTCGACCTGCTTGTCGGGCACCGTGAGCGCAGCCTCGCGGGCAGGCATGAGCGCGCCGGTGGGGCAGGCCTGCACGCATTCGCCGCAGGCTACACAGGTGGACGCGCCCATGGAGTCGTCCATGTCAAACACGATCTTCGCCTGGTCGCCTCTAAAGGCCAAGCCAATCACGTCGTTCACCTGCTCGTCGCGGCAGGCGCGCAGGCAGCGGGTGCACTGGATGCAGGCATCCAGATTGACAGCAATGGCGGGGTGGCTCAGGTCCTGCCTGGGCTGCGCGCGTGCTTCAAAACGCGGCTTGCCCACGCCGATTTTGCTGGCCCACTGGTCCACCTCGTTGTTGCGGGTGTACTCTTTTTCTGGCATGTCAGACAGCAGAAGTTCCAGCACCAGTTTTTGCGACGCTACAGCGCGTTCGCTGTCGGTCACGACTTTCATACCGGCTGTGGGGGCGCGGCAGCACGATGGTGCCAATACCCGTTCGCCATTGATCTCCACCATGCAAGCGCGGCAGTTGCCCACCGCTTCCAAGCCTTCTTTGTAGCAAAGGTGCGGGATGTCTATACCTTCTTGCTTGGCGATCTGCAAAATGGTGTCGGTAGCGCGGCCCGTGACTTCGCGGCCGTTGAGGCTAAAGTTCACCAAGGGCACGTGCAGCGCCATCTCTTCTTGTCGGGTTACTGCGTTCATAAAGAGTCTTTCATTTTTCAAAACTAGCCAGGGCCGCAACGCCGGGCCGCCCCAAGCAAGGCCAGCCCCCATGGGGGGCAGCGTAGTACACGTAGTGACAAGCGTGGGGGTTCACAATTCCTGGGGGAAATATTTGATCACGCAATCAACCGGGTTGGGTGCGGCTTGGCCTAAGCCGCAAATCGACGCATCGCGCATCACCAGCGACAGATCGGCCAGCAGTGGCAAATCCCATTTGGGCTGATCCATGATGTGCGCGGCCTTGGCCGTGCCTACGCGGCAGGGTGTGCATTGGCCACATGACTCGTGGTGGAAAAAGCGCATCATGTTGCGCGCTGCATCAGAGGCGGTGTCTTTGTCCGACAGCACGATGACGGCGGCAGAGCCGATGAAGCAACCGTAGGGCTGCAAGGTGTCAAAGTCCAGCGGTATGGTGTTCATGGTGGCCGGCAAGATGCCACCCGATGCACCGCCGGGCAGGTAGGCATAGAACTTTTGCCCGTCCAGCATGCCGCCGCAATGCTCGTCGATCAGCTCCTGGATGGTGATGCCCGCAGGGGCCAGTTTGACACCGGGCTGCTTCACACGGCCTGAGACGGAGAAGGAGCGCAAGCCCTTACGCCCATTGCGCCCGTGCGAGGCAAACCAGGTGCTGCCTTTTTCCAAAATCTCGCGCACCCAGTACAGGGTTTCAAAGTTGTGCTCCAGTGTGGGGCGACCAAACAGGCCGACTTGCGCCACATAGGGCGGACGCAGACGCGGCATGCCGCGCTTGCCTTCGATGGACTCGATCATCGCGGACTCTTCACCGCAGATGTAGGCACCCGCACCCCGGCGCAGTTCGATCTCTGGCATGCCCACCATCAGAGGCGAGGCTTTGAGTTTTTTCAGCTCGGCTTCCAGCATGGTGCGGCAGCCATGGTATTCGTCACGCAGGTACACGTAGATTTTTTCAATGCCTACGGCCCAGGCCGCTATCAGCATGCCTTCGATAAAGCGGTGCGGGTCGCGCTCCAGGTACACACGGTCTTTGAAAGTTCCGGGTTCGCCTTCGTCAATGTTCACCGCCATCAAACGGGGGCCTTTTTCGCCGCGCACAATGCGCCATTTGCGGCCTGTCGGAAAGCCCGCACCACCCAAGCCGCGCAGGCTGGAGTCTTCCATCGTTTTAATGACTTGCTCCACCTCCTGAGCGCCGGATACGCAGGCTTTGAGCAGCGCATAGCCACCGTTGCTTTGATAAGAAGCCAGATCGATAAAACCTTCGGGCACATGCGCAACAGCTTTGGCCTTGACCTTAGCCACCACCGCTTCCACCGTCGCATTCGGCACCGGGTTTTGCCCCACCGCTACTGCAGGCGCTTGCTCGCAACGGCCAATGCACGGGGCGGCAATCACACGCACGTCGCGGCCCAGCAAGGCAGGCAGTTTGGCCAGCAAATCTTTAGCGCCGGCCATCTCGCAAGACAGACCATCACACACCCGCACCGTGAGCGGTACAGGCGCAGCGCCCCCCTCTTTCACCACATCAAAGTGGTGGTAAAAGCTGGCTACCTCATACACATGCGCTTGCGACAAACGCATCTCTTGCGCCAGTGCTGCCAAATGCGCAGCAGACAAATGCTTGTAGTAGTCCTGGATTTTATGCAAATGCTCAATCAGCAAATCCGCCTGGCGCGATTCGGTGCCCAGCAAACCCTGTACGTCGGTCAGCGCCCGTGGGTCAACCCTGCGCCCCTTGGGAGCCTCGCGTTTACGCTGCTTGGAGACCTCTTGTACTGCGATGGGAATGACGGGGTAGTTCATGGAATTTTATATAACGCGTTCTGCGCGTAATTGAGAAATAGTGTCAGCGCTGTAGCCCAGTTGGCCCAGCACTTCGTCGGTATGTTCACCCAACAATGGCGAACGGGTAACCACGGTTTCACTGTCCGACATCTTGATAGGGTTACCCACCGTGAGGTACTTGCCGCGCGTCGGGTGGTCGACTTCAACAATCGTACCTGTCGCGCGCAATGCGGGCTCTTCGGCAATTTCTTTCATCGACAAGATGGGGCCGCAAGGAATATCGTATTGGTTCAAGATGTCCATCGCCTCGAACTTGGTCTTGGTCATGGTCCATTGTTCGATGCGTGCAAAGATCGGCTTGAGGTGAAGCAGGCGTGCTTGCGGCGTGGCATAGGCCTCGTCTTCCACCCAATCAGGTTCGCCGATCACCTTGCACACCGCAGGCCAAACACCACTTTGGGTGATGAAATAGATATAGGCGTTGGGGTCGGTCTCCCAACCCTTGCATTTCAAAATCGAACCAGGCTGTCCACCACCCGAGGCATTGCCTGCACGCGGCACGGCATCGCCAAACTTGCCGTCTGGGTACTGCGGGTACTCGTGCATGGTGTGGGTGCGCTCCAGGCGCTGCTGGTCGCGCAGCTTGACGCGGCACAAGTTCAAAACAGCATCTTGCATCGGAGCCAACACCTTCTGGCCACGCCCGGTGGAATTGCGCTGGTACAGCGCCGCCACAATGCCCAACGCCAAATGCAGGCCGGTGCCGCTGTCGCCAATCTGCGCGCCCGTCACCAGGGGCGGGCCGTCGTCAAAACCCGTGGTAGAAGCCGCGCCGCCCGCGCACTGCGCGACGTTCTCGTACACCTTGCAGTCTTCGTAGGGGCCGGGGCCAAAACCTTTGACCGAGGCGACGATCATGCGCGGGTTGAGCTTTTGGATGTGCTCCCAGGTGATGCCCATACGGTCCATCGCCCCGGGGGCAAAGTTCTCTACCAGCACATCGCATTGCTTGATCAGCGTGTCCAGCACCTCTTTGCCCTTGGGCTTTTTGGTGTCCAGCGTGATCGAGCGCTTGTTGTGGTTCAGCATGGTGAAGTACAGGCTGTCTGCACCGGGAACATCGCGCAGTTGCCCGCGCGTCGCATCGCCCTCGCCCGCGCGTTCTACCTTGATGACATCTGCGCCAAACCAGGCCAGCAACTGGGTGCAGGTGGGGCCGGACTGTACGTGGGTGAAGTCAAGAATTTTGACTCCGTCTAGGGCTTTGCTCATAAAAAATCCTGCTCAGTGATGAAAATGATGAAAGGGATAACGCGTCCTGGGTATCCACCGTGGGACGGGTGCCGCCAAGCGGCGTAACCCTCTATCGTAAGTTATTCATAGCCTCGCATCTTTACAAAGAGGTTCAAGCTGTTTTGCCTTGCGCCGCAAGCTGGCTTTCCAGCTCCGCCAGGCGCTTGCGCAAATTGCGGTCTTCGGTAAAGCGGGCGCTCTCATCGCGCACTACGGCCACGATCTGCGACACCTTGCCGTCCGGTGCATACAGCATCGACACCGTAAACGCGATCGACAAGGTATGCCCGTCTTTATGCAGCGCGGGCACACGCAGCACGTCGTTACCGTACTTGGTAATGCCCGTTTGCATGGTCTTGTGGTAACCATCCCAGTGGCGCTGCTGCTGGCGCTGGGGAATGATCATGTCCAGCGACTTGCCCATGGCGTCAAGCGCGGTAAAACCAAACATGCGCTCACACGCAGGGTTCCACAGGGTAATGGCTCCCGCAGCATCGCAGGCCATAACGGCATCGCCTAGGGACTCAACGAGTATTTTGTAATCTATGGTGGTTGGCATGGTGTGCTGGCATTCAAGTTAATCAGTTTTTCAAGTAAAGACGGCGCTCAATGTTGAACGCCGTCTTGGTTGTCTATCAACACCAAAGTGTTGAACCGTCTTCTTTACACCGCCTTGGAAGCATGCATGCTGGCGATCTGGTCTTTGGAGTAGCCCAGTTCGGCCAACACCTGGTCGGTGTGCTCGCCCAGCAGCGGGGAACCGGTGATCTCAGGCTTGAGGTCAGAGAACTTGATCGGGCTGCCGACGGTGAAATAGCTGCCGCGCTCTTTGTGCGGCACTTCAACGATGGAGCCGCTGGCGCGCAGGGACTTGTCGTTGAGCAATTCTTTCATGGAGAACACAGGCGCGCAAGGAATGTCGAATTTCCGCAAAATGTTGACAGCTTCAAACTTGGTCTTGTCCTTGAGCCAGGCTTCGATGGTCGCGAAGATGTCCATGATGTGCGGCTGGCGCGCCTTGGCCGTCATGTAGGCTGGGTCGGTCTTCCACTCGGGTTTGCCCAGAGCGTCGCAAATCGGCTCCCAGGCATGGCCCTGCACGGTGAAATAAATGTACGCATTAGGATCGGTTTCATGGCCCTTGCACTTCAAAATCCAGCCTGGCTGGCCGCCACCGCCGGCGTTGCCGCCACGGGGCACCACATCGCCGAACTTCTCGTGCGGGTACTGTGGGTACTCTTCCAGGTAGCCCAGCTTGTCCAGGCGCAACTGGTCACGCATTTTGACGCGGCAAAGGTTCAGCACAGCGTCTTGCATGGCCACGGCGACCTTCTGCCCCTTACCGGTCTGCTGGCGGCCGATGTAGGCTGTCAAGATGCCGATAGCCAAGTGCATGCCGGTGTTGCTGTCACCTAAAGCGGCGGCAGAGATGGTGGGCTCTGAATGCTCGCCTTTCCACCAGCCGGTGGTAGATGCGGAGCCGCCAGCGCACTGCGCCACGTTTTCATAGACCTTCAAGTCTTCGTATTCGTGACCATCACTGAAGCCCTTGACCGAGGCCAGGATCATCTTGGGGTTGAGTTCCTGGATGCGCTCCCAGGTAAAGCCCATGCGGTCCAGGGCGCCGGGGCCGAAGTTTTCGACCAGCACATCGCTGGTTTGGATCAGCTTTTCCAGAACCGCCTTGCCCTCGGCCTTCTTGGTGTCCAAGGTCAGGCCGCGCTTGTTGCTGTTGAGCATGGTGAAGTACAGCGCATCGACATCGGGGATGTCACGCAGCTGGCCACGGGTCACGTCGCCGGAACCGGGACGCTCGACCTTGATCACGTCTGCGCCGAACCAGGCCAGCAGCTGGGTACAGGCGGGACCGGCTTGCACATGGGTGAAGTCGATGATCTTGATGCCTTGGAGTGGTTTATTGCTCATGGTGTTTCCTTGGTAATTAAGAATTGAAAGGGTTCAATGGATCGAAAAAAATGGTGCTCAGAGTGGTTTACTTCTTGCCAGCCGTCGGGTTCAAGCTGGTGATGCGGCCGCTCTCGGTGCCTGCGGTCTCGTCAATGATGGCGTTGATCAAAGTAGGCTTGCCAGAGGCTACCGCTTCGCTCAAAGCCTTCTCCAGTTCAGCGGGGGTGCTGGCTAGCACGCCCACGCCACCAAAGGCTTGCATCATCATTTCATAGCGGGCGTTCTTGACGAACACGGTAGGCGCTACATCTTTGCCACCGCTGGCGTTGACATCGGTGCCACGGTAAATGCCGTTGTTGTTAAAGACTACTACGCACACCGGCAGGTTGTAGCGGCAAATGGTTTCCACTTCCATGCCGCTAAAGCCAAAGGCGCTGTCGCCTTCAATGGCGATCACAGGGTGCTTGGTGACCACGGCGGCAGCGACAGCAAAGCCCATACCGATGCCCATGATGCCCCAGGTGCCCACGTCCAGGCGCTTGCGCGGCTGGTACATATCGACGATAGAGCGGGCAAAGTCCAGCGTGTTCGCGCCTTCGTTGACGATGATGGCATCAGGACGTGCTTTGACCTGATTTTTGATCACGTTCAAGGCACTTTGGAAGTTCATCGGCGATGGATTGAGCTGCAAGGTCTCGGCCATCTTGGCGACGTTTTTGTCGCGGCGTGCAAAGACATCGCTTGTCCACTCCACAGGCGCTTTGGCCCAGTTGTCACCCATGCCCGCAGCCAGCGCTGCCACGCAGGAACCGATGTCGCCCACGACGGGTGCGGCAATGGCAACGTTGCTGTCCATCTCGGTCGGGGAAATATCCACCTGGATAAATTGACGACCGGTAGCCTTGTCGCCACCCCACGTCTTGCCCTTGCCGTGCGACAAGAGCCAGTTCAAACGCGCGCCCACCAAGAGCACCACATCAGCTTCGGCCAGCACATACGAGCGGGCTGCAGAAGCGCACTGGGCATGGGTGTCGGGCAGCAAACCTTTGGCCATGGACATGGGCAGGTAAGGAATGCCGCTTTTCTCGACCAAGGCGCGCACATCGGCATCGGCCTGGGCGTAGGCCGCGCCCTTGCCCAGCAAAATCAGCGGGCGCTTGGCACCTTTGAGCAGATTGAGCGCGCGGGCAATCGCATCCGGTGCAGGAATCTGGCGCGGAGCGGGGTCCACCACTTCGATCAAGGACTTACGGCCTGCAACAGCTTCCATCGTCTGCGAGAACAACTTGGCGGGCAAGTCCAGGTACACGCCACCGGGGCGGCCCGACAAGGCCGAGCGGATCGCACGCGCAATACCTACGCCGATGTCTTGCGCGTGCAATACACGGAAAGCGGCTTTGCAATGCGGACGCGCAATGGCCAACTGGTCCATCTCTTCGTAGTCGCCCTGCTGCAAATCGACAATCTCGCGCTCGCTGGAGCCGCTGATCAAAATCATCGGAAAGCAGTTGGTGGTGGCGTTGGCCAGCGCGGTCAGGCCATTCAAAAAGCCAGGGGCCGATACCGTCAGGCAAATGCCGGGCTTTTGCGTCAAGAAGCCAGCAGCTGCGGCTGCGTTGCCTGCATGCTGCTCGTGGCGAAAGGAGATCACGCGCATGCCTTCAGCTTGCATCTTGCGGGTCAGGTCGGTAATGGGAATACCAGGCAGACCGAAAATGGTGTCAATGCCGTTGAGTTTGAGGGCATCAATGACCAGGTGGAAGCCGTCGGTCATTTCAGGGGTGGTGGTGTCGGTGGTCATAGTGAAGTAGGGTCGAATTGCGTGTCGAGGTATCATAGGAGCCTATTGCGCCTGCACCGTTGACCTAGGTCAACTTTCAGAGTATTTTGACCCCATCCAGCCGCAAGTTCTAATATCGCCCCATCTTTCGAGCTTCGTCCCCGCATGTCTTCCGTTGATAACCATCCCGAAAAAAATGTCATTCGGGTTCAACTGACCCAGAACGCCGTTTTGAGTGATTTGACTGCTGACGAGCGAGCACAGTTAGAGTCGCTTTTAACAGTCGTAGACTGCCACAAAGGGGATTTTTTACTACACCAGGGTGTGCACGATATGGAGCAGTACTTTGTGCTCGATGGCGTGCTCAAACGGGTGGTAGAAAACGACCAGGCCAAGGCGATGATTTTGCGTTTTTCAGACGAGCGCGACATGGAAACCAGCTATGCCGCCTGGCGGTTGGGCACACCGACACCGTACAGCATTGTGGCGGTCACCAAGGCACGGGTAGCAAAGCTGTCACTACCCAAGTGGGTGGCTTTTATGGACGAGCACCCCAGCATCAAAGCCTCGTTTGAATATGCCGTGATGCGCTTGATGAGCGAGATCATGGCACACACCATTACGCTGCATTTGCTGGATGCGCCGGGGCGGGTGAACCGCTTTATGCGCAAACAGCCCGAGCTGTTTGAACGCATTCCCAAAAAAGAGCTGGCTGCTTACCTTAACTTGTCCGCCGAGACCTTGAGTCGCTTGAAACAGCGCGGCAAGATCTAGGGATTTTTGCGGACCTATTTCAGGTTAAAGCCCGCCTCCTTCATCAAACCCCGGTGCATGGCGTCGGTGTCAGCCAACCATTTATCGAAGGCCTGCCCCGACATGGTAGTTTGGTTAAACGCGCCGCGTTCCATGTAGGCAAGCCACTCCGGCGTTTCACGTACCTTCTTGAGCAAATTGACATAAAACTCTAACTGGTCTTTGGACACACCCGGAGCCATGAAAATACCGCGCAGCATGATGTAGTCCGCAGCCAAGCCAGATTCTTTGCAGGTGGGCACATCATTCCACGACTGTGTGTCTGTGATCTTGGTTTTGTAGGGCATGCGCACCTGGTCAAACACGCACAGTGGGCGCACTTTACCGGCGCGCCATTGGTTGACAGCCTCAATGGGGTTGTTCACCGTAGAGTCTGCGGTTTTAGCCACCAGCTGATTCGCCACCTCGCCGCCGCCTTTGAATGGCATGTACGAAAATTTAGCACCCGTGGCCCGCTCAATGCCTGCGGTAAGAATCTGGTCTTCCTGTTTGGCTCCCGTGCCAGCCATCTTCATCTTGCCGGGGCCTGCTGCTTTGGCTGCATCGACATAGTCTTTCACGCTTTTATGGGACGAGTCAGCGTTCACCCACAGCACAAACTGGTCCAGCGCCATCATCGATACGGGGGTCAGGTCACGCCACGAAAAAGACACACCAAGTGCCAACGGCGTCGTAAACAGGTTTGACAAAGTCACCACGAGCTTGTGCGGATCGTCCTTGGAAGACTTCACCTCTATAAAGCTCTCAGCTCCCGCGCCGGCCGATTTGTTGGTAACCACCATGGGCTCTTTGAGCAATTTGTGTTTGACCGTGATCTCCTGGATCAAGCGCGCCATTTGGTCGGCGCCACCGCCCCTGCCTGCTGGAACCAGCAACTCCACTGCTTTGGTGGGCTCCCATGCAGCAAGGGCGGGAGCCACCCAAGCCAACATGACTACAACCAAACTACGCTTGACCGTTTGGGTAATGCCGTTGGAGAAATGACTGCTTGGGGTGCGCATAAAAATATCTCTCAAAAAAAACAATGCCCAAGTTTAAATCAGGGCATTATTCAAAAATTAGAGGATTCAATTTAGTCTATGCCCCTCCAGCGGAGACGCCGTCCATCAATCCACGGGCTGCTCTACTGCAAATTCCTTAGCCTTGGGTGGACGCACCTTGGCAATCAAACGGGAGATCAGCGGCCAGAGCAGAAGAACTATCGCCAGCGTAGAAATACTGCCCACCAGTGCGTTAGACCACAAAATCGACAGCTCGCCTTGCGACACCAGCATCGCTTGGCGGAAAGAGTCTTCGGCCTTGTCACCCAGCACCAAGGCCAAGACCAGGGGCGCGAGCGGGTAGTCCAGCTTCTTGAAGACATAACCGATCAAACCAAACAGCATCATGAACCAGATGTCCAACATGGCGTTGTGTACGGTGTAGGCACCAATCGCGCAGATCACCACAATCACCGGGGCGATGATGGAGAAGGGAATGCGCAAAATAGAGGCGAACAATGGCACGGTGCTCAGCACCACAATCAAGCCAACCAGGTTACCCAGGTACATACTGGCGATCAAGCCCCAGACAAAGTCTTTTTGTTCTACGAACAAGAGTGGTCCTGGCTGCAAGCCCCAGATCAATAAGCCACCGAGCAGCACCGCTGCGGTAGGCGAACCGGGGATACCCAGAGCCAGCATAGGCAGCAAAGCGCTGGTACCGGCGGCGTGGGCAGCGGTTTCGGGGGCAATCACGCCTTCGATTTCGCCATTTCCAAAATTGGCACCGTTCTTTGACATTTTCTTGGCCAGGCCGTAGCTCATAAACGAGGCGGGCGTAGCGCCGCCGGGGGTAATGCCCATCCAGATACCGACCAGCGAGCTGCGCAGCGAAGTCATCCAATACTGGGGCAGTTTCTTCCAGGTCTCTAGCACCACCTTGGGGTCAATCTTGGCGCTCTTGCCCGAGAAGGCCAAGCCCTCTTCCATGGACAGCAAAATCTCGCCGATACCAAACAAACCGATCACGGCGATCAAGAAGTCAAACCCGCGCATCAGGTCTGGGATACCAAAGGTCAAGCGCAGCTGGCCAGTCACGGTGTCCATACCCACCGCCGCCAACGCAAAACCAATCGCCATGGAAGCCAAAATCTTGAACGGCGAGCCCTTGCCCATACCCACAAAGCTGCAGAAGGTCAGCAGGTAGACCGCGAAGTATTCAGGTGGCCCGAACTTCAGCGCAAACTTGGCGACCAAGGGTGCCAGAAAGGTGATCATCACTACAGCGACGAAGGCACCTACGAACGAGGATGTGAATGCCGTCGTCAACGCCTCGCCCGCACGCCCGTTTTGCGCCATGGGGTAGCCGTCAAAAGTGGTAGCCACCGACCAAGGCTCGCCCGGGATGTTGAACAGAATGGAGGTGATAGCACCACCAAACAGCGCCCCCCAGTAGATGCAAGAGAGCATGATGATGGCCGAGGTGGGCGACATCGTAAATGTGAGGGGCAGCAAGATGGCCACACCGTTGGCACCACCCAGGCCGGGCAGCACACCAATGAGCACACCCAAAATAATGCCTACAAACATGAGCAGCATGTTCATAGGCGTGAGGATCACGCTAAAGCCGTGAAATAGTGCGTTGAGTTCTTCCATATCAAATATCCGGTAAATTGTTTTGTGTGATTTGAAGCGAGAGGGCCGGGTTTAGTAACCGGTGAAACCCAGCAAATTGAATTGCCCTTTGAACAGCGGCACTTTGAACCACACCTCAAACATCAGGAAGAACAACACCACGACACCCAGAGCCACGGCAATACTCTTGAACTTGGAGTACTTACCCAAAATAATCATGAACAACGCAATGTAAACCGCTGAAGCCACATACAAGCCCAAAAACTGCACTGCAAACACATAGGCCAGCGCGGGCAAGAACATCGACAGCACGCGGTGCAACTGTTCTTTGTCCACAAACACTTCGGTGTTTTTAGCTTTGCCAAACACCGATTGGTAGAACGTGCCCACACCAGAGATGCACAAAATAATGCCGATATAAAAAGGGAAATAGCCCGCACCGGGGCCGTCACTGGTCCAGCCTGAGCCCAGTGCCCAACTGCCGTACACCACGACCAAGCCCATCACAAAGATGAGAGCGGCCACAACGGCCTCTACGATATAGGTGGGCACGCCAGCGCTGGGCTGGGCGGCCGATTGATTGTTTGTCTCCATCTGGGACTCCGTATATTTATAAATTCAAATTCAGGCTGCAAGGCGGGCGGCACGCTTTGCGCTCACCCGCTACCACGACACGACGGCGTGGCATAACAAAAATCCCCATAACGGGGATTTTTGTGTGCTGCGCGCTTACTTGGCCAGGAAGCCAGCGTCTTTCATCAGGCCGCGGTGCATGTTCTCTGCTTCGCCCAGCCATTTGGCAAAGTCTTCACCGGACATGGCGGTCTGGTTGAAAGCGCCTTTTTCCATGTAGTCTTTCCACTCAGGAGTTTCGCGCACTTTTTTGAGCATGTTGACGTAGAAATCGGTTTGGTCTTTGGTCACACCTGCGGGCATGAACACGCCGCGCAGCATGACGTAGTCAGCGGGCAGGCCTGCCTCTTGGCAGGTGGGAATGTCGTTCCAGGACTGGGTGTCCGTCACCTTGGTCTTGTACGGCATGCGGGTTTTGTCAAACACGCACAGGGCACGCAACTGGTTGGCGCGCCACTGGGAGACGGCCTCAATCGGGTTGTTGACGGTGGAGTCAATGTGCTTGCCTACGAGCTGCACAGCCACTTCGCCGCCGCCTTTGAATGGGATGTAGATAAACTTGGTGCCGGTGGCTTTTTCCATGCCCACGGTCAAAATCTGGTCTTCTTGCTTGGAGCCCGTGCCGCCCATTTTCATCTTGTTGGGGCCTGCGGCTTTGACGGCTGCCAAATAGTCTTTGGCGGTCTTGTAAGGTGTCTCTGCGTTAACCCACAGTACAAACTGGTCCAGCGCCATCATGGACACTGGGGTCATGTCACGCCAGTTGAAAGGTACACCGGTAGCCAAGGGTGTTGTGAATAGATTGGACAGGGTCACTACCAGCTTGTGTGGATCGCCCTTGGCACCTTTGACTTCCAGGAAGCCTTCAGCACCGGCGCCGCCGGATTTGTTGACTACGATCAATGGTTCTTTCATCAGCTTGTGCTTGATGACGATGCCCTGGATCAGACGGGCCATTTGGTCAGCACCACCGCCAGTGCCTGCGGGCACGACAAACTCGACCGGCTTGGTAGGCTCCCACGCGGCATGCGCGGGGGACATCAAGGCCAGCACTGCCAAGGCAATGGTGCCTACAACAGTCTTAGCCAACGTTTTTTTGGACGGAGCGTTTAAACTTTTCACAACGAGTTTCCTTATATAAATGACCACTGGCACAGACCTAGGCACTATTGAAACGCAGCAGATTCTCTGGCGTTTACAAACTACTCTAGCAACTGCAGTATTGTTGAAAATAGTGACCAAATTCGCTCTTGATTTTAGTCAAGTTTTTTGATAATTGCTGGTGACCTCGGGTATACGAGCGTTAGTAGTATTGCGTAATGAGCGGATTACTCACAGCGAATTTTCAAGCACTTATTTGTGCATCGCAGCTTGCGTGATGGCCGACAAAGTACCCCGCGTGCTGATCACCTCGGGGCTGATCATCAGCTCGATCAAGGTGCCCTGCGTGCGCTGCATTGCAGCAATCAACTGCGCTTCAAACTCTTGGCTGCGGGTGATACGCACCCCCACATAACCGTAGGCGTTTGCCAGCGCGGCAAAGTCCGGGTTGGCCAGCGCCGAGCCACTCACATGCTGCGGGTACTCGCGCTCCTGGTGCATGCGGATGGTGCCGTAGGTGCCGTTGTTGAGCAGCAGCACAATGCTTTTGGCACCGTGCTGGCTGGCGGTGGCGAGTTCCTGCCCGTTCATTAAAAAGTCGCCATCGCCCGCAATGGTAAACACCACCCGCCCGGTGGCAATGTGCGCTGCGATGCCCGCTGGCACGCCCGAGCCCATGCTGCCGTTGGTGGGGGCCACCTGCGTTTTGAAGCCTTTAGCCAAGCCGTGGTACTGAAAGTAGCGGTGCATCCAACTGGCAAAGTTGCCTGCGCCATTGGTAAGCACCGCGTCGGCTGGCAAATGCTTTTGCAGCGTTTGCACGATCTGCGGCATGTTGATGGAGCCGACAGTGCCCCCATCGGTGTCCCACGGCAGGCCGGGCAAGCTCTGAGGTGCGATATTGGCAAGATAATCAGCGTTAACCAGCAAAGAATATGCGCTCCACGCTACGGATACAGGAGCAGTCAGCACCTCCAGGCTGCGTGCGGCTGCGTTCATGGTGGCGCAAATCGCCAGGTCGGCCTGGTACACACGGTTGAGCTCTTCGGCACTGGCATGGATATGCACCAGCTTTTGTTTCGGCTTGGGGGCCTGTAGCAGGGCGTAGCCGCCAGTGGTCATCTCGCCCAGGCGTGGGCCGATGGCGATGATCAAATCACTCTCACGCACGCGCTGCGCCAGCTTGGGGTTGATGCCAATGCCCACGTCGCCTGCGTACAGCGGGTGAAAATTATCAAAGGTGTCCTGAAAGCGAAAGGCGTTGGCCACCGGCAGTTGCCAGTTCTCGGCAAAGCGCTGCAAGGCCTGGGCCGACTGGGGCGTCCAACCGCCGCCTCCGGCAATGACCAAGGGGCGCTCGGCTTTTAAGAGCATTTCACGCAGGGTGCGCAGTGACCCTGGGTCACTCCAGGCCTCTACCGCTTCCACGCGTGGCATCACAGCCACGTCCACCATCTGCGTCAGCATGTCCTCTGGTAGCACCAGCACCACCGGGCCGGGGCGGCCGTTCATGGCGGTGGCAAAGGCGCGGGCAATGTACTCGGGGATGCGGCGTGCATCGTCAATGCGCTCAACCCTTTTCACCATGGAGTTGAAAAAGCTCAGGTACTCCAGCTCTTGAAAGGCCTCGCGGTCGCGCATGTCGCTGCCCACATCGCCCACCAAAAGCACCATGGGGGTGCTGTCCTGAAAAGCGGTGTGCACGCCGATTGACGCATTGGTAGCGCCTGGCCCGCGCGTGACCATGCAGACCCCTGGGCGGCCAGTGAGCTTGCCCGCAGCCTCGGCCATATAGGCCGCACCGCCTTCTTGGCGGCAGGTAATGAACGCGATTTTGTCGCGGTGCGCGTGCAAGCCGTCCAGCACCGCCAAATAGCTCTCGCCCGGTACGCCAAAAGCGTGGGTGACACCCTGGGCGACCAGGCATTGCACCAGCAGGTGGCCCGCTAAAACGGCCGTAGATGGGGGTGCAGTGGCAGGGGTAGAAGTCGAGGCGGTAGGGGTGGTGGCAGTAGTCATGCACCAGATTGTGCCGCCAAACTACCCACCCCACCACGCAGATTTACGTACGGCACACGCGAACCCTTCGACATGCTCAGGGTGCGCGGCGGGAGTCAGAGTAAACGGCGAGAGTCAGGGCACACGGCAGGAGTCAGGGTGCACGGATCGAGGTAAGCCGCACAACATTTAAGCCGCCGCTTTCAGCCCCATCACGTTAGACGCACCCGAGCCGCCCGGGGACATGGCTTTGGGTTGGTTGGTTGCGGCGCCAAACTCAATCTCGCCAGAGAGCTGGCCGCCCTCCTCTATCACTACCTTGCCGTAGCGGATTTTGCCTTTGACTTTGCCGGTGGAATAGATCATCAGCTTTTGGCGCACGGTCAGCGTGCCGCTGAACACACCGCGTATCTCGGCAATGTCAATCTCGGCCGAGCCGGTGAACGAGCCGCTCTCTGCGATCTGGATCACCCGCGAGTCCATGGTGGCCTCCACTGCACCCTCTACCACCAGGGTGTCGCAGTCGGTAATCTCTACACCCTTGAGCTTGATATTGGGGCCTACCGTGAGCTTGCTCTCACTGGGTTTGCCAGTCGATGTGTCAGAAAAGCCCGTTGTCGAGGCGGTGCTGGTGGCGACGGGTGCCGAAGCTAAGGTGGTGGCCGCAGCAGGGGTGGCGGGCACACTGGTGTTGCGCACAGCGCCACTGGCCGTGGTGGGCGACAGGGCATGGTCCAGGTCGCGTTTGGAGTTGCTGAAAAAAGGGGATTGCAGTGCCATTGTGAAGATGCTCCATAGGTGTGGTGAATGAAGCCACCATCCTAGCGCGCAAGCCGCTTACAAAGCCCCTCGGTTACGCAAGAGTCGTAACCAAATACTGCCCTGGCCCTCTAGAATATTGCGGGGCCAGCTACCTATTTTGTAGCTGAATGTGCAGCAGGTGATGCTGACTGCGCGCCCGTGAGCCGCGCCACCATCATCGCCGCTCCCACCGACAGCAGCAGTACGCCAGAGGCGCTCAGCAATGTAGCCGTGGTCATGCCCCGGTCCATCAGCGTGCCAAACAGCAGCGGCGCGGTGGCCGAGCCCACATCAAAGCCCGAGTACACCGTGCCGTACACCCGCCCGGTAGCGCCCTTGGGTGTAGCCTTTTTCACCATCAAATCCCGGCTGGGGCCGCCAATGCCCGTGGCGAGACCTGTGGCCGCCAACACCCCCATCGTGCCCAGCGCGCCCAAAGCGCCGGTAGAGGCCAACGCCATGCTGGCGGCTGCCGCCGTCATGCAGCAGGCCACCACCCGCTCTGAATGCTTTGCAAACCGCGTAGCCACGAAGCCGCCCGTGACCGTGCCCAAGGCACCGCAGAGCATATAGCCGGTCAGCGTGGCGGTTGCGGCGTTAAAGCTCACATGGTGCACCGCTTGCAACAGCGAGACCGAATAGCCCTGCATCATCGACATGGTGATGGTGGAGCACATAAAAAACGCAAAACACCACCAGATGACCGGCTGCTTTAAAAACCCGGCCCCATCCGAGGGCAAGGCCACAGCGTCGGCACGGCGCAGCGTCACCACGGTCAGCAGCTTTTCACGATGCAGCAGCAAAGTGGCCAACACACACGCGTACAGCAGCGCCGCAGCCAGATAAGCCGTGCGCCAGTCGGCCAGCCACAGCATCAGCACAAAAAACGGCGGAGCCAGCGCCCAGCCCAGACTACCCGTAAGGCCATGCACACTGAAGGCGTGGCCTATACGCGGGCTGGACACCCGCTGGTTCAAAATCGTAAAGTCTACCGGATGAAACGCGGCATTGCCCAGCCCCGCCAGCGCCGCCACGGCTATCAGCCACGGGTAGCCAGTCGCCATCGAGGCCAGCACACAAGCCGCGCACAGCAGCGCCACAGAAGCAAACAAAATAGACCGCGCCCCCACCCTGTCCACCACAAAACCCGCCAGCGCCTGCCCCACACCCGAAACCACAAAAAACACCGTCATCAGCAGCCCCACCTGCGAGAACGACAACCCAAAATCACGCATGAAAATCGGGAACAGCGGTGGCAAGAGCATGTGCCCAAAATGCGAGCTGGCATGCGCCAAGCCCACCAGCGTCATCACTTGGGCATCTTGGCGCAAAGGGGTGGCAGCCGGTCGGGCTGGGCTGTCCAAAGTGGCTGTATTCATGGCTTCAATGGTAGCAAAAACCTGCCTCCCTCCAAGCCCGGGTAATTTGGGCTCTACGCGGCATGCCGTAGGTCGTCACGCAGGCGGTGTATCGGCACGACCGCTGCGCCACCTGGTTGGTGTTGCACCACCTTGATGGGGTTGCGGCGCTGCAGGCAATGGGCGGTAGCAGCGCTGGGGCGGGGCGGCCAGACCACGCTAGCGCCCGAGGTTGCCGGATGGCTTGAAAACATGGATGCTCCAAAAATAGTAGCACTGCATCTATGCAGGCCAGTGGGGTACATGGGTAAAGGTTAGAAATAGCGACCCTGTAGCTGCGCTAGCCGATTTTTTACCGAAAACCTGCCAGAGAAGCCTCTTGCAGCGCATTTATGGCTCGGGCTATACTATTTATTCAATAGCGTATTCCGCGTTATTCTAGAAGACTACAGGCAGATAATTCTATAAAAATAGCGGCACTCGAAGCCGTAAACCCACGGTTTTGGGCCGATGCGCAAGCCGCCAGCGGCTTCGCAAAGCTCCCCACCGTACCGCAAGGCGAAATACAGGCATTATCCGGTGTACCCCACTGATTTGCTTTGATGGAGTGCTACTATTTATGGAGCGAACCTACCTCCAAGCCAACAGTCCAACCCAGCCCGTCAAGTCACCTGAATGGCGCAGCACTTCTGTCGCGCAAGTCACACCAAAAGTTGTAAGCAAAAGATTCTCATAAATAGGAAGTGTTAATCTTTACCCATCTTTCAGACCCACTCGGAGAGCACCCACCATGTCCCAAGCTGCTGTGCCCACTGCTTTGCTGTGTTTGCCGCCTGGCGAGGGGCGCAATGCGGTGCGCGCGGCGCTGATGGCGATGGATGTGGTGCCGCGAGACATAGTGCCCAGTCGCCCTGCCATCGAGCAGTTGACGCGCACCCTGCAGGCGGACTCACGCACTGTGGCCATCATGGACCTGGCAGTTGTGCAAGATGCGGCAGCACACATCGTGGCATTGGCCGCCCTGGTGCCAAGCGCTGAGGCGCGCCAGCGCACCCTGCTAGCCCGGCCACAGCGCGGCCTGTGGCCGGCAGAGCGCGCCTGGGCGCATACGCTGGGCTTTGCAGGCATGGTGGCCCAGCTCGATTCTGTGAGCCTGGAGACCGAGTCAGCCGACGTACTGGGCTGGATGGCGCGCCTGACCGGCGTGCCACCACTGCAGGGCGATGCGCTGGCGCGCCAATTCTGTGCCATGCAGATCACGCCTGACGTGAGCTCGCCACGCGGCTTGGTGCGCCAAGCCACAGGCCTGACCGCCGAGGCTTTGTGCGCTGATTTGGCCAGCACTGTGAAAGCGCTGGACCGGGTACACCACCTCAAATCGTATCCAAGTTGCTTTGTAGGCACCGAGGCTGTGGCTTGGTTGACCCATCACTATGCCGTGCCCAAGGAGCAAGCGGTTGCGCTAGGCGCTGCGCTGCAAGCGCTGGGTATGCTGCACCATGTAGTGCATGAGCACGCCTTTGCAGACGCGCCCTATTTTTACCGCACCGATCTGTCCACTGCGGTAGAGCGCGTCAACCTGGGCGTGCTGCTGCGCGTGCTGTCGTCCAAAGCGGGCGTAACAGTACGCGACCGGCTCTACCTTGGCAAGACCTACGAGCAATGCTTTGTGGGCTCAGAGGCTGTGGATTGGGTCAAAAAATCTCAAAAAATTGCCGCTCATGAAGCCGAAACTTTGCTCAACCGCTTGTATGGCTTTAACTTGATAGCGCACGTTACGCACGACCATCCGGTGCGTGACGGCCTGTTTTTTTACCGCTTTGTGGCAAGAGGCGGTGCCTCTTCAGAGGCTACAAAGCCACTGCTTACCCATTCTTCGGGTGTCGCGTCACAAGATTCCTGATGCTTTAGTGATTTTGAAGGCAGCAATACCTGTCAAACCGGTAGCACACAAGTGTAACAAATGTATGCACATGTAACTACACGGTTATTTTCTTGGAAATTTTATGAAGTGCTTGCGTTCTCCTATTGTGCAGACGCGCAACAGCATCGATTTACCTGATGCATAGTTCAGATACAAAATTTGCATCATTAACACCCTCTGGTGGTATCTATCACACTGGTTCTTACAAAAATCAAGACCTGTCCATGGATTGTCCGGACGCGATCCATAAAGCATGCGCAACTGCACGAGTTCACATTAAAAAAATCTCAAGGAGTGTAGAAATGGACCAACTTTCCCAACCCATCCGGCTGGACAGGCAGCCCCCATTCCTGAGCGCAAGCTCTGCGTTGGCCACTACCATGGCACCCGTATGGCCCCACTACCTGTTGGGGCAAGCGGACAGGCCCGTCAAGGTGATGCTGGTAGACGATGACTCCCATGTGCGCAACGTGATTGCCAACGAACTCATGTCCGACGCACGCGTTCTTCTGGTGGCGCAAGGTGGCAGCCTGAAAGACGGCAAGCGCTTGGTAGCGGCCCACACGTTTGATGTGCTGCTGGTGGACTTGAACCTGGGTGATGGTTTGGGGTTTGAGTTAATCAGCCTGGTCAAAGCCACCAAACCCATGTCAGAGGTCATCGTCATATCCGTGATGGAGGACGAAGACCATGCGCTGCATGCCTTTGAGCTGGGAGCCACGGGCTACTACGTCAAGCACACCTGGTTTAGCAATTTTCCCGAAGCGGTGCTCCAGGTGGCGAACGGGGGTGCCTCCATTACGCCTAGCCTGGCGCGCCGCCTGCTTAAAAAAATGAACTACGGTAAAGTAACGCATTCACCTGCAATGGAGCACACCGGCCTGGAAATGCTATCGGATCGGGAGCGAGAAATTTTGAAGCTGGTGGCTACGGGCTATGTCAGCTGCGAGATCAGCAAGATGCTGCACATCACGGCCCAGACCGTCAACACGCATATCAAGAATACGCACCACAAGTTGCATGTGCACACCCGTGCGCAGGCGGTCAGCACGGCCTCGCGCTGTGGTTTGATTTGACTGCACAGGGCTGGTACAGCCATTCTCCGACACTGGCACGCGACGATGCAGGTCGCTGAGCGGCTGCAGTGTTCATTCAGAACCGAATCGTCTGGGCTCCCCGTTTAGTCTCCAGCAGCCGTTGCTGGGGCCGATACCACACCAGCAGTGCGGGCTGAATTACCCCAGGCAGTTTGACGGTCACCACGGTGATTGGCGCAGTGGCCGCCGCCTCGGCCTGCACTTCAAACACGGGTGCATGCGCATGCTGCTGGCCTGCGCCCACCACCAGTTGCATGGCGCGCTGCTTCAAGCTGTCTTGCACCCTGGCGGCATCAGGCCAGCGCCAATTGGAAATGGCCAACGCCTTGCCGCCCGCCGCACTCAGTTGCGTGTCTGCCACCAGCTTTTTGTGCGCCCGGTCAAGCGCCAGTTTGAAGGTGGCCAGCGGCATCGCCGAGTGCAGCATGACAAACTCTTCAAAAGGCCGCTGCGGGGCCACGATGTCATACACCGCATCCACATAGTCGATGTAGAAAGTCAATGCCAGGTGCTGGCTGTCGCGCTGCACCAAGGTGACGCGGTTGGACTGCAGCTCGTGCGCGTAGCTGCTTGTGGCCAGCATGCTGCCCAGCAGCGCGATACACACCATGGCCCTGACGCGCTGAGCCGCGATAGCCACAGCACGCGACACCCAGCTGCACACGAATACCGATTTTCTAAAACCTGAAACCTGCATAAACGCCTTACTTGCAATACGCAATGGTGGGCTGCGTGGTAGCGCCATTGCTGTTGGTGAACTGGAAATTCCAGCAGGCTGCTTTGTTGCTGTTGGCAGGTAGCGCCAGCAGCACGGCCAGCGCGGTACCGGTCACGGCTTTGTAGCGAATGTTATAGGTGCCCGCCAGATTGGTGGTGGAGTCAGTGCCGGTTTCGGTGCTGACAAAGGTTTGCGCGGACGTGAACTTGAGCACCTGGTAGCCGTCGGTTGCATCCGTGCTCAGCGTCATGCCGCTCACCGGAAACGGCGTGACCGGGGGCTTGCGGATGGGGCTGAACTTGGCACCTTGGCCGGCCAGGTCAGGGCTGGGCGTGCCGTGAAAGCAGGACAGCACATAAGGCGATGCGTCGGTGACGTGGTAGCTGTAGCCTGCGGGCGCATTGCCCACCACGCTGGCGTTGCCGCCGCATATACCGTCGCGATTGGCCACGCTGCCATCGGCATTGTTGTAGCCAAAGATAGCAAAGCCATCCAAAGCCCAACCCAAGGGGTGGGTATCCCAATAGCTGGCTGGCTTGGTGGCCATCAAGCAGGTGGGCGCAGCATGGTAGTGGTAGTCGTCTGCGCGGCCTGCATGGCCGTTGCAAATGTCCAGCTCGCCCAGCACCTTGGTGTCGCCGTTTTGGCAACCGCCTTGTTTGCAGGGGTTAAAAATAGGCACGCCGTTAACCGCAACGCCAATGGGGCCATCTGCTGCAGTAATTTTGGTGGCGGCCACAGCGGGGCTCAGCGGAATCTTCCAGGCATTGGCACCGAAGAAGTTTTGCTCTGTGGGTACCTGGAGGTTGGTGGAGGTAATGCCGTTCATCATGGCGTGGCTGGCCATGCCGTTAGACGCTACGTAAGCGTAGTTACTGTCGCAGCCCACCGAGGCATTGCCTGTGGCGGACGGTGCGATGGAGCTGCGCACGTAGCTGCACGGGGTGGTCAAGCCGCCGGCCGTGGCCAAGCGGTTGTAGGTGACGTTGAGCGTGGCTTTGCCCAAGGTTACCGCCGCCAGCGCCGTGGCCAGCGCAGGGCCCTGCACCGCGCCGGTGGTGGCCGCCAATACAGGTGAGCTTGACAACGCGTACACGGTGTAGGTGTAGACCTTGCTACCCAGGCCTTGCGAGCACGGGGGCTGGTAGGCAAGAGTTGGCCCGTCACTGCCTTGGCCCAGTGTGCCCGCGGCGTAGCTGTCTTTGGCCAGCGCGGTTTTAGTGGCCGGTATGCCGTACAACACCCAGTTGTATTTGGTCACGCCGTCTACGGCGACGGTGGTCATCAGTACGGCGAACTCTTTGGTGCCGGTCGGGGCATTTGTCCAGCTCAGCGCCAAGGTGGAGCCAGGGCCATCGCAGGTGTACTCTGCGGGCAATGCGCCGCCCTCAGCCGCTACCGCGCTGCTCAGTGTGAAGGCGGCTCCAGTCACGGCCGGTGTGGTGGTGCCCGTCGGTGTGGTGGTGCCGCTCGGTGTGGTGGTGCCGGTCGTGGTTGATGTCTTGGTCACCGCCGGCGAAGTGGCACCACTGGCCGCAGCGACCTCCGTGCCGCCCCCCCCCACCACCGCCACATGCCGTCAAAAGTGTTGCTGCCGCAAAGACGGCGGAAAGAAGATTGATAAGCTTCATATTTAAACTCCAAGTAAAGCCAAGTCATTCAAGTCACACACCCTAGTGACGCGATGGGAGTGAGCTTACGACGCTTGGAACAGCTGAAAATGACATCTTCGTCATCCACTTGCATCGCGGCAAATACAGGGCGGTGTCCGAAAGCCACGCACATTTGAAAGATGTCAATGCGCAGCTTGAGCCGCAGCGTCGGGCAACCACAGCCGCATGCGCACTTGCGTCAACGCGCTGGGTACCAACGACAGCTCGCCGCCGTGGGCTTTGGCAATTTCGCGGGCCAGGCTCAGGCCCAGGCCGCTGCCTTCGACTTGCCGGTTGTGCGCTGCATCGCCTCGGTAAAAGCGGTCAAAAAACTGCGCCCGCGCATCGGCGCTGATGGCGCTGGTGCTGTTGGCAAACACCACCTCCACACCACCGGGCAAGCGCTGGGCCAGCACCTCTATGCGGCCATGGGGCAAGCAGTAGCGCACTGCGTTGGTGATCAAATTGTTAAACAGCTGCGTCAACAGCAGTGCGTCGGCCTGCACCACCAGCCCCGGTGCAATGGTGCTCGCCACCTCTTGCCCCGTCGTGAGCATATCGGCATCGAGCACCAAGCCCTGCAGCATCGCTGTCAGTACAACAGGCGTGAGGTGCAAAGCAAGGTGGCCCGCATCAGCCTGCGACAGCAGCAGCAACTTGCGGGTAATGGCAGACAGGCGACCCACCTCATCCAGCATCACCGTCAAGTCACTTTTGTCGCTGCTGTGGCCCGCGCTATAGAGCGCGCGCTCCAGGTGCCCCTGCAAAATAGTCAGCGGTGTTTGTAGCTCATGGGCCGCGTCCGACGAAAAACGCGAGGCCTGGCGAAAGCTCAGCGCCAGGCGCTCCAGCATGGTGTTGTAGGCGGCAATAAGTTCTTTGAATTCGCGGTCTTCATCCCCTGTGGCCAGCCGCTGGGCCAAGGCTTTTTGGTCCACGCTCTTCATGGCATTGCGCAGCCGGTTGACCGGGCTCATGGTCATGCTCGACAGCAGCAAAGCGCCCAAGCCTGTCAGCAGCAGGGCCAGCGGTATCACCAGCGCCAGCGCACTGCGGTAGGCGTTTTGCAGCTCGGCCTGGGTAGCGGCCACATCAACGGCCACCAGACTGCGTTGCCTGGGCTGCGCCGTGAAGGCGGCGCGCCACTGTTTGCCTTGTGCTTCAAATGAGCTGACTTGGCAGTTGCGCTGCCCTGGGCGTGAACGCCCATCGGGCTGTGCGCCAGGCGCAAAGTCCGCCTCAGCTGAACGCTCGAATGCTGGTGGACCGTCTGGCCTGGGCGGGCGTTCTTCGACAGCAGGATAGCCGGGCCCGGGCGGTCGGTCCGGCCCGGGCGGTCGATTCGGCCCCCGGGGTCGCTCTGCGCGGGGTGGCCGCTCTGGTGACCCATCAACGGGTCGGGCACCCGTGAGAGCAGACGCATCATCGCTGGGCAACGGCAGACCGCGCAATAGGTTGATATCGTCGCTCCAGTTGGCCGTTTGAAACGCTGGCCTGCCGGCCACAGACTCCACCCGCACCATCACCTGTTCTGGCGCGCTGACCCTAAGCTTGGACATCAAATCGTTTTGTAGCCTCGCTACGTCTTGTCCCATCCCGGGCTGCGTATCAATGCGCCTAAGCTCCATGCACAGGCGCTCGTCCAGCCTGGTCAGCTCAAACTTGACAATGCGCGACCAGCCTACAAACACCACGGCCGCAACCGTGGCAGACACGGTAAGAGTGGCCAGTACGATGACCCGCGTGCGAAAAGACACCGTCATGGCTGCGGCCTGAAACGGTAGCCCGCGCCCCGCACCGCCTCGATGGGCGATGCATCGGCAGCGTCCGTGAGGAGTGCCATCTTGCTGCGAATGCGCTTGATGCACACGTCCACAATATTGGTGCTGGGGTCAAAGTCATAGCCCCACACATGCTCCAAAATCTGGCTGCGCGTAAACACCTGCCCGGGCGAGCGCATGAGGTACTCCAGCAGGGTGAACTCCCGCGTCGTCAGCTCAATCGTCTGGCCGTGGCAGGTGGCCTGGCGGCTAATGCGGTCTAGCACCAGCGCGCCCACCTCCACGGTGTTTTGCCGCTCACTGCTCACCCGCCGCACCAGCGCGTGGATGCGCGCCACCAGCTCTTCTACAAAAAACGGTTTGGCCAAATAGTCGTCGGCCCCCTGGTTCAGGCCCTCCACGCGGTCGCCCAGGTAGTTGCGCGCAGTTAGCAGGATGATCGGGGTTTTGATGCCCGCCGTGCGCAAGCCTTTAAGCACCGACAAGCCGTCTCGACCCGGCAGCATGATGTCCAGCACGATGGCATCAAAGCTGGTGTCGCAGGCCGCGTCAAAGCCCGTATTACCGTTCTCGCAATGCACCACCTCCATACCGCGGCCCGCCATGCCTTCGCACACGAGGTCAGCAATTTTTCGCTCATCTTCCACCAACAAAATTTTCATTGTCTCAGCATGTCCTTTTAGCCTTGGAGCTTATCAGTTACCGCCTATGGTTTAGCGGGTGGCGGCGGCGCGTGGCCCTCACCCACAGGGCGCGGTGGCGGTGGGGCCAACACGTCCAGCCTGGCGGCACTAAAGCCTTGGTCACTCAAGGCCTTGTCCATCGCAGGGCCGGGGCGCATGCCTGCATCACGCAATGTGCGTTTGATCACTTTGGCATCCTCGGTGGTCAGCGCGGCTGGCTTATAGGCTGCCAGCACGCTTTTAACCTTGGCCAGTTGCTCGGCGGTCAAGGTTTGTGCAGGGCGCGCACCCAGTGCGTCAGCCGCCCGCGCTTGGCTGGCCCCCGCAGCGGCAGCCCGTGCGCTGGGCTGGGCCAGGCCCTGGGTTGCAGTCATAAAACCCATGGCCAGCGCCGCAAGCTGTAGTTTTCCAATGTTCATATCCGTCCTTTAATGCGATACGCCAATTCTAGGACTGCGATGCAAGAAAAAAATGACATCTTCGTCATGCAAACTCCGCGTCGACTGGAGTGATCTATCACGTTCAACTTGAAGATGACGGCCCTAATGGCGTGGTGGGGTGTTCAAGTCTGATAACTATTTCAGTCTCATGCTTCCAGCTAAAAGCACAGCCCCAGCGCGGGGCATACCAAGTTGCGTAAACTGAGGCTATGCACAGTGTAGTTTGGTTTAAAAAAGATCTGCGGTTAAGCGACCACGCCCCGCTGGTGTGGGCAGCTGCACATGCCCGCCGACGCGCTGGCAGGGTGCTGGCGCTGTGGGTATACGAGCCCGCCATGTGGCAGCAGCCTGATGCGTCTGCCCGCCACCTGGGCTTTGCCAACGAGTGCCTGGCCGAGCTGCAAACGCAGATGGTGCAGAGCCAAACTGCGCACGAGACGCAAACTGCGCAATCCAAACCTCCATGCAGCCCGCTGCTGCGCTGCCATGGCGACATGCTGGGCGTGCTGGCCAAGCTCAAAAAGGTTTTAGGCATCTTCGCCCTGGTAAGCCACGAAGAAACCGGCAACGGCTGGAGCTACGAGCGCGACAAAGCCGTAGCACATTGGTGCCAAGCCCACGGCATAGCGTGGCGGCAGTTCCCCAGCAACGCCGTGGTGCGCGGCCTGCACACGCGCGGCGGCGGGCGTGACCGCTGGAGCGCGCACTGGGCTGCGCGGATGAAAGATGCGCCACTGGCGGTGCCGCTGGACGTGCCTTGGTTGCTGGGGCAGCATGAACCTGACCCCGGGCCCGGCGCAGCGCCTTCGCCGCCCACATCGATCCCTGCATCGGTCGGTGTATCAGTCCCTGCATCAGTCGCCACATCGACCAATGCATCCATAGCTGAAAACTTGCAAGCCCTGCATTGCGGCGAGCTGACCGCTCAGCAGCTGGGCATGACCGATGCAGACGCGCCCCAGCGGCAAAAGGGTGGTCACTCCCAAGTGCATGGCGACTTATTCTCCTTCCTCGGCCATCGCGGCCAAAACTACCGCGCCGACATGTCCAGCCCACTTACCGGGGCCGACAGTTGCTCGCGCATATCGCCGCACCTGGCCTGGGGCACGCTGTCCATCAAACAGGCGGTGCATGCCACCTGGGCGCGGCGCAGCCAGCTCATGGCTATCCCCCAGCAAGAACGGCCAGCGGGCTTCTTAGCCTCATTGAAGAGTTTTGAAAGCCGCTTGCACTGGCACTGCCACTTTGTTCAAAAACTAGAAAGCGAAAGCGCCATCGAATTTCGCAACGTGCACCGGGGGTTTGACAACTTGCGCAACGAAGGCGCATTGCACCCAGAGGAAGAAACTAAACTCATCGCATGGGCCGAGGGTAATACAGGCTACCCGTTTGTCGATGCCTGCATGCGCAGCCTGCTGGCCACAGGGTGGATCAACTTTCGCATGCGTGCCATGCTGGTCAGCTTTGCCAGCTACCACTTGTGGCTGCACTGGCGCGCTACCGGCTGCCACCTGGCACGCCTGTTTACCGACTACGAGCCCGGCATTCACTGGAGCCAGTTTCAGATGCAAAGCGGCGTGACCGGCATCAACACCGTGCGGGTGTACAACCCGGTTAAGCAAAGCTACGACCAAGACCCGGATGGCCTCTTTATCCGGGCCTGGGTGCCAGAGCTTGCCGACGTAGCAGCAGAGTTTTTGCACGAGCCCTGGAAAGCTCCTGTCGCGCCTGCGCTCTACCCTGCGCCCATAGTGGACTTGCAGGCCGCAGCCCGCGCCGCCAAAGAACGCATTTACGGTAAAAAAGCTGAGCCCGCAGTCAAAGCCCAGGCCCAAGCCGTGTACCAAAAACACGGCTCCCGCAGCCCCACGCGCGAGGGTGTGCTCAAAGCCAAATCAAAACGTGGCGTGGCCGCAAACCAATCGCCGCAAGCGGGCCCATTGCAGCTAAGTTTAGACATGTAGACACTGCGCCCCGTGGCTTGGCCAGGCTTGCAACGGCCAGCGCCCGGAGCGGATCGCGCTCCAGCGGCAGCTGCGCAAGTTACTGCCTCACACCAAAGCCAATGTCACGTCCACGTTGCCACGGGTTGCGTTAGAAAACGGGCACACGATGTGGGCTTTGTGCATCAGCTCAGTGGCCACAGCGCGGTCCATGCCGGGCAGGCTAACGTCCAGGTGCACTTGGATGTTAAAACCGGTCGGAATAGGGCCCAGGCCCACAGCGGCAGACACTTTGGTGTCGGCTGGAACGGTCAATTTTTCTTTGCCAGCTGCAAACTTGAGCGCACCAATAAAGCAGGCACTGTACGTGGCGGCAAACAGTTGCTCCGGGTTGCTGACAGGGCCACCAGCGCCGCCCATTTCTTTGGGCGTGCCCAGCTTGATGTTCAGCACGCCGTCGTCGCTGACGGCTTGGCCATCGCGGCCACCCGTGGCAGACGCTCGGGCGGTGTAGACGATTTTTTCTAATGGCATAGTGTTTCCTTTAAGTGAGGGTAGAGAAAGTAAAAAAATTAGCTCGCAAGAGTTACAGCGCAACGCGCAAATCTTGCCAGCTGATGCTCAGCCTAGGTGATCGTACACGGTCTTTTCAAAGTCCAGATAACCCGGCACTGAAACACCATCCACAAACGGCAAAATCTGCGTGCCCCACATGCCGCCGACATTGTTTTTGCGGTCAATCCAATAGTACAAATTAGCCAGGCCGGCCCACGCCACCGCGCCCGCTGGGCGGCCAGTGGGTGCCTGCTGGTCGTTGATCATCCAGGTGTAGGCCCAGGACTTGGGCATGCCAGGAAAAAACTCTGCATCGTTGGACAAACTGGGGATGGCCCCGGGCAGCATTTTGATCTTCATGTCACCCAGTGCGTTCACCGTCATTTGGTCTACGGTCGCCGCTTTGAGCACCCGCGCTCCATTGGGCCCCGCGCCGTCATTGAGCACCATGCGCACAAACTTCATGTAGTCGCCGATGGTGGAGTACAGGCCGTGGCCGCCCATGTGCTGCTCTGGCTCTTGTGTCAGTTCAAAGTCCGACATCGCGCCCATCACACCCTCCGGGCTGCGGGCATGCATAGAGGCGCGGCGAGCGCGCATGGAGGGGGTCATGGTAAAGCCCGTGTCGTGCATACCCAGCGGGGTAAAGATGCGCTCGCTCATCACCTCACCCAAGCGCTTGCCACGCACGTTTTCCACCACCTTGCCCACCCAGTCGATGTTGCTGCCGTATTCCCAAGCTGTTCCGGGGTCGTGCAGCAGCACCGAGCGCATAGAGGCCAAGCTGGCGCTGACCACGCTGGGCACGTTTTTGGCAGCGCCGTATTTCACTAAATCATGGTTGAAAAAGTCGTAGCCAAAACCTGCTGTGTGCAGCAGCAGTTGGCTCACGGTAATGTCTGATTTGGGCGGACGAACCTTGGGTGCGCCCTGCGCATCAAAGCCATCGAGCACCATGATGTCGGCGATCTCAGGCACATACTTTTTAGCAGCGTCATGCAGCCCAATTTTCCCCTCTTCCACCAGCTGCATCACTGCAACGCCCGTCACCGCTTTGGTGCATGAAAAAATCGCCATCACGGTGTCCGTAGTCATGGCGGTCGGTTGGCTCAGATCGCGCTTGCCAAACGCGCCCTCATAAATAGTGCCGCTGCGGTTGGTGGCCATGGCGACAACCCCCGGTACGCCGCGCGCCCGAGTCACCGTGCCCTGCAATACCGCGTCGGCGGCTGTGCTCAATCCTGGTTTCATTGCTTGCTCCTGTAGGTTAGTAAGTTGCGGTATTTCACGCAATTCAAATGCTCTGCCTATTCACTGGAGCAGACAAGCACGTAGGCAGCTATGTCCAAAAATTTTCGCATTTTGAGACAAAACACAGCGTGTAGATTTGCAAACGCTGTAACACGCGGGACTTTTGCCCTAGGTCAGGGCAGTTGGCAAACCCCATTGCTATGAGCTGCCAAACGTGAAGGCTGTGCTATTTTTCCTTTGGCAATGCCGCAGCGGGCTTGGCTGCCAACGGCGAAAACTTGCCATCCGCAAAATCGGCTTTGGTCAAACCCCGGTTCACATCAATCCCCGACAACGCAAAGTCGTGCGCGGGCAGGCCGGCAAAAGGTTTGACCACCGTCTCGTAAAAATGGGTGGGCCACATCACCCCGCCCACTTGCACAAACTTGTCATGCACCACACTGACTACCGCGCCCTTGCTGGGCTCGCTGCCTTCCAGCGTGAGCCATACACGGCGCACCAGCTTGTCTTGGCGGTCAATGCACAGCAGCACCCGGTCTTCAGCTGAGCTGCCTATGCCGGGGCGCAGCACGGCCAGCAGATTGTCGCAGTCGCGGCCGTTCACCACACTGCTGCCTGCCAGCTCCAGCACGCTGGCGCGCTGCACGTAAAACGCGGGGTACAAAAATATTTGGTAGGCGTGCAGCACCAAGTGGGAGGCCGCCATTTGGTCTGCACCCGTGTAGGGCTGCTGGTTGTACCAGATGGCTACTTTGCGCCGGTCTTCCACCACCGTTTTTTGGCCGCCGGGGCCGCTGTGGATTTGGGCTATCAGGCCGCCCTCCATCAGCATGCGCTCTTGCGATGTTTGGCGGTACACCACGTCGGTGATAGCAGGTTGCACCTTGGTGATGATGGTGAACCACGTGCCAGTGTAGCTGACGTTGATATCTTTGATCGCCTCAAAAGCGGCCTTGCCATGCGCCTGCTGCGCTTGCTCCAGCAACGCCAGTGCCGCAGCTTGGCTTTGACTGCCCTGCGGCAAGGGAATGGAGCCGCAGCCTGCCAGCAGGGACAGCGCAATAAAAGCAGCCGCTACCGGCTTGAAATTTGCAAAATTCATGGCATTCATCCAATCAAAACACAAAGGTAAATTCATTTCATTATGGCCAAAAGCGCTCTTCCAGTGTGCTGGCCGCGCAATCCCCATTCATGTTGGTCGGGCTTGGCACTGCGGGCAATAAAACAAGCCGCGCCCGCCCTGCGCGTGCCGCTAAAAATATTTCTGGACTTTCTGGCATGGCAACACGCTTAAGCTCGCGCCGCGCCCAACGCGCAAGACAGCACCGCCACGGCAGTGAGTTGCAGCCGCATAGGCAGCCAAGCTGCCCAGCCCACGCGCGGGTAGCTGCGCCTATCCACCAAGTAGCAGATGATCAATACCAGCCCCAGCAGCGGCAGCCCCGCGCTAGGTGGCACAAACAACGCCACCCAGCCCAGCAGCGAAGGCAGCACGCCCCACACGTAATGAAACCTGGCAGCCTGCTGCGGCAACTGCCCCGCAATGCCCCAATGCACCCCCCCTAAAAACGACGCAATGACCGCGCCATAGCCCACGAGGGCCGCCGCCGCAAGCTCTTGCCAATCGGCGGGCACCGCCCACAGCAAAGCGGCCAGCAGCGCAAACGGCACCAGGCCCGCATAGCCCAAGAGGCGGGCTAGCCGGGTGGGTTCATATTTTTCGAGGTTCATTTATTTTCAATATTCGCTTCTAAAAACAGCTTGGAAAAGTCTGGCTGCGCACGCTGCACGCACTCATAAAACTTGCTAAACGACATGCACGGCGCGCCTGGCGGTGCAAACAGTGTAGTCGCGGGGCGCAGGGTAGCGAGGCGCGGCAACACATCACGGTAGCCCTCAAACAAAGTGCTCTGTGCCGCCACGCGCTGCTTGCCAGGCCAGCCGGGGCACTGCGCCAGTGGGGCAACATCGCCAATAAACACCACGTCGCACACCGCCTGCATGCGGGCTAATACAAACTCCCAGCGCCGCACGCTCCACGGCCAGCGTGCATGCGCTGGCGTGTGAATAATGCCGATGCGCAGCGGTGTTTGCGGCAGGCTTTGCTCGCCCTGCTGCATGGCAAGCGTTGCAGCACCGCGCTCACCCAAGGCCCACGGATGCACCAGCTCCACTGCCAGACCTGGCCCACCCACGGCCAGGCTAATTGCTATATTTTGCATAGCTGCTTGCGCACTATTCTGTTGACCCAGAGCATTAAACTGCTCTAAACCCAGCATACCATCAGCCGTATAAACGGCGGGCTGTGCCATGCCAGCATGCACGCCTGGCTCCGGCCCCACATCGCCTTGCAGCCTGGCCACAGTGTCCAGCTGCTCGTAGCTTAAATCGATGGCCGATTTGGGCGATGCCCAAGCCTTCCACGCAGGCTCGGGCGCAAACTTGGCCACGTTGCTGGCGTTAAACAAATACGGCTTGCTGCTAAAGGTGGCTGCTACCCATTGCCAGCTCAAGTGATTGCTAGGCAAGTCGCCGTCCAGCAAATGCGCGTACAGCCAGTCAGCCCCGGCGCGCCAATGCACTTTGCGCAGGTGCACACAGTAGCTGGCCAGCCACATGCGGGCGTGATTGTGCAGGTAGCCCGTGGCGTACAGCTGGCGCACGGCAGCGTCAATGGCTTTCACCCCCGTGCGGCCCTCGGTGATGTCGGTTGGCAGCACGCTGGCATACCTGCCGCGCCACACGTTAGCAGGCCGCATGTCTGCAAAAATAGCATCGCTGTGCGCCGCGCTGGCCCACACATGGTGGAAAAACGCCCGCCAGCCCAGCTCAAACACCAGCTTGTCGCTGTACCCCAGAGCGTGCCTGGCCGCCACGGTGCGCGCCACCTCGGGCAAACTGACGATGCCGTGGGTAAGGTAGGGCGACAGCCCCGTCACCCCGCCGTCCAGTGCATTGCGGGTGCGTGCGTAGTGCGAGGGGCTGGTGTGCGCCGCACGGGCGTGGGCGCTGGCGTAGCTGGGCTCAAAGCTGCGCAAACTTTCTGGCACCCCCAGTGCGTCTAGCATGGCCGCGTCGTGCGCCGATGGTGCAGACTCGGCGGTGAAAATACAATCTTGGTGAGTTGTTGGCATACACGTAGCTCGTAAACGGTGTCTGTGGTGCAGCTTGCACTGTAGGGCCGGCACACTTGCAGGACACGCACCAAGACCATCCATGGTTTGGCATTGAAAGAAGTTACCAGAAAATTCAACGCCCGCGCTGAATAAAGCCCATTGCGGCGTGCGTTGAGCAGGCTACAGTGCTCTGCGATCTGGCACAGCCTTTTTCATAGAATCAGTTTATTTTATTTTACAAAATAAGCTTTGATCAAAGCTTTCCGGGTAAACTGTTGTGTAGATACCTTGCCATGCCAAAATCCAAACCACCACTTGCCGTCGATCTGTTCCTGGACAACCAGCTATGTTTTGCGCTGTACGCAGCATCGCTGGCCATGACCAAGACTTACCGCCCGTTGCTCACTCCGCTGGGGCTCACCTATCCCCAGTATGTGGTCATGCTAGCGTTGTGGCAGAAACCTGAACTTAGCGCCGGAGCGCTGGCGCAGGCCGTGGCGCTTGATGCAGGAACACTGGTGCCCCTGGTTCGCAAGCTGGTGGCGCAGGGCCTGGTAGTGCGCCGCCGCAGCGATGACGATGACCGCGTGGTGCTTATCTCCGTCACGCCAGCCGGGCAAGCCTTGAGGCGGCGTGCGCACGCAGTGCATGAGCAAGTCGGCTGCAGCACAGATTGCTCGGCGGCAGAGCGCAAGGCCCTCACCGCTGCGCTACAGGCACTGCGCTCGGCTTTAAGTACTTAAGGAGCAGCGTTGCAGCGCCTCTACACCTTGATCTGTGCGGGCTTTAGCCCATAGCCCCATTTCTTATTTTTACTTTCTTTGTTTCCCAAACGCGTTTTTACCTTACCTAACCAGGAGATTTTTTTATGAAACTGATGAGCTACGGCCTCCAGCCACTTGACTTCCAAAACCCAACTGTTGCGCCCGCACAGGCAAATTCTGCATTTTCGCGCCGCAACTTTGTGATGACTTCGCTGGCATCCGGGTTTGCGGTTGCTTCCAACCCGTCGCTGGCGCAAGCCATCGTCACCAACAGCACCGGTTTGGTGACGGGCGAGGTCAGCGTGCCTGTGGCCGACGGCAGTATTCCCGCTTACCGCGCCATGCCGGCAGCGCCTGGCAAGTACCCCGTGCTGCTGGTAGTACAGGAAATTTTCGGCGTTCACGAGCACATTAAGGACATGTGCCGGCGCTTCGCCAAGCTGGGCTACTACGCCATAGCGCCAGAGATGTACGCCCGCCAGGGGGACGTATCGAAGATGGCAGACATCGGCACCATTTTGTCCACGGTGGTGGCGAAGGTGCCCGATGCGCAGGTTAATGCCGACCTCGACGCGGCGGTTGCGTTTGCAGCTGCCAGTGGCCACGGCGACACCGCTCGCCTAGGCCTGGTTGGTTACTGCTGGGGGGGCCGCGCGGCGTGGGTTTATGCTCTGCACAACCCCAAACTGAAAGCCGTTGTGTCGTACTACGGTTTGCTCGACGGTATGAAGTCGCCGATCAAGCCGCAGGATCCTGTTGACTTCGCTAGTGCTTTGAAGGTGCCAGTGCTGGGGCTTTATGCCGGTATCGACGGCTTCGTCAAGCCTGCAGTCATCGACCAGATGCGCGCAGGTATTGTCAAGTCGGGCAGTGGTTCTGAGATCATTGTCTTTCCGAACGTCAATCATGGATTCAACGCCGATTACCGGCCGACCTACGACAAAACTGCAGCGATCTACGCGCAGAAACTGACAACCGATTGGTTGAAAGAGCGCGGCGTCTGATCGACTGCCGCAATTTATAGTTGACTACACACAGGAGATTTAAATGAATACAAGTACTGCTTTCGCTCAGCGCGTTGCGCTGTCTGCATTGGCCTGCGCTGCCGCTGCATTGCACGTGCCCGCATCGGCCCAGGTCGATCCCAGCCAGATGGTGAATGCCTTTGAAAACGCCAATGGCAAATTCCAAGGCTTTAGGCGCTCCGGGGCCAAGGGCCTTTGCGCTGTGGCTGAATTTGTCGGCAATGCAGAAGGGCGCGCGCTGTCGGCATCATCCGCCTTCAGCGGCAAACCGGTGCCCGTAGTAGCCCGCTTCTCGATGGGTGGCGGCAACCCCAAGGCACCGGACAACGCCAAGAGCCAGCGCAATATGTCGCTGCAATTCGATCTGCCAGATAGTGAGACTTGGCAGATGGGCAACATCTCTTCCCCGATCTTCGGCGCAGCCACGCCCCAGCAGCTGCTGGGTCGGCTTGTGTCCCTGACGCCTGATGAAACAACGAAAAAGGTCGATCCTGACAAGGTCAAAGCATTTGCAGACGCTAATCCGGAGGTCTTGCTGCAGGGTAAGTACTTCGCCAGCCAGAGCGTGCCAGCCAGCTTCGCCAAAGTCAACTACTGGGGAGTGCATGCCTTCGGTTTCACCGACGTGGCAGGCAAGAAACAATTCGGCAAGTGGGTGTTCGAGCCCGTCGGCGGTACGCAAGGCCTGAGCGACGATGAAGCCAAGGCCAAAGGTGCCGAGTTTTTGTTTGATGACTTGCGCCAGCGCGTGGCTGGCGGCGCAGTGGCCTTTGACTTCGTGGTGCAGTTGGCGCAGCCAGGCGACAAGATCGACAGCGCAGTGACACCGCTGCCAGACGATCGCAAAAAGGTCTCGGTCGGTCGTTTGACTGTCAAGTCTGTGTCAGCCGATGCTACAGGTCCCTGCGTGACCATCAACTACAACCCGATGGTTTTACCTAAGGGTGTAGAGGCCTCTGCCGACCCGATGCTCGCAGCCCGCGCCGCGCCGTATGTGGTGTCGCTTGGTCGCCGTCTGGTTGAAGGTGCCAAGCAGTAAACCGTGGCAAGCGTTGCGTAACGCTGCGCTTGCCAAGTAGGCCAAACTGCTGTCAACCCTGTGCGCAGGCCGGGCTGGCAAAACCCTCGCGCAGTACATGCACAATACGCGCTCGGCCTACTGGCCCGTGGCAGCATCACGGTACACGGCCATGGCTTGATTTACTTCAGCTTGCCTTTATTGAAAAAACCGCCCTAGGGCGGTTTTTTCGTTCCGAGCCACAGTTCACCAAACAACGCGGCAAAGGAAACGTGGTGCTGAAATTATGCTTTGCTATACCCTTCATACAGGTTGTAGACAACTCGCCAGCGGGTTTGGCAGGTAGCATGGATGCAAACCCTGTTTTAGAATACAAACCGACCCCTAGCCCTATAGAATATGGCGGGAGCAGCTACTAATAATATAGCGATACGAATCTCGATAATCACCTGTTTACCCGGTATGATTTCGCCATGGGCGACACCACCGATCATACAAAAACGCAGGGCCACAGCGCCACCTCGGCCCAAGTGGCCAGCTTTATCAGCCGCTGGCAAGGCGTGCAGCTCACCACCGCCAGCGAGCTGTCCAGCTCTCAAACCTTCATCCTCGACCTGTGCGCGCTCTTGCAAGTGCCCACGCCCTTACCCAGCCAAGAGCAAGACTACATGTTTGAGCGCCCCATCACCTTCCAGCATGGCGACGGCAGCGCAAGCAGTGGCCGTATTGACCGCTACCGCCGCGCCGCCTTTGTGTGGGAATCCAAAAAACTGCGCAACATGCTCCTAACTCGACCAAAACTATGCTGACGCCTCCAAATAGACTTGAGCAGACAATTTATTCCATTCAAGAGGGCGGCTGCGCCAATGATTGTCAATAGCTTGAGTGAAATTGGGATGAACAAGTTTTGCGCTAGCGTGTAGCCAAAATGCATCTTCTTGACGCACCACCAATCCTTCCAAACTGCCCCCCCTAAATTTGCTTAGGCGTTGAAAAACCCATTGATTTAACTGCTCCATAGTTACCACCCCACTGTGAAGACAAGGTACAGTCAAAAATCCATGTGTTTGAGCCCAAATATTCCGCCGTACTGTGCTCCAAAATCGGCATTCTGTTCGATCATAAATATCAAACAATAGCCACCAATCCGGTAATCCAACATAGTCAAGCGAATGACGCGCAGCACACCACTCACCAAACGCTATTAAGTTGTTGCCAAGCGCTTGAACCATGCTCTCCTCGTGGATAGACAGCCACGGCTTAAGCTTGACAAACTGACCATGGAATGGCGCCTGTAGGTATTGGCCTCGGTTTTGCGCTAATAGATGAAGATCGACGGACACGGAAAAGCCAAGATTGGCTCCATCGAGTTTTTCCTCCACAACGACTTCACCCGCCAGTAAGTCTTTGGACTCTGTCAGCGAAAGCACCTTGTCTTCGCGAGGCTTGCCAGACGCAAGCCATGCAATATGTGGCGTATGTGGGAAGCGAAAAAAATTAGTCATGGCAGTGCCGGGACAAGCTTACCAGGAAACTTTCTTTGATAAAAACGACAAACATCTTCTCCGCATAAGAAGTCTACCTGAACCCCTGCCGCTTGCAACTGAGGCCACCAATCAAGCCATTTGCAGTCTACTGCCTGCCAGATAGGCGGTTTGCCTGGATGTGCATTTGCAACTGATGCAAACTTGCGATCTGGTCGATCAAACATTGCCTCCAAGACGGATACCGGAAACTCCACAAATTGATCCGCTGAAATTTCCGTAAGCGTTACCTGTTGAACTCGGTTTGGATTTGCCATGTGGGTTAGAACCCATTTCAAAAAAACATCTCCCACACCTTTGCCTGCTCGAGGACTGGTTTTGTTTTGATACTCCTTAACGATGCGATAAGCATCATCAATTGCGATGGAGCCATTGCACATAAGCTGTTGCAGCCGGTTTACGCATTCGATCACGCATTCAGGTGAGGCATTTGCATGGCCTGCGTTGGCTACAAGAATTACGTTGGTATCTACTACGACTGCCGCAGTCATGCTGCCTTCCTCTTGCTTTCAACAATTTTTCGCTGCATTGCAGCCGTAGTACGCGCAGCAATGTCTTCCATCTCATCGCCAAAAAAATTATCGGGCCAGTTTTGAATGTTTCCATACAAATCCAACTGTAACGGTTGGAGTTCAGCAGATTTTCCTGATCGCTTACAAAAATAAATAGCCACATCGTCAGGCGCAATAACACCTTCTGCTACACGTCTTTGCAAACGAGTTAAAAAATGCTCTGAGTGGCTTTCCACGATTAGCTGCACATTACGTGGCTGCCCTCCCTCCCATGCCTGCACCGCGCTGATAAATGCATCGGCCAATCGGGCTTGTACCTGAGGGTGTAAATGAATTTCGGGTTGTTCCATCCAAACTGTCGAATTACGCGGCGCGTAAAATGCCTCGACCAGAGCAGGAAGCACTTGAGAGATACCAAAACCTACGTCTGTAAGTTTTACCTCAGGTGAATCAGCATGCGTTCTGATGAGGACTTCATATTCTTTACGCCCTTTTGCCACTGGCTTTACGTTGAAGCTATGAATCACACCTAACTCAATCAGCCACTTTGCAATAAAGGTAGCAAACGCACTTTGTTGCTGCTTTTTCCCCCGATTGAGTTTACGGGAATCTCCTTCGGCCGCCAATAGAGCTGCCACTGCGTACTCACCACGCATGCCGACGTCTTGCGGCGTTTCGCCAGACCATGGGTAAATTCGTTCTGGATGGCTCCGCAAAGGACCGAGATAAAAAAGCGCGTTCAACATACGCTCTACTTCCAAAGAAAAATCTGACAGAAAACCTGCATTTTGAAAGCGGGCTAATGTCGCATCGGCAAACCGATAGAACTTTTCAGGCGGAGCGATTGGCCAAGCACGCCCCATAGATTTAATTAACTTTAACGGTTTTGCTTCTAACGATCCAGCTCCGGCTCCGGTTCCGCGAAATTGATTGATTTCCAATGTTTGCACCCCCTCATTAAACAAGGTGTACCGGATTTTCTCAATCTCTGGTTGCTCAGCTTTGCCCGCCCTCACAGTAGCGTCCAATGACAACTCATTGCCTTGGTAAACTTCCTTAGGATCTAGCGTGTTTTTTACACTAAGCGCTGTAGATAACTTCCACTGGAGGGAGAACTCCAGCTTGTTGGCCATGTCATGACCATGTAAGGAGTCGGCAAAAGTACCCAGATCGATTAAGGAGGTTGGATCACCAAGGTGTAGCGATCTTTTACGATCGGACAACAGTACGGTTTGTTTTAACGCCAGCAGCAAGTGACCCAAGCTGCTTTTACCCGCACTATTTCCACCGAAAATCACGGTCAAGGGTGCCATGCGTATATCGCCAGTATCACGCCACGCCTTGAAGTTCTTGATTCGCGCTCGGGTCAACATCTTGTGTTCTCCTGTCTATTTGCTGGATTGTGCATTGTCCAACACGCACAAAATACCAAAAATAAAAAAATAGCGGGTTTGAGCGCCCTGAGGCGCCCCCTAATCCACACCCACACCCACACCCACGGCCTGGTCGCCGTGCTGGCCAGCCTGCATGCCGAGCTGGAGCCACAGAGGTCAGCAGCTACGGCCAGCCCGCAGCGATAGGCACCGACGCACTGCTCACGCACCTGGTGCAGCTCAACGCTCAGCGCGCCGCCGAGGAGGCCGCAGGCCACATCCGCTGGCTGCGCCCTGCCTTCCAAGACCCACAGGCAGCCGCCCAGGCTGCGCAGGAGGCAAATGGCGAACTATCAATTAATGAGCTGCTCCCGCGATATTCTAAAGGGCTGCAGGCCTATTTAGCATTAGAAAATGAGCCTACAGAGCCTTTTTCAGCCTCTGCAAACCCCGCTGGCACCCCTTCTGGCGATTCGCAGGCCCACGCCGGCAGCGCCCTCGCCACCCAGGCCATCCACCCCTGGCCCGCCGAGCTGCCCGCCCAGGTGCGCGCCGTCTCCCAAGTGCTCACAGCCGCCGCCAGCGCCCTCACCCTGCCCCAGCTAGAAGCCCACTTCAAAGGCCGTGGCCCGTGGAAGAACAGCCTGCCCCGCATCTTGGAGACGCTGGAGGCGTTGGGCAAAGCGCAGCGTGAGGCCGATGGCGAGGCCGTGCGTTGGCGTGCGTTGGCGTGCATAGCACTATAAATTTAGTAGCTGCTAGCGCAATATTTTATTTGGCTGCAGCCCGAATAGACACCTAAAAAAAGTGTCTGCCACGCCGCCGCGTGGCAAACCCTGTGCATGTAGGAGTGTTGGCCTCCGGCGGGGGCTGCTCATGCAATCAGGTAAAACTTGTTCCGCGGGATTTGGTGAGCCAAGGTGTCAGCGCAGAAGTGAGGCACGAACTTACGGGCGCGAGCTTTGGAAGAGCGGCCACACCGCTAATTTGAAGGGTTGAAAAGTCATAGACCGTATCAGGCAGCGAGTAGCTGCCCTTCGAGAGAGTTTTGTATGGCGATGGGCGCAAACATCGTCGCAGGGTACAAGTAGCCCTCGCCGGATTCATCGACCACGCGCAGCATTCCCAACGCCTGGGCTTTTTCGTCGTCTTGCACGGTGTAGAGCTTACGGGCCTCAAGTGAGGCCTCATATCCGTTGTTCTTGATGCAAATAGTCCATTGCACAGCAGTTCCTTGATCTTCAGTTTCACCTTGCCGGTGCCATGCGCATCGTACCAGTGTAGCTCTGCCTAAATAATTTCGCCAGTTAACTCCCAATCCATACAATCCTTCATGCAATTAAAAACCAGATTTTAACGAATGTCACGCGCTCTGCGAACTGCTCAAAAGTCTGTTTTGCGGCGCGGGCGGCACCCATCGACCTCACCGCACGCTCAAGCCGCAGCCCTGGCTGCGCAACAAGCAAGCGGCGTACTATTGAATAATGAGCTGCCCTGGCAATATTCTAAAGTGCCGCTGCCCAATTAACCTTCTATGACAACCAGCCGCTTTGCGCTCAAACCCTACCGCCCCGATCTGCGCTGGGCTGAGGACATGCTGGGCGAAAGCCTGCAAATGCGCTCAGAGCCGCCGGGCTATGGGCAGCCGAATGCGCAGTTGGATGCGGCGCAGATTCCGCTGGGCGAGCATTGCTATGACTACCTCGAGGAGGAATACAGGCCGTGCGCTTACTTTGAGCGGACGGATTACGGCACGGTGAAGTGCTTGTATTTGGGCCTAGAGGTCATCGATGGCGAATCGGCGCCAGTTATCCAGCATTTTGGCAGCCAAGCAAATATGGAAGCTGCCAATGTGATCGAGACATGGTCGCTGCCCGACTACACCAAAGAATGTGGCGTCAGTATGCTTTTCCCGACCACACTGGCCCAATTGCAATCCACGTTGGACGACTACGAGCAAGCCGTGCTGGGCAAGCGGGTTACCCTGTGGACAAGACCCTATCCTGAGCAAGCTAGCCACGAAGAGACGAAACTGCGCACCATCGCTTTAGACCGCCTGCTCATATGGGAATGTTTGTGCAGCATGGTGGAAGATGTGCCCGCGTCTTTGATTTTTCGGCTTCAGTTGATTGACGCTATGCACCGTGGCCACACCCAGCCCAGCGACGCGCTGATAGACAGCGACTACACTGGCGCATTAGCGCACTGTCCAGAGCCACAGATTCAGTTTTGGTACATGTACCGCACCCGCTTTTACGATATTTCCATGCACTGGAACGATGTCTGCTGGCTTGAAAACCGTGCGCGGATTGCAGAGCTTTACTACTACGATCAACGCGTAGCAGCCATCATCGCGCTGCGAGAAGCTAGCGAAAAAACCACGTGAACTGCGGTTTAAACCACTCGCAAAATAGTAGCTGCTCCCGCAATATTCTATTGGTCTACAGGTCGATTTGGCATTAGAAAGAGGCTCCCAAGAGACGTCTGTAGCATCTAACGGCCCGTTAATAGCCGCCCAAACCGACTCTGGGGAGTCTGTGCGTTGGCGCATAGACGGCGGACAACTCAAGGGCGATAGTGCAACTGGCAAGGTAAGTTCACCTTCGCCCCTTTCATCCCCACAGGAGCCACCATGAAGCAGCCCAATCCCTCGTCCAAAGCCCAGCATGCACCGCCCACGCCCCACCATCCGCAGGAATCCCCGTTGCATGGGCAGACTGAGGCAACGCCGGGGCTCGACCAGGTACGCGAAGAGACGCACTCCACCCGGTCACCGCGCGAATCAAAGCGCCCGATCGAGCGATCTGCCAGACCCGGAAAAAGCCACGCTGGCACCTGATGCCGCTGCTGACCAGGCCGCGCAGCAGGCCAACGGAGCACTATTAAATAATGAGCTGCTCGCGCAATATTCTATGGGGCTGTAGCCTGATCTAAGGTATAGATTCCGGGTATGCAGGCGTATGGAGTTGGCTTGGGACTTAGGGAGATAGAAAAAGCCAATATCCCGTTGATGGTGGGGCCGCTAGCAGCGCGTCCCTATCGCCCCAAGGCAGGTCTTGCCGGTGGCACCGGTGGGCATTGCGGATAGAAATGTGTGTACAAAATGGGTGTGCAAAATGTGTGTACTTCATGCAAAACGGCTGAAAATTCGGCGCTGGGAGTGCCAAAACCATGGGTTTCACCTGTTTGACCGTTTAAAACACCCATTAACCAGCAATATTAAAGGGC
>JAYVGI010000232.1:0-36108 GCA_043772355.1 Polaromonas sp.
TTACTTTGACACGTGGAGCAAGAGCGCCATGCGCAGTTGCTTGGAGCCCGTCAAGGTGGTGGTCAAGATGCTGCGCCGCCACGAGCAGGGTTTGCTCAATTACAGCCAACACAGAATCAGCAATGCCTGCGCCGAGGGATTCAATAGCGCTATCCAGCTCATCAAGGCCAACGCGCGTGGCTTGAGAAACTTCACCAACTACCGTGCGCGGATACTGTTTCATTGCGGCAAATTAAACATGAGCACGGAGTGAAGGCAAAAAATCACAGTGAAATCGACGAAGAACCTATTTTTGGGGTGCGCCACTCGGCCAAGATGCGTAAAAGACAAATATCCGGCCGCATTTGGCAACCAAGTTTTATATGTAGTTTTTTGGATCGTCATAAAAGAATAGGGGGCCTAGGCCCCCTATTAAAGATTTCAAAAATATCAGCGGTGAAGATATACACTTTTAAGGGCCTCGTTCGATAACGCGGACTGCTTTACATAAACCTTCTTTTTGCCATCAAATGCTAGACCTCTCTTCTCCTCATAGTCTGGACGTGTCGAGGAGTTTCGTAAACTACCGCTGAGTACATTTACAAAGCTGCCTTGTTTTTCTTTTAAGCGGGCTGCCTCATGTGGATTAGCCTGATAAATGGTGTTCCAAACAAAAAATATGCACACCAACAAAAAAGTTGCAAGTAATGCAACAGTCAATGCGAAAAACATGTTCATCAATAACTCCGAATATATTAATTCCCACGCCATCCGTTCGATTGCGGAGCTGGGACAAAGCCTTGCATTATACAAGAAAGTGTACCCTAGCCATCCGCACTAACCCCTAATCTTGCATGCATGGTAAAAATTATGCCGCTATCAAAATAATATCTGAAAAACGTTTCTTGTCAATGACTATCACCGAAAGTTTCAATGGAACAACAATTATTTGGCATGGATATATACACAGCAAAAAGTTACCTGCAAAGGATCGTCGAGAAGACGATGGCATATTTTTACTGCCGTATAAGTACACTTCATACGCAATAATTCACACATGGGGATAGCTGTTTTTTCACAACACCCGCACCCTCACACCCTTCCCCTTAATCTGCGTAGCATTCAACCGACTAGCCGCCTCGTGCCCAATGCTGCGCACCACGCCTACGTAGGTGGAAAACTCGTTGACGGTGATCTTGCCAACCTGCTCGCGGGTGTAGCCTAAGTCCGCCGTCAAAGCCCCCAACACATCCCCCGGACGAATTTTTTCTTTGCGGCCACCTTGGATGTGCAGCGTGGCCATGGGGGGCACTAGCGGTTTGTCGCTGGTGGGTTTCAGCTCGGCCAACTTGTGCCATTCCGACTCGCGGTTTTGCAACTGCTCTATCTTGCCTACCGAGCCCATCTCGTTCATGCTGACCAAGCTGAGGGCCAGGCCGTCTTCGCCTGCGCGGCCGGTGCGGCCTATGCGGTGGATGTGGACTTCGGCGTCGGGCGTCACGTCTACGTTGATGACGGCTTGCAGGTTGGCGATGTCCAGGCCGCGGGCGGCCACGTCGGTAGCCACCAGCACGCTGATGCTGCGGTTGGCAAACTGCACCAGCACCTGGTCGCGCTCGCGTTGCTCTAGCTCGCCGTACAACGCCAGGGCTTGGTAGCCTTGGGCTTGCAGGGTGGCCAACAGGTCTTTGCATTGCTGTTTGGTGTTGCAAAAGGCCAGCGTAGTCTCGGGCCTGAAGTGGGCCAGCAGTTGGCCTACGGCCAGCAGGCGCTCGCTGCTTTTCACTTCGTACCAGCGCTGCGCGATTTGGCTGCCTGCGTGCTGCAGCTCTACCTTGACGGTGAGCGGGTCGCGCATAAACTGCTGGCTGAGCTTGGCGATGCCTTCGGGGTAGGTGGCGGAGAACAGCAGCGTTTGGCGCTCTTTGGGGCACTGCTTGGCTACGACGGTAATGTCGTCTACAAAGCCCATGTCCAGCATGCGGTCGGCTTCGTCTAACACCAGGGTGTTGAGCGCGTCGAGCTTGAGGCTGCCGCGCTCCAGCAGGTCCATGATGCGGCCGGGGGTGCCTACGACGATGTGCGCGCCTTGCTCAAGGCTGGCGGTTTGGCCGCGCAGGGGCACGCCGCCGCATAACGTCACGACTTTGATGTTTTGCTCGGCGCGGGCCAGGCGGCGTATTTCGGTAGACACCTGGTCGGCCAGCTCGCGGGTGGGACACAGCACCATGGCTTGCACGGCGAATCTGCGTACATTCAAGTTGGCCAGCAGCGTGAGGGCAAACGCAGCGGTTTTGCCGCTGCCGGTTTTGGCCTGGGCAATGATGTCTTTGCCCGCCAGCGCGGCGGGCAGGCTGGCGGCCTGGATGGGCGTCATGGCCAGGTAGCCGAGCTGGGTGAGGTTGGCCAAGGCTGCGGGCGGCAGGGGGAGCTGGTCGAAACGGGCCTGGTGGGAGCTGCCTGCGGCACTGGGTGCCTGGGCGGGTGCGGGGGTGGGTAAAGGGGCGGGCGAGGGAGAGTTTGGGGTTCGGGTCATGCACCCATTATCCGTTGGGGGTGCGTAGCGCGCCAGGTAATGCCGGTATGGCGCGCTGCGGCAACCTGTTAACGCCTACTTTATGAAAATCCGCATCCCCGCTACGATAGAGGCCCACCAGAGAGAGGCCTTTATGCTGCACCAGCTAGAAACACTGGAAACCAACGAGGCGGCGCTGATCGCCGAGATGACGGACATTTTGCGCCGCAAAATGGAACGCGACTACGCCAAGGGCGCGACCCTGCGCGACGCACACCCCAAGGCGCTGGGCGTGCTGCGCGGCACCTTGAGCGTGGAGCCCAATCTGCCGCCTGAGCTCAAAGTGGGCGTGTTTAAAAAAGCCGTCAGCCATGCCTGCTGGGTGCGCGTGTCCAACGCCAGCGGCACGCCGCAGTCAGACGCCGTGCCCGACTTTCGCGGTATTGCCATCAAGCTGATGGCCCCCGTCATAGGCGGCAAAGTGATGGCCGCCAGCACCGAAGCGCCTTTGGGCCAGGACTTTGTGCTGATGAACTACCCCACCATGCCGCTGGGCACTATCAAGCTGTTTCGCGACGCGGTGTATTTTTCTATCGAGCGCTCACCGTTGCTGCTGGTGCTCAAGTTGGTGCTCACTGGCCATGGCGCGGTACTCAAGGCGCTCAAACAAGGCCGCACCACCCCCCGCTCGCCGCTAGACCTGCGCTACTGGAGCACCACGCCCTACGCGTGGGGCGAACACGCCACGGTGAAATATTCATTAATCCCCAAGTCTCCCCACCGCAGCCCGCCGCCCAACGAGATGGGCGAGCACTACCTGAGCCAGGCGATGCAAACGCACCTGACTTACCACCCCGCCGTGTTTGACTTTTGTGTGCAGTTGCGCAAGGGCGATATGCCGATAGAGAACGCCAGCAAAGAATGGAGCGAGGCCGAGTCACCGTTTGTGAAGGTAGCCAGCTTGCGGTTTGACAAACAGCAATTTGCGGGCATCAAAGAGCGTGGCGATTTGGCCGAAGAGTTGTCCTTCTCACCCGGCAACGCCCTGCCCGAGCATGCGCCGCTGGGCGCGATTAACCGGGCGCGGGTGGCCATTTATGCGGCGCTGTCCCAGTTTCGCCATGCGCGGGACAAGCGCAAAAATATAGGGTGAACGGCTCCTATCCTTGGGGCGCACAGGCGTTAACCCGGTAGCCCATCCACGCTGTCATGTATCCGCTTGACACACGATTGTCATGTGATGAAACTATGCTTGCGATGTTTTAACTTTGGTACATACCTATGAAACTTTCTCCAGACAACTCCTCCCTTACACGCCGTTTGGCCTTGGTACTTAGCTGCGTGGGCGCAGCAGCGCTGGTGTCGTGTGGCGGCAGTGACCCTGCGCCAGTTGCCACACCCACGGGCCCGCTGCCGTTTGCCACCCTCGATGGTGCGCAGCCCATGGTCACGGGCCATCGGGGCGTGGCGGGGTATTTGCCAGAGCACACTATGGAAGGCTACAAACTGGCGATTCAAATGGGGGCTGATTTTATTGAACCCGATTTGGTGGCTACCAAAGATGGCGAGCTGATAGCTCGGCATGAACCCAACATTACCTCCACCACCGACGTGGAAACCCGCCCCGAGTTTGCCGCCCTCAAAACTACCCGCATGGTAGACGGCGTGGCCGAGACCGGCTGGTTTGCCACCGATTTCACTTTGGCCCAAATCAAGACACTGTATGCCAAACAAGCCACGGGCAGCCGCGACCAGTCATTCAATGGCAAATACCGCATCCCTACCTTTCGTGAAGTGCTGAACCTGGCCAAGACCGAAGGGGCCCGCCTGGGCCGCGTGGTAGGCGTGTACCCCGAGACCAAGCACCCTACCTACCATGTGGATGCCAACCTCAAGCTGGAGGACCGCTTGCTGGCCATTCTTGCCGAGTATGGGTACACGCAAAAAACCTCGCCCGTCATCATCCAGTCGTTTGAGGTGTCCAACCTGAAGTACCTGCGCACCAAAACCAGTGTGCGCATCTTCCAGCTGGTGGACGGCGACGACTACGACTTTAAAACCGGTGCCGTCACCTTTGCCGCACCGTTTGACCGCCCCTACGACTGGACGCGCGCGGGCAAAACCGAGCTGTTTGGCTCGATGGTCACGCCCGCCGGTTTGGCTGAAATTAAAACCTATGCCGATGGCGTAGCACCCTGGAAGCCCTACATCGTGCCCGTCAAAGGCGTGTTCAATGCAGCAGGTCAAATGCAAGATGTCAACGGCGACGGCGTGGTGAACTACGCGGATGCCAGCGCCCAACCCGCCACCAGCCTGATCGCCGATGCCCACAAGATTGGCTTGCAAGTGCACACCTGGACCATGCGCGACGAAAATGGGCGCCAAGCGGCCAACTACGCGGGCGACCCGAAGAAAGAGTACCTGCAGTTTTACCGCGCAGGTATTGACGGCCTGTTCTCTGACTTTACAGACACCGCCGTGGCCGCGCGCGCTGCGTACCTGAAAGAGCTGGGCCGCTAAGCAAGCGGCTTAAGCAGTGGCAAAGTAGCGGTGGATCACGTCCACCGCGTGCTCCACGGCGGCAGCATCCACATCCAGGTGCGTGACAAAGCGCAGGCGGTACAGGCCGGTGGCCAAGATGCCGTGCTGCTTGAGGTGCTCTAAAAGGCCAGGGGCTTTGGCCTTGGCGGGGCCGTTCAAATCGACAAACACGATGTTGCTGTGTACCGGGTCTACCGTCGCGCCGTCGATTTTTTCAAACGCTGCGCCAAGGCGCTTGGCCAAAGCATGGTCGTCTGCCAGGCGCGCTACATGGTGGTCTAGCGCATACAGCGCCGCTGCCGCCAAAAAGCCCGCTTGGCGCATGCCACCGCCCGTCATTTTGCGGATACGGTGTGCGCGTGCGATGAACTCTTTGCTGCCGCACAGCGCCGAGCCCACGGGCGCGCCCAGGCCTTTGCTGAAACAGACGCTGACGGAGTCGAAGCATTGGGCGATGCGTTTTGCTTCTGCCAGTGCCAAGTCCGTTCGGGCGGAGCCTGTCGGAATGGCCTTCACGAACCCTTCAGCAAGCTCAGCGTGAACGGGGTGAAGTAAAGCCGCCTGCGCCACTGCCGCGTTGAACAGCCGTGCGCCATCCAAATGCGTCGCCAACCCCTTGCTCTTGGCCAGTTGGGTCGCAGCCTGCACATACTCAAAGGGCAGCAGCTTGCCGCCAATGGTGTTCTCCAGCGCCAGCAGGCGCGACTTGGCAAAGTGCGCGTCATCAGGCTTGATAGCCGCCTCAATGTCAGTCAAGGGCAGCGAACCATCTGCCGCATGCGCCAGCGGCTGGGGCTGCACACTGCCCAGCACGGCAGCGCCACCACCCTCCCAGCGGTAGGTATGCGCCATCTGGCCCACGATGTACTCGTCGCCCCGCTGGCAGTGCGCCAAGATGCCGCACAGGTTGCTCTGCGTGCCCGTAGGCACAAACAGCGCCGCCTCAAAGCCCAGCATGGCGGCGATTTTTTCTTGCAAGGCGTTGACCGTCGGGTCGTCGCCAAACACATCGTCCCCCAGCTTGGCCTCCATCATGGCGGCGCGCATGGCGGGCGTGGGCTGGGTAACGGTGTCGCTGCGCAGGTCGATAATTTGCATGGGGTGCTTTCTGGCTTTAACTTGAGGTTTCGCTAAGGGCTAGCTTAATACCAAATCCGATGAACAGCGCCCCAGCTGCCCGCTCTAGCCAATGCATGCCGCGCTGCAAAGTGGCTGTGCGCTGGCTGACCCATGCGGCCAAGGCGACGTAGCCCAGGCCGATGGGGATGGAGCTGAGGATAAACAGCACACCCAAAAACAAAAACGCAAGCGTGGGATGGGCGGAGGTAGGGCTGATGAACTGCGGCAGGAAGGCTAGAAAGAACAAGGCTACTTTGGGGTTGAGCACATTGGTAAAAAACCCCTGTTTAAAGATCTTTTTATAGTTCTTTTGGTCAGTAGCCATAAATAATATTGCGGAAGCAGCTACGCTATCCATAGCAGATGAATTGGCTTTGGAACTGAGCATTTGCCAGCCCACATACACCAAGTACGCTGCGCCCACCCACTTGAGCGCGGTAAACGCGGTGCTTGATGCGGTGATCAATGCGCTCAAGCCCACTGTGGCGGCAGCCACATGCACAAAGCAACCGGCGGTAATACCCGCTGCGGCTATGGCACCGCCGCGCCAACCACTCTTGAGCGAGTGCGTGACCATGTAAAACACGTCAGGGCCGGGGGTGAGGTTGAGCGCCCAACCGGCGAGGATGAAGAGCCAGATGTTTTGAATACCTAAATCCATGGTTTGTATCGCTCGTAGGAAGGGGAGGGAGCAGACTTCCGGACGCAGAGGACGCAAAAATTACGCAAAGGACGCAAAAGGAATACCAAGATGAAATGTGAAATTCACCTAAATCAATCGATTTCAAATCGCACAATGACGGCTTAGATTTTTTTGGTTTTATTTTTATCTTCTTTTGCGTCCTTTGCGTAATTTTTGCGCCCTCTGCGTCCGGAAGTCCGCTCCCGACCCCCTCTCAATTTAGAAAGTTTTTCAACATAGCGTGACCATGCTCGGTCAAGATGCTCTCAGGGTGAAACTGCACGCCCTCTACACGCACCGCGTGCGCAAAGCCCGTATGTCGCACACCCATGATTTCGCCGTCGTCGGTCTTGGCCGTCACCGCCAGTTCTTTAGGGCAGGTGCCAGGCTCAATTGCCAATGAATGGTAGCGATTGACTGTGAACTGCGCAGGCAGGTCTTTGAACACGCCCTCTTGCGTGGTGGTGATCACGCTGGTCTTGCCATGCATCAGCTCTTGCGCGCGGATGATCTTGCCGCCAAAGGCTGCGCCGATAGCCTGGTGACCCAGGCATACGCCAAGGATGGGCAGCTTGCCAGCGAAGTGCTTGATCGCTGCGACGCTGATACCTGCTTCGTTAGGTGAGCAGGGCCCGGGGGAGATGCACAGCCTTTCAAACTTACCTACTTTGAATTGCTGGTCTAGTTCTTCCACGGTGACTTCGTCGTTGCGTAGCGTAGTGACATCCGCACCCAGCTCGCCGAAGTACTGGACGATGTTGAAGGTGAAGCTGTCGTAGTTGTCGATCATGAGTAGTTTCATGGCTGGCTCCTTGATTTGACTGAGGACGGGGGCGGACTTCCGGACGCAGAGGACGCAAAAGTTACGCAAAGGACGCAAAAGGAATACAAAAAATGGTTCATAGCTTGTTGACCATTCTGTGGATGCCTTTGACTACGGGGAAGGCGTGGAAGTTGATGAGCAAGCCTAGTTTGTGGCCTGATAAACGTAAATAGGTGAGTAGTTGTGCGCGGTGTACATCGGCTAGTCCATCAATCGCTTTAAGCTCTACGATGACAGAGTGTTCAACAACAAAATCGGCTCTGTACACCGACCCTAAGTCGTAGCCTTTGTAGGACGCCGTAATTGGTACTTCTCGTTCAAAATAAAGCTCGCGCTCCTTGAGTTCAATCGCCAAAGCAGCCGAATACGCACTCTCAAGCAAGCCCACGCCCAGCACGCGCTGCACCTCTACTGCAGCACCAATAATGTCGTGCGAAAAGTCGTCTTCCACATTTTGGTATTCCTTTTGCGTCCTCTGCGTAACTTTTGCGTCCTCTGCGTCCGGATGTCCGGTATTTGTATTGGTATTCATATTCATTCCAAGCCCTCCTCCACCAGCTCCGCCGCCCGCAGCAGCGCGCGGGCTTTGGCTTCGGTTTCTTTCCATTCCATCTCAGGCACCGAGTCGGCCACGATGCCCGCTGCCGCCTGCACGTACAGCGTGCCGTCTTTGATGATGCCAGTGCGAATCGCTATGGCAATGTCCATGTCGCCTGCGAAGCTGAGGTAGCCGCAGGCACCGCCGTAGATGCCGCGTTTGGTGGGTTCTAGCTGGTCTATCATTTCCATGGCGTGCACCTTGGGCGCGCCGGTCAGGGTACCGGCGGGGAAGGTGGCTTTGAGTACGTCCATGCTGGTCATGTCGTCTTTCAAAATGCCTTCGACATTGCTGACGATGTGCATCACATGGCTGTAGCGCTCTACCTGGAAGGCTTCGGTTACCTTCACGCTGCCGATTTTGGCGATGCGGCCAATGTCGTTGCGCGCCAGGTCGATCAACATCACATGCTCGGCACGCTCTTTCGGGTCGGCCAGCAGTTCGACTTCGGTGGCCTTGTCGGCCTCAGGTGTTGCGGCGCGGGGGCGGGTGCCTGCGAGAGGGCGAATGGTGACGCGACGCGCCCCCACGCTTGCCACAACGCGAGCTGCGCTGCCCCCCGAGGGGGCCCTCGCGCCTTGGGACGGCCCGGCGGCGCTCGCAGTTTGCGCGCCACCCGCATCTACCCACTCCATCCGCACCAGGATTTCTGGCGACGCACCAACGATATGAAAGTCCCCCATGTGGTAGTAGTACATGTAGGGCGAGGGGTTGAGTGATCGCAGCGCGCGGTACAGCGACAGAGGCGACTCGGTATAGCGCTTTTTGATGCGCTGGCCCACCTGCACCTGCATAAAGTCGCCCGCCTCGATCAACTCTTTGGCACGCGCTGCGGCCTTCAAATAGTCGTGCTTGGCAAACTCGCGCTCTACCGGGTGGTCTTGTGACTGCTTCACCACCGGGGCGGTCACGCTGTAGCGCAACTGCTCTTTGAGCTCGCGCAGGCGTTTTTTGGCCTGCGAGTAGGCCTCGGGTTTAGCCGGGTCGGCGTAGACGATGAGGTAGAGCTTGCCGCTGAGGTTGTCGATCACCGCCAACTCTTCGCACAGCAGCAGCATGATGTCGGGGCAGCCCAAGGTGTCGGGCGGGCAGGATTTTTCCAGCTTCTTTTCAATATAGCGCACCGTGTCGTAACCGAAGTAGCCTGCCAGCCCGCCGCAAAAACGCGGCAGGCCGGGGCGCAGCGCTACTTTGAAGCGCGACTGGAACGCCTCAATGGCATCCAGCGGGTTGCCGGGGATGGTCTCTTGCAGCACGCCGTCGGTCAGCACCTCAGTTTTGGCCTCTGCGCCAAAGCCGCTGGCGCGCAGCACGGTGCGCGCGGGCAGACCAATAAAGCTGTAGCGGCCAAAGCGCTCACCGCCGACAACGGATTCGAGCAAGAAACTGTGCTTGCCCTGGTTCTTGCTGTATGCAAGTTTGAGGTACAGCGACAGCGGGGTTTCCAGGTCGGCAAAGGCCTCGGCGACTAAGGGGATGCGGTTAAAGCCCTGGCTTTGCAGGCTTTTGAATTCAAGTTCGGTGATCATGGGGATGTCCTATTGCGGTGGCCAAGGGGCTGGATAAAAGCCATGGCAGTGTTCATTCAACGGTGCTTGACAGGCAAGCGCGGGGCGCGGCGTGGCCGCGCGGTCAATAAATTTAGACTGGCTTACGCCACAGCCAAGCTCCCCGGCTCGGAACGAGCCTGGCAAGCGCTTTGAGGTATTGACGCAACATGAACATGGGCCTTAGTGTAGCAAATCACACTTGCCTGTGGAGTTAATTCTTTGGTAGTACGTGCTTTCCCACCTACCGCTTCATTGCCTGTAGTTCAGAATGTACCGTTGGTAAGAACCATTGGCTTAGAAAGTACTTAATGAACTTGAACACGATGTCCCATAAATACCGCAGCCTGTGCGTGATCGCTTCGCTGTGCCTCCTTCAAAGCGCTGCCATTGCGGCCACTACCGATCTGGCGGGTGTGCCCTATGAGGATGCGGTCGAAGTACGCGGCGGCAAACTGGTGCTCAACGGTGCGGGTATTCGCTATAAAGCGGTATTCAAGGTCTACACCGCCGGCCTGTACTTGGGCAAAAAAGCCAGCACACCGCAGGAGGTGTTGAGCCAAGGTGGCAGCAAACGCCTGAGCCTGACCATGCTGCGTGACGTGGATGCCTCCGAGCTGGGCAAACTCTTCATCCATGGCTTGGAAGACAATACTCCCCGCAACGAGTCCATCCGCATCGTGCCGTCCATGATGCGCATGAGCCAGGCGTTTACCGACTACAAAAGGGTCAACGCTGGCGATACCATCTTGATGGACTGGATTCCCGGTACCGGCACGGTCATCAGCATCAAGGGCAAGGTGTTTGGCGAGCCCTTCAAGGAGCCTGAGTTTTTCAATGCCCTGCTCAATATTTGGCTGGGTAAGTCACCGGCTGACTGGAAGCTCAAAGAAGCCTTGCTGGGACAAAAAACGCAGACCAGCAACGCCAATTAACGCGGCAGTCCTGCTTACACGGAAGGGGCTCGCTTGTTGCTACACAGCGGCACCCCCAAACCGTCTCAGTCGAGACAAAAGAGCCGCCTTACGGTGTAAACCCTGTAATACGCAAAGCTTATTGCACGCATACTTTTCCCCATTGCGTGCCACCATGGCGTGTCATTACAGGAGATCAAACCAATGGCCATCCGTCAAAAATGCTTCATGTGGGCGCTGTCTTTAGCGCTGGGCATGGCCGCCGCGAGCGCGGGGGCGCAAACCACTATTGCAGGGATCAAATACGAGCCCGAGGTGAGCTTGGGAGGGCAAAAACTACTGCTCAATGGCGCGGGGGTACGTTTTCGTGCGGTATTTAAGGTGTATGCGGCGGGTCTGTACACCCCGGGGAAAATCACCGAAAACGAAGATGTGATCAAAACCAGCACCGCCAGCCGCTTGCATTTGGTGGCCCTGCGCGATGTGGGCGGCGAAGAGTTTGGCAAGCTGTTTGTACGCGGCATGGAGGCCAACGCCACGCGCGAAGAGTTTGCCAAGTCGATCAGTTCGGTGGTGCGGATGGGGCAAATATTCTCGGATGCCAAACTGTTCAAACAGGGCGATGTGATTTTGATGGACTACGTGCCGGGCACGGGTACCGTCATCAGCCACAAGGGCAAACCCCTGGGCGATGCCTTCAAAGAAGCCGACTTTCACTCTTTGCTGATGAAAATCTGGTTCGGCCCCAAGCCAGCAGACGAAGCCCTGCGCGGGGCCCTGCTGGGCCAGAAAACCAGCGCCAACAGCAATGTGAACTAGGCCAGGTACTGCGCCAGCTCGGCCATAGAGCCGATATGCGCCATCGCGCTGACCTGGCGAATGTCCTCGCCATGGTTATAACCGTAGGTGACCAACACCACGGGGCACAGCGCCGCATGCGCCGCCTGTGCGTCGTTGTGGCTGTCGCCCACCATCAGCGTATGCGTGGGCAAGGTGCCCAGCGCCTGGCAAGTTTTTAAAAGCGGCAATGGGTCAGGCTTTTTGCGTGCAAACGCGTCGCCGCCAAACACATGGCTAAAGTAGCCGTCCAGCCCTTTGGCTTTGAGCAAGGGCAGGGCGAATGCGGTGGGTTTGTTGGTCAGGCAGGCCAGCTTGAGGCCTGCGTTTTGCATCAGCTGCAAGCCCTGCACCACGCCCGCATAGACATGGCTGGCTTGCCCATTGACGGCCAGATAATGCTTTTGGTAGCTGGTGAATGCATCGTCAAACACTATATTTTTAATAGCTGCTCCCGCAACATTCTTTATGGCTAACGGCCTTTTCAATACAAAATCCAGGGTGCTTTGTATCAAATGCTCGCTACCCTTGCCTACGGTGCGCTCAATAAAACCTCGGTCCACCGCCGCGTGGCCAAAGTCGGCCAGCATCCAGTTGAGCGCTACCTCAAAGTCGCCCAGGGTGTCGATCATGGTGCCGTCCAGATCGACGATGGCGGCGTGAAATTTTTGTGTCATAAAGGGAGGCGGTGTGCCGTGGGGGTTAAAGGCGCAGGATAAGTCTGCGTTGCGCCTGCGAGGGTACTGCGGGTGCCAGGCGGCACGGTGCGTTGGGGGCGTAAAAATCAGCGCAAAGCCGCGCGCATCTGGTCCACCACCGCTTTGTAATCGGGTTTGCCAAAGATCGCGCTGCCCGCCACAAAGGTGTCGGCCCCGGCATCGGCCACGCGGCGAATGTTGTCGGCCTTGATGCCGCCGTCTACCTCCAGGCGAATGTCTTTGCCGCTGGCATCGATGCGTTTGCGAATGGCTTCGATCTTGCGCAGCGCGCTATCGATAAAAGACTGGCCACCAAAGCCGGGGTTCACGCTCATCACCATGATGAGGTCGATATCGTCGATCACCCAGTCCAGCACGTCCAGCGGCTCGGCGGGGTTAAACACCAGGCCGGGTTGGCACCCAGCGGCGCGGATGGCCTGGATGCTGCGGTGCACATGGCCGCTGGCATCGGGGTGAAAGCTGATGATGTCCGCCCCTGCCTTGGCAAAGGCTTCGGCCAGCGCGTCCACCGGCTGCACCATCAGGTGCACGTCCATGGGCACGGCGGTGCCATCTGCCCTTTTGGCATGCGGCTTGATGGCCTGGCAGATCATCGGGCCGAAGGTGAGGTTGGGCACGTAGTGGTTGTCCATCACGTCAAAGTGGATCCAGTCGGCTCCTGCGGCGATGACGTTTTTGACCTCGTCGCCCAAACGGGCAAAGTCGGCGGCGAGGATGGAGGGCGCAATGCGCAAGGTGGAGCGTGACATAAGGCGTAGTCTACAAAATAATGGGGGAGTGACGATGCGTGGACAAATAGGTACGGGATACAAAGCGGGCTGGGATGTAACTGCAAATGGCGTTCAGGGCTGCGGTAAAGCAGTGATTCGTAAATGCGTTAAGGCGGTTACACGGCAGAACGTATTTTCTCACTGCCGGGGTTACCGCACACCTCTAGCGCGCCGCTTGGCGAAATTTTTCCATCCGCTCTTCGTCTGCCGGGTGGGAAGAGATGATGGAAATACCCAGCGGGGTGGATTTGTCTTTGGTTTGTTGCTCGGCCCGCATGGCCTGGAAAAACTTCACCATCACCAGCGGCGAGATGCGGTTGGCCTGCATAAAACGGATGGCGTGGGCATCGGCTTCGCGCTCGGCATCGCGGCTGTAGGCGGCGCCGCCCAGCAGCAGCGGCGCGGTGGTGATCAGGCTGCCGTAGTCGCCAAAGGCAATCGACAAAACCCCTTGCAGCACGCCCAGTTGCACCAGCTGGCGCATGCCGTGGCGCAGGGTCACGTGGCCTATCTCATGGCCCAGCACACCCAGCACCACCTCGTCGTCGTTCACCAGCTTGACCAGCTCATCGGTCAGCACCATGGTGCCGCCGGGCAGGGCAAATGCGTTGGGGCCAATTTTGGACTTGCGAAACTCCAGCCGGTAGGTGGGCACGCCTTGCGGGTAGGCGGCCTGCATGGCCGCGCCAAAGCGCTGGCGCAGGCGGGTTTGCGTCTCTGGCGGTAGTTGGCTGGGCTGCATCCAGGTGCCGTCAATCTGCGCCAGGGCGTTGCGGCCCAGCGCTTCGTCTACCGACAGCGGAATCCACCTGGCAATGCCTCGCGCTGCGGCAGGCAGGCCCCACTGGTAGGCAGCGGCCAAGATAGCCACTACGGCGGCCATGGCGACCAGCACGCCGCGCCAGCTTTGCTGCGCGCGCACCACCCAGCTCTCGGCCTGGGGCAAATAGGCCGCCGCCCAGGCATCGTAGGCCGCCGGGTCTTGGGCATGCAGCTGGCCACCATCGGGCAACTCGATGATGCGCGCGCCGTGCTTTGTGCGCTCGGGCCAACGGATGCTCTTGACGGGTATTTTTTGCATCAAAACGCCGTCTAGCCCATTATTCAATTGCGCAAACAGCTCTGAAATACATAGCGCAACAGGTGCTGCTTTGCTGCTGTGGCCATCAAAATAGCGCAGCGCGATGGCGTGGGCGGGCGTGGAGCTTTGTAGCGGCAGCACGCTCACATCCCCACGTCCAGGCCAAAAATATCTGCAGCCATATCGCCAGCCGCATCATGCTCACCTTTGCGGGCCGCGTCGGTCAGGGTGCTCAGGTCAATCCGCGCTTTCAGGTCAACGGCCTCGATCTGCATGCGCTTGGTGGCCACGACGGCGAACGGCCAGTACAGGCCCATGGTGAGGATGATTAGAAAGTAGTTCTTGAACTGCAAGCCCATAAACCTGCGGGCGCTCAGCTCGCTTTTAAAGCGAAAGTAACGGTTACCGGTGCGCGACCAGAGCAGGTTTTGCATGCGGGCGGTAAAGAAGGCCCTGGGTGCAATATTGATCGCCACCAAAAAGGCCAGCATCAAAGGCACCAGCGCAAGCAGCGCGCCACCCCCCAGCCTGGGGGTACCGCCCAGCAACAAGGTCGGCACCAGCACTGCGGCTGCGACACCAAACAGCCCGCCCAAACCCAGCACCACCAAGGCGGTGGTGCCAAAGACTTTGTAGGTGTCCCATGCGCCGCTGCGGTACTCGCTTTTGAGTGCGCCCCAGGCGTAGTGGTTGTGCTGGTAGCGCTTTAAACGCCAAAAGAAGTAGGGCAAAAAACAAGCCAATGCCACAAAGGCCAGGCCGCCACCCGCCAGGGCTGCACCTTCCAGGGCATTGTGCGGCTTGGCACCGTCATCGCCCAAGCTGAGTAGGGCACCGGGCAACAAAAACAGCGCTGCCGGAGGCACCAAACACATATAGGGCTCGGTCCAGCCTGCCTCTGCAAAGCGAAAGCGCATGCCGCGCCAACTGGTATTGGCCAGGCGAAACTTCATCGATGCGCGAAACAGCATGGGCCAGATGGCCAGCAGTGCCACCAAAGCGACCAGGCCGGCGATGGGCGCAACTTGCGCGGCTTTCGAATAGACCAGAAAAAACACGCCCACTATGGCGGTGCCGCGCAGCATCTTTTTGGGCTCCCCGTGAAAGTCCAGCGCGTGGTGATCAATGCGGGTGTTGCTGTAAAAATACTTGATGCGGCGCACCTTGGCCCAGGGCAGGTAGATACCGCAGGTGACCAAAATCAACAACAGATTGACCATCCAGATACGAAAATATTCTGAGCCTGTCGCGCTGAAACTCAGCGGATAGCTCTCGATAGCGCCCAAAGGCAATGGCGCGCTCAGCGGGCTATTGCCCTGCTGCAGGGGCACGGCGGCGGTCGTGCCGGGCGGTGTATTCATGGTTTTGCCTCCTGTGCGATCCCCAAGTCTCGCATTTTGTAATTAAATGTGCTCCATTATGGTTCGTCTTAAAGGACTTAGTCTCACTGCGAATGCCCTAAAATCAAATAAAGCACAACGCATAACCTTCTTAGAAGCAGTCACACCATGAAACTCATCGGCGCAGTTACCAGCCCTTACGCACGCAAAGTGCGTATCGTCATGTCAGAGAAAAGACTGGATTTTCAGTTTGTTGCAGAAGACGTGTGGTCGGCCACCAGCACCATCAGCGAATCCAACCCGCTGGGCAAGGTGCCCTGCTTGGTGATGGAAGGCGGCGAGGCGCTGTTTGACTCGCGTGTGATTGTGGAATACATCGACACCCTGTCCCCCGTGGGCAAGCTGATCCCCTCCATGGGCCGCGAGCGCGCCGAAGTGAAAACCTGGGAGGCCTTGGCCGACGGCGTGCTGGATGCCGCTATTTTGGCGCGCCTGGAAGCTACCTGGGCCGGTCGTACCGCCGAGCAGCGCAGTGCAGCGTGGATCGACCGTCAAATGGGCAAAATTACCACCAGCCTCAAAGCCATCAGCCACGGCTTGGGCGAGAAGGCCTACTGCGCGGGTGTGCACTTTAGCCTGGCCGACATCGCTGTAGGCTGTGTGCTGGGCTACCTGGACTTTCGCTTTCCGCAGATCAGCTGGCGCGCCGACTACCCCAACTTGGTCAAGCTGGACGACAAGCTGGCTCTGCGCCAAAGCTTTATCGACACCAAGCCGGTCTAGTTAAATTGAAGGCAAATTGGCCCACAGGCCAGTAAAACATCGCGGGCGAAGCTATTGAATAAACAGCTGGTAAATGCCAAGCTCCCGTGCTTTCAAGCGCCAAACTCGTCGCCTAGTTCTTTAGCCCGGCGCCGCGCGGCGTGCATGGCGCGCATGAACAGGGTGTCCAGATTGTCTTGTTGCATCGAGGTGATGGCTGCATGGGTGGTGCCGCCTTTGGACGTGACGCGCATGCGCAGCAACTCGGGCGGCTCCGTCGAAGCCACCGCCAACTTGGACGCTCCCGCGAAGGTGGCTTTGGCCAAGTGGGCGGCTTGTGCAGCGGGCAGGCCCATGTCAATGCCCGCTTTGGTCATGATTTCTATGAAGAAAAACACATAGGCTGGGCCTGAGCCGGACAGGGCGGTGACTGCGTCAAGCTGGGTTTCGTTGTCCATCCACAGATGTTCACCCGTACTACGGATCACCCGCTCCACCGCTTGGCGGTCGTCTGCCGTAACGGCCTGGCGCGCATACAGAGCGGTAATGCCCTTGCCAATCAAGGCCGGTGTGTTGGGCATGCTGCGGACCACCCTCTCGGTACCCAGCCAGTGGGCCATGCTGTCAGAGCGGATACCGGCGGCTACGCTAAAGTGCAGCGCCTCTTTGGTGTGAAAGCGGGTTTGCAACGCGGCTTCTTTGAAAATTTGCGGCTTCACGGCCCACACCACGATCTCGGCTTGGCTGAGCATTGCGTTGGGGTTGCTGAAGGCTTCGATACCAAAGTCAGCTTTCAATTTGGCATGCTGCTCCGGTTGCGGCTCTACCACCATGATTTGCATGGGCCGCATGCCTTGGCGAATCAGCCCGCCGATGAGGGCGCTGGCCATATTGCCGCCGCCGATAAATGCTATTTTGTCGTTCATACGTACTTTTGTTTGTCCGAGGTGACCCGGTGGGTGTGTGACCTAGTTGGCCAGCCATTCAAACGCTACAAATTGCGTGGTCTGGCCAATGTTGAAATTATCGTCGCTAACGAACACCAAGGTCGGGTTGCCGTTGGCAAGCGTAGGCCCGCGCGTCATGCCCTCCGTATTGTCCAAGCGCGGCAAACCGGCTTTGGCAAAGTCCAGCAGCAGCACTTTGTCTGCGGGTTTGAACTTGGCCCCCAGCAGCGCAGGCATGCCCAGCACGTCATCTGCATCATCCGTGTCGATCCAGTACAGGCGCAGCGAGTTGCCCACGCCATAGGCCCAGGCACGCTCCAGCACCAGCATGCCGGTCTCTGACGCCATCCAGATCTCGCTCACGCCGTTGTCTGCCATGGCCCCGGGCGTAAGGCCAGCCGACGGCGACACACCAGCCAAGCTGGGCGCAAAGGGAGTCGCATCGGGGATATAGGCAATTTGGCGAAACGGTTGCGCGCTGTGGGTGGCAAACTGGGTGATGCGAATCGGCCCACCGGGCACGCCCACTGCAGGCAGCGGGCCGTCTTGCACCAGCGCGGCCTCCATGGCCACCCACAGCGTGTCGCCGCTGGGCGTAAAGCTCAAGCCCTCAAAGCCTTTGTTGTCGCGCACGCCGCTCTTGCCGGTTTTGTCAAACGCAAACATCGCCGGCACGGGCACCTGGCTGGCGTAGCTGCCGTCCAGGCGCATCTCGCGGATAAACGGCGCGTAGCCGTGGCGTGCATCGCCTTCGCTGGTCCAGTACAAGGTGTTGGTGGCCGCGCGCAGGCGAATGCTCTCTGGGTCGGGTACCTCAGGGCTATCTGGTGACACGTTGCGGCGGTTGGGGTAGGGCTTGCCGTTGGGGGCCTGCAGGGTGGTGACTTTGAGCAGCTCTGGCGCGCCTACGCTGTCAGCGGTGATGGGGAGCTTGAGGGTGTAGAAGCGCGCGGGGTTGATGTCAGAGCGGTCGTCGCTGATAGCGTAGTACACGCCGCGCTCTTTGTCGTAGTCCAGCCCGCTCAGGCCGCCTACTGTGGTGCCTTGGAATTGGAGTTTGTGGGCCAGCGTGGTATGACCGATCAAGCGCAGGCGCGGGCCGGACTTGCTGGTTGGTGCTGCGGCGGGTGCAGCGGGAGGTGCAACAGGATTTGCGGTTTGTGCGCAGGCTACACCAGAGGCCGCCAGCGCGGTGGCAGACAAGGTGTGCAAGAGCGAACGGCGGGAAATGTCTTGAGTGAATTGCATGGCGCTTGAGTCTACCCGTAGTTGGCCAAGCTGAAGATTCCGCATCCACCTTGGCCACGTTGCGGCGATGGAGGAAGTCGCGCTGTCAAAAACCTACGAAAACACGCGCGAATCTCGTTAAAAGCGCCACTAATTTTTGCACCGCGCGCCTTTCTCCAGTTTTTGCATCACGACCACACTGCATCACCGCTTGCGGGCTGGGTCGCTTTTGTCCCGCGCCAGTGGTGTGACCGGGTTGAGTTTGGTGGTGCATCTTTGTCTGTGCGACACGCTGGCAGGGTGGCGGGTGCTGCCTTGGCGATCCGCTCAGGTCTGTGTCGCATGCTGCGGGGGTTTGCACTGCAGCAACCTGGTCACTCTATTTATCGTAGCACTTCGTCTAAGCAGGGCAGTGGGGTACATAGGGGAAGACCCAAAATTGAAGTTTTTTACCGTACGGAGCCGCTGTGCACCGAAAACCTGCCCCACAGACCGTCCACCGCCCATCTTCGGCAAAACAGGCACTCCTTATTCCATAGCAACGCCCCTATGCTTATTAGGGGCTATTGCCCGATAAAATCTGAAAACAGCGCTCAAACAGGTGCATTTGCAGTTTCCAGCCGACTCTCAGGCTCCCAGGGCCTTCCCGAGCGCTCGAAAACGTCTATTTGGAGCTGTTTTTTGTGTTCATGAGCCGTTAGCCAGCAAGAAATATAATTTCGCAGCTCCGTAATACATAGCATTCAGGTTTTCGTGGGGCGCCGGTAATCCTGGTTTGGTGGCAAAAAAGGTCGTTGCCCGTCACAGAAGCTGTAAACCGATCAAAGTTATCAATTATTAGACTCACCCCGTTTACCCCACTGTTCTGCTTGGACGGAGTGCTACTATTTAGCGAGTAACGATGTTTTCAAGCAACCCGCCAAGCCAGACCAGCCGATGCATCTGGATGCGCTGTTCAAGGTGAAGCAGTCCGCCCACTGATGCCCCCACCACGGCGCAACCCACGCCAAATCACATAGACCCAAAATAAGGGCGGCAGAGAGGATCGATCAACGGGATATTGGTTTTTCCCATCTCCCTAAGTGCATACGTGGAATGCAGTTCACTACCATATTCGTAGCTGCTCCCGCAATATTCAATTGGGCCAGACAACCAAACAGTTTGCAACAGGGGCCCCTGCGCGCACCACAGCGCGACGCAACGCCAGTTCAGCGGTAGTTCGGCGTGCTTGGGATGAAAAATCTGGAGCAAGGCGCGCGGTGCACAAGGCTGTGGCGCTACTGACGGTATCCGCGCGTGTTTGCGCAGGATTTTTGCAGCACAAGTTCCCGAGCTGCCGCCAGCCAGCCCGCTTCGAGCGGTATCTTGAGCACGGAAAGATTAAAATTACCGATTCAACGAGTAGTATTTACAGGCAAATCAGGCTGTAGCCCAATAAAATATTGCGGAAGCAGCTATGAATTATGTAGTGATCATCCAAGCACCAAAAGAAGCCTAGCAACTCGTTTGCCGCACCGCATGCTCCCAGCGCTGCATCAGCTCTTTGGCCCGCGCAGTGTCCAGCGTGGGGACAAAGCGGCGCTCGGCGCGCCATAGGGTGGAGAGTTCGTCGGTGCTTCGGTACACGCCTGTGGACAGGCCTGCCAAGTAGGCCGCGCCTAGCGCAGTGGTCTCGGTGATGGCGGGCCGGACTACCGGGATGCCCAGTAGATCGGCCTGAAACTGCATCAGCAAATCGTTGACACACGCACCGCCGTCTACCCGTAGCTCGGCTACAGTCGCACCGCCTGCGGCTACGGCGTCGCGGCCCATGGCCAATAGCAAGGCGGCGCTTTGGTAGGCAATGCTCTCCAGCGCGGCGCGCGCGATGTGCGCTACCGTGCTGCCGCGCGTGAGGCCGGTGATGGTGCCGCGTGCGTCGGGTTTCCAGTAGGGCGCGCCCAGGCCGGTGAAGGCGGGCACCATCATCACCCCCCCCGAGTCGGGCACGCTTTCGGCCAGGCTTTGCACCTGGCCACTGCCCTGGATGGCACGCAAGCCATCGCGTAGCCACTGCACTACCGCGCCGCCTACAAACACGCTGCCTTCCAGGGCGAATAAGGGTCGCCCCAAGCCAGACCGCTCCCCCTCGGGGGGCAGCGCAGGTCGCGAAGCGACCAGCGTGGGGGCTATTTGCGCTGCGCTGGTGGTGATCAGGCCGTTGGTGGAGGTTTGGAATTTCTCGCCGGTGTGCATCAGCATGAAGCAGCCGGTGCCGTAGGTGTTTTTCACCATGCCCGCCTTGAAGCAGGCTTGGCCAAACAGGGCGCTTTGCTGGTCGCCTGCCACGCCGCCTATCGGTATGGCGTGGCCCAGCAAGTCGGGGTTCACTTCTCCATACATCGCGCTCGATGGTTTGACGGCGGGCAGCATATTGGCGGGGATGTCCAGCGCCTTTAAAAGCTCGGCATCCCATGCATTGGTGTGCACGTTAAACAGCATGGTGCGCGAGGCGTTGCTCACGTCGGTGGCGTGCACTCTGCCGCCGGTGAGCTGCCACATCAGCCAGCTGTCTACCGTGCCAAAGGCCAGCTCGCCGTTTTCTGCCTGCTGGCGGGCACGGGGCACGTTGTCCAAAATCCATTTGAGCTTGGTGCCTGAAAAGTAGGCGTCCACCAGCAAGCCGGTTTTTCGCTGAATCACCTCCGCCAGCCCCTGCTGTCGCAGCGCAACGCAGGTGGGCTCGGCGCGGCGGTCTTGCCACACGATGGCGTGGTGCACGGGCAGGCCGGTTTTGCGGTGCCACACCACGGTGGTCTCGCGCTGGTTGGTGATGCCGATCGCGCGGATGGCGCCGGCTTGGATATTCGCTTTGGCCAGCACCTCGCGCGCCGTGGCCAGCTGGGTGCGCCATATCTCCATCGGGTCATGCTCTACCCAGCCGGGCTGGGGGTAGATTTGGGTCAGCTCTTGCTGCGCGGTAGCCACCGTTTGGCCGCGCGCGTCAAACACGATGCTGCGCGAGCTGGAGGTGCCTTGGTCGAGTGCGAGCAGATAGGTCATGGTGGTGCAGCGCTTAAAGAGTGGTGTTTAAAAATTTTAGTGGATCCAAACTATGGAGCCAACCCGATGAAGCCAAAATTTCCTGGTCACACAGCGTCAAGGGGCGACACCTCCAAGCGCGTTTGCGCCTGCGCCAGCAGCGTGGGAAAGGGCTCGGGCGGCATAGCGTCGGTGAACAAGCGGTCGATCTGGGACAGATTGGCCACCTCGACCATCGCCGGGCGGTTGAACTTGCTGATGTCGGCGGCCACCCACACCTCGCGGGCGCAGGCGATGATGGTTTGGGAGACTTTCACTTCGCGATAGTCGTAGTCGCGCAGGGTGCCATCGGACTCGATGCCCGAGATGCCGATCACCGCGATGTCCACCTTGAACTGGCGAATAAAGTCGACCGCCGCCTCACCCACGATGCCCCGGTCGCGGCCACGCACCACACCGCCCACCACGATCACTTCGCACTTGTCGTTGGCGCTCAAGATGGTGGCTACGTTCAAGTTGTTGGTGATCACGCGCAGGCCTTCATGGTGCACCAGCTCTCTGGCAATGGCCTCGGTGGTGGTGCCAATATTGAGCACCAGCGAGCAATCATTGGGCACCGCAGCGGCCACCGCGCGGGCAATGCGCGCCTTGCCCAGCGCGTGCAGGCTCTCGCGCTGTTGGTGTGCAATATTTTCTACCGTAGAGCCTGGCACCCGCACGCCACCATGAAAGCGCGCCAGCAGCCCCTCATCGGCCAGGCGCTGCACGTCGCGGCGCACGGTTTGCAAAGTCACGCCCAGCTTGTCAGCCAGTTGCTCCACCGTGACCGAGCCTTGCGCGCGCACCACGGTCAGCAAAGTCATTTGTCGGGGGTTAGGGTTCATGGGGGTATTTTCAATCGAAAAGTTATTAAAAACATGTAAAAACGAAACAAAACGAATAATTCAGGGTAAACGATAGCAGTAAAACGAGCCGCAACGAACAATAATCATCCGAATCGAAAGTAACCGTTGTGATTTTATGCACAACCATACCAGGGTGTGTCCATGCAGTTGAGTCTGGAGAAAATCAGCAAAAAAGTCGGGCCGCAGGTGTGGCTGTACGACATGGACTTGGCGCCCCGCAGCGGCGCTGTGACGGTGTTGCTGGGCGCAACGCAAGCCGGTAAAACCAGCCTGATGCGCATCATGGCCGGGCTGGATGTGCCCTCGGCGGGGCGCGTACTGGTGGACGGCAACAACGTAGTCGGCATGCCCGTGCGCCAGCGCGATGTGGCCATGGTGTACCAGCAGTTCATCAACTACCCCTCGCTCAAGGTGCACGACAACATTGCTTCGCCCTTGAAGTTGCGCGGCGAAAAGAACATTGAGCAGCGCGTGCGCGAGCTGGCTGCCAAGCTGCACATTGAGATGTTTTTAGACCGCTACCCGTCCGAGCTGTCGGGCGGCCAGCAGCAACGCGTTGCCCTGGCGCGTGCGCTGGCCAAAGGCGCACCCCTGATGCTGCTGGACGAGCCGCTGGTGAACCTGGACTACAAGCTGCGTGAAGAACTGCGTGATGAGCTGAGTGCCTTGTTTGCAGCAGGCGACTCCACTGTGATCTACGCCACCACCGAGCCGGGTGAGGCGCTGCTGCTGGGTGGCTACACCGCCGTGATGGACGCAGGCGAGCTGCTGCAGTACGGCCCTACCGCCGAGGTGTTCCACAAACCCAGCTCTTTGCGTGTGGCCCGCGCCTTCAGCGATCCGCCGATGAACTTGCTTGAGGCCCATGTGGGCGCTGGAGGCGTGCAGTTGCAGGGTGGCCCCTTGCTGGCGATGGCATTGCCCGCCTCGGCATCGGCATCCGCGTTGCAGCAACTCACCGTAGGCCTGCGCGCCAGCGCCATCAGCGTAGCAGCCAGGCCAGGAGACATCGCGCTGGCGGGCAAAGTAGAGCTGGCAGAAATATCGGGCTCTGATACTTTTGTGCATGCGTCGACGCCCATAGGCGAGCTGGTAGCCCAGCTCACTGGCGTACACCACTTTGACTTGGGCGCTGCGCTGCCCCTGTACTTCAACCCCCTGCACGTTTATTTATTCGATGCCCGTGGCCTGCTGGTGCAGGCCCCCGTGCGCGGCGGAGGGCGCTAGCATGGCACGCATAGAGCTTGACTTGGCCCACGCCTACCAAAAGAACCCCATGCAAGACAGCGACTATGCGCTGCTGCCCTTGAAAATGACCTTTGAAGACGGTGGTGCCTACGCCCTGCTCGGCCCCTCTGGCTGCGGCAAAACCACCATGCTCAACATCATGTCGGGCTTGGTTGCGCCGTCCCAAGGCAGTGTGCGCTTTGACGGCAAAGACGTCACCCGCGCCACGCCGCAAGAGCGCAACATCGCCCAGGTGTTCCAGTTCCCGGTGATCTACGACACCATGACGGTGTTTGAGAATTTGGCCTTCCCGCTGCGCAACCGCAAGATGCCCAAAGAGCAAATCAACAAGCGGGTAGGCGCGATAGCCGAGATGCTGGAGATGGGCGGTCAGCTCAACCAACGCGCTGCGGGTTTGGCGGCCGATGCCAAACAAAAAATATCTTTGGGCCGTGGCCTGGTGCGCGACGACGTGTCTGCCGTGCTGTTTGACGAACCCCTGACGGTGATTGACCCGCACCTGAAATGGCAGTTGCGCCGCAAGCTCAAACAAATTCACCACGAACTGAAGCTCACCCTGATTTATGTGACGCACGACCAGGTGGAGGCCTTGACGTTTGCCGACCAGGTGGTGGTGATGACGCGTGGGCGTGCGGTGCAGATGGGGTCGGCAGCTGATTTGTTTGAACGCCCCAGCCACACCTTTGTAGGCCACTTCATTGGCTCACCGGGCATGAACTTTATGCCTGGCCAGGTGGAGATGGGCACGGTGCGCATAGCCGGTAGGGCGCTGGCTTTGCCCGCAGGGCGAGAGCTGCCCAATGGGGACATCCAACTCGGCATACGGCCTGAATATCTGTCGCTGGCGACCGAAAACGCCGCAGGCGCGCTGCCCATGACCGTGTCGCAAGTGCAAGACGTGGGCACGCATATTATTTTGAGTGCCGGCCTCGCCGGGCACACCATCAAGGCGCGTTTGCCCGCCGACGCAGCGCAGTGGAAACAGGGCGATACCGTGTGGCTGCGTGTGCTGGGCGAGCACACCTGCATCTACAAAGACGAGGAGATCGTGGCATGAGCACCACCACCAAACCGGTCAACCAAAAGGCCTGGTTTCTGATCTTGCCGGTGCTGTTGTGCGTGGCGTTTTCTGCCATTTTGCCGCTGATGACGGTGGTGAACTATTCGGTGCAAGACATCATCTCTCCTGAGCGCAGGGTGTTTGTGGGCACTGAGTGGTTTGCCAAAGTGATGCGCGATGAAGAGCTGCACGGCGCGCTATGGCGCCAGCTCACTTTCTCATTCGCCGTGCTGGCAGTCGAGCTGCCGCTGGGCATCCTGTTGGCGTTGTCGATGCCCGCGCAGGGCTGGAAGTCCTCTGCCACTTTGGTCATCGTAGCGTTGTCGCTGCTCATCCCGTGGAACGTGGTGGGCACCATTTGGCAGATCTTTGGCCGGGCAGATATTGGCTTGATGGGCGCTGCGCTGCAAGGTATGGGTATCAACTACAGCTACACCGGCAACGCCACCCATGCGTGGCTGACGGTGCTGCTGATGGACGTGTGGCACTGGACACCGCTGGTAGCCTTGCTGGGCTACGCCGGTTTGCGCTCGATTCCCGACGCCTACTACCAGGCCGCCAGCATTGACGGGGCTTCCAAGTTTGCCGTGTTTTGGTATGTGCAGTTGCCCAAAATGCGCGGCGTGCTGATGATCGCCGTGCTGCTGCGCTTTATGGACAGCTTCATGATCTATACCGAGCCCTTTGTGCTGACCGGTGGCGGGCCGGGCAACTCCACCACCTTCTTGTCCCAGTTCCTCACGCAAAAAGCGGTGGGCCAGTTTGACCTGGGCCCGGCGGCGGCTTTCTCGTTGATTTACTTCCTGATCATCTTGCTGCTGTGCTTTATTTTGTACAACTGGATGCAGCGTGTGGGCACAGCCGAGAAGGAGGGCAACCATGCATAAACCCAAGTTTCAAAAACGCAGCGTCTTTCTCATCGCCTACATCATCTTCGCTTTGCTGCCCATCTACTGGATGGTCAATATGTCGTTCAAAACGAACAGCGAGATCGTAGCCAGCTTCACCCTGTTTCCGCAGAACTTTACCTGGGCTAATTACAGGACTATCTTGACCGACCCTTCTTGGTACTCGGGTTACATCAACAGCCTGATTTACGTGGCGATTAACACCGTGATCTCGATTACCGTGGCCTTGCCTGCAGCCTACGCGTTCTCGCGCTACAGCTTTTTAGGTGACAAGCATGTATTTTTCTGGTTGCTAACCAACCGCATGACACCGCCTGCGGTGTTTTTGCTGCCGTTTTTTCAGCTCTACACCACGGTGGGATTGATGGACACGCACTTGGCCGTGGCACTGGCGCACTTGCTGTTTAACGTGCCGCTGGCGGTGTGGATTCTGGAAGGTTTTATGAGTGGCATTCCGCGCGAAATTGATGAGACGGCGTATATCGACGGTTACTCTTTTCCCCGATTTTTCGTGACTATTTTTCTGCCCCTCATCAAAGCCGGGGTGGGCGTCGCCGCCTTCTTCTGCTTCATGTTCAGCTGGGTCGAGCTGCTGCTAGCGCGCACGCTCACCAGCGTGAACGCCAAGCCGATTGTGGCCACCATGACGCGTACGGTATCGGCCTCGGGCATGGACTGGGCCACTTTGGCAGCGGCGGGCGTGCTGACGATTGTGCCCGGCGCGATTGTGATTTGGTTTGTGCGCAACTACATCGCCAAAGGTTTTGCGATGGGTCGCGTCTAACAGGAGATTTGTATGTTTGCCTGGATGGCTTGGACGCTGCCTGTCGCAGTCTTTTTTACCTGTATCGTGCTGACACTCGTAGGCATGACCGTGTGGGAGATCAAATCACCCACGACGCTGCGCAAAGGATTCCTGCCTTTGGAGACTACGCGCGGCGACAGGCTTTTTATTGGTCTGCTGTCTGCCGCGTATGTGAACCTTATTTTTATCGGCCTGAGCGGCAAACTGGCTGGCTGGCTGGGTTTGGCGGCTGACCCTTCGATCTGGATCAGCTTTGTGGTGTCCATGGGTTTACTGGCACTCGTGATGCGACGCGGCTAAATTAGTTTTCCTGGTAATCCGGCCCCTTGCTTCCCCAGGGCCGCGGTCACCCACTGCTTTTGGGGAAGCAAAGTACTGAGGAGATAACCGATGAAGAAACTACGCTATACCGCGTTGACCGCCGCCGTTGTGCTGGCGCTCTCTGCTTGCGGGAAGAAAGAAGAACCTGCTGCACCGGCGGCTACACCGGCACCTGCGGCCACACCGGCAGCACCGGCTGCGTCGCCCATGGCTGTAGCGGCCAAGAAGTGGATCGACAATGAGTTCCAGCCATCAACCCTGACCAAGGAGCAGCAGACCGAAGAGCTCAAATGGTTTACCGAGGCAGCCGCCAAGCTCAAGGCCAAAGGGGTGAATGAAATCTCGGTGGTGTCCGAGACCATCGCCACGCACGAATATGAATCCAAAACGCTGACCAAAGCCTTCGAGGAAATTACCGGCATCAAGGTCAAGCACGACATTATTCAAGAGGGCGATGTGGTGGAAAAACTGCAAACCTCGATGCAGTCGGGCCAGTCCATCTACGACGGCTGGATCAGCGACTCGGACTTGATCGGTACCCACTACCGCTACGGCAAAATCTTGAACCTGACCGACTATATGACCGGCGCAGGCAAAGAGTGGACCAACCCCGGTCTGGACCTCAAAGACTTTATTGGCACCAGCTTTACCACCGCGCCGGACGGCAAGATGTACCAGCTGCCCGACCAGCAATTTGCCAACTTGTATTGGTTCCGCGCCGACCTGTTTGCCAAGCCTGAACTGAAAGAGCAGTTCAAGAAAAAATACGGCTACGACCTGGGCGTGCCGCTCAACTGGAGCGCGTATGAAGATATCGCGGCTTTCTTTACCAATGACGTGAAGAACATCGACGGCAAGCCGATCTATGGCCACATGGACTACGGCAAGAAAGACCCGTCGCTGGGCTGGCGCTTTACCGATGCCTGGCTGTCGATGGCGGGCACGGCAGACATTGGCATTCCTAACGGTAAGCCGGTGGACGAGTGGGGCATTCGCACCACAGCCGACGGTTGCAACCCGGTGGGCGCATCGGTGTCGCGCGGCGGTGCTACCAACTCGCCAGCCGCCGTGTACGCCCTGACCAAGTACATTGACTGGATGAAGAAGTACTCGCCCAAGGAAGCCATCGGCATGACCTTTGGTGAGGCAGGCCCGGTGCCTGCACAAGGCCAGATCGCGCAGCAAATCTTCTGGTACACCGCCTTCACGGCCGACATGATCAAGCCCGGTTTGCCGGTGGTCAATGCCGACGGCACACCCAAGTGGCGCATGGCACCCGGCCCCAACGGCCCGTACTGGAAGCAAGGCATGCAAAACGGCTACCAAGATGTGGGCTCGTGGACTTTCTTTAAAGACCACAACCCCGACAAAGTGGCCGCAGCGTGGCTGTATGCGCAGTTTGTCACGGCCAAAACTACGTCGCTTAAAAAGACGATCACCGGTTTAACCCCCATCCGCGAGTCGGACATCCAGTCCAAGGCCATGACCGACATGGCCCCCAAGCTGGGCGGTCTGGTCGAGTTCTATCGCAGCCCTGCGCGTGTAGCCTGGACACCTACCGGCACCAACGTGCCCGACTATCCCAAGCTGGCACAACTGTGGTGGAAAAACGTAGCCGTAGCTGTGACGGGTGAGAAAACGCCACAAGCCGCCATGGACAACCTGGCCGAGGAGATGGATGAGGTGATGACCCGCTTGGAACGCGCAGGCATGGCCAATTGCGCCCCCAAGATGAACCCCAAGGGCGACCCCGCCAAATACCTGAGCGACAAAGCTGCACCATGGAAAAAGCTGGCCAACGAGAAGCCAAAGGGTGAGACCATTGCCTACGACACGCTGCTGGATGCGTGGAAGAACGGCAAGACGCGCTAAGCCATTGCGTGTGCGTCATGCGCACGCGCACTGAGGCATACTCAGGCGCTGTCACATAGGGGCCGTGCGAAGAAAGTCTTCGCACGGTCACTGCGGAATTTTCGTTTCTATGTTGATTTTTTATAGCCGCATGCGCTGTCTTTAGGGTTGCATTCCCCTACCAAAGTTTCCCATGGCCCTGCACACACCCTCCCATCCCACGCAGCGCGCCGCCTTAATGGCGCAGCTTGCCGATGCGCGCACGTACGACGTGGCCATCATCGGCGGCGGTGCTACCGGCCTGGGCGTGGCGCTAGACGCTGCAGCGCGGGGTTTTAGCGTGGTGCTGTTGGAGAGCCACGACTTTGCCAAAGGCACCTCTTCACGCGCCACAAAATTAGTGCATGGCGGTGTGCGCTATTTGGCGCAAGGCAATGTCAGCCTGGTACGCGAGGCATTGCACGAGCGCACCACCTTGCTGTCCAACGCACCGCACCTGGCGCAACCCCTGCCCTTTGTGATGCCGTCTTACCACTGGTGGGAAACGCCCTTTTACGGCGTGGGTTTGAAAATGTACGACTTGCTGGCAGGCAAGGCGGGCATTGGCCCTACCGAATTTTTAAGCAAAAGCCGCACACTTGAGCTGCTGCCCACCGCCAAACCCGCAGGCCTAACAGGCGGCGTGAAATACTGGGACGGCCAGTTTGACGATGCCCGCCTGGCCTTGGCTTTGGCCAAAACTGCGGTGCGCCAAGGCGCGCTGCTGGTCAACTATTGCGCTGCCAAACAACTGACGCATGAGGGCGGTAAAGTCACCGGCCTCACAGTGCAAGACCGCGAAACCGACAAGCTCTACGCCATCAAAGCGCGCTGCGTGATCAACGCCGCCGGCGTGTGGGTAGACGAGTTTCGCCAACAAGACGGCCAGAGCATGCAACGCCCGGTCAAGGCCATGGTGGCCCCCAGCCAAGGCGTGCACATCGTCATTGACCGCGAGTTTTTCCCGGGCGACCACGCCCTGCTGGTACCCAAAACGCAGGACGGGCGCGTGCTGTTTGCCGTACCCTGGCTGGGCAAAGTCATCTTGGGCACCACCGACACGCCGCGCAACGACTTGGCCCGCGAGCCCACGCCGTTTGCCGAAGAAGTGCAGTTTATATTGAGCGAGGCAGCCAAGTACTTCACCCGCGCGCCGCAGCGCAGCGATGTGAAATCGATTTGGGTAGGCCTGCGCCCGTTAGTCAAGCCGCAAGACGACGACGGCGGCAACACCAAAGCACTGAGCCGCGAGCACACCATTTTGGTCAGCAAGTCGGGCCTGCTCACGGTAACAGGCGGCAAGTGGACGACCTACCGCGCCATGGCCGAAGACGTGATGACCCATGCCTTTGAGGCCCAGTTGCTGGAGGCCAAAAAAGGCGGCGTGACCGTGCACCTGCCCCTGGTAGGCGCGCAACCCACCAGCACCCGCGTAAGCGCCCCGCCCGGCTTGCACCTGTACGGCAGCGAGGCCAGCACGGTGCAGAGCCTGCCCGGTGCCAAGCACGAACTGGGTGGTGCGGGGGTAAGTGGTTTGATCGAATCGATGGTACGTTTTGCAGCGCGCTATGAATATGCCCGCACGGTAGAAGATGTGCTGGCCCGCCGCTCGCGTCTGCTGTTTTTAGATGCCCGTTTGGCGGCTAGATTGGCCTCTGAGGTGGCCGCTATCTTGCAGGAAGAGACGCAGATGGATCCGCACCTGGATGCCTTCATGGCGCTGGCGGCGCAGTACACGCGGTTGCCTTGAACGGCTGGGCTTGTACTGGATCGGGTCGGCGACGCACTTAGCTTTGCACGGGATCAGGCCTTCTCAGCTAGCAACTGCGTAATCAGTAACCCCATCGCCGCAAAATCTGGCGTGCCCACATAGCGCTTGACAATATCGCCGCGCTTGTTGACGAGGTAGGTGGTGGGCGTAAGCTTCACATCCCCCCAAGCCTTGGCCACCGCGCCCGTGTTGTCGATGGCCACCTTGAAGGGTAGCTTGCGGGTTTGCGCGAAATTCACCACATAGCTGGGTGGGTCATAGCTCATGGCCACGGCCACGGCATCGAAGCCTTGGGCGCTGAACTGGTTGTACGTGGCGATCACTTGCGGCATTTCGGCTACGCAGGTGGTGCAGCTGGTGGCCCAAAAGTTCACCAAAGTGACCTTGCCTTTCATGGCACTGGTACTGTGTTTAGTGCCATCAAGCAACACCATGGTCGACTCTGGCGCTGGCCCCGTGAACTCCGACACATTGCTACAGGATGACAGCATCAACCCGATTGCCAAGCAAGCAGAAACTAGGGCAAGATAGCGACTCTTATTTATCATAGCGAGGTTCATCATGGATCGTAGACAGTTTAACCATATTGGCACATCCTCCGTGGCATTGTTGATCACCGCCACCTACGAGCACGCCTACGCGCTCTCCTTGGGTGACCTCAGCAACGCCGACGCCAGCTCCGGCGTGAAAGCGGCTCTTGAAAAAGGCGCTTTGGCGGCCATTGGCATCTTGGGCAAAACAGATGGATTCCTGGGCAACGAAAAAGTTCGCATTCCATTGCCCGGCTATCTGGAAGATGCCGGTAAATTCATGAAGCGCCTGGGCCAAGGCAAGCGCGTGGACGAGCTGGTCACCTCGATGAACCGGGGCGCAGAGCAAGCCATGCCCATGGCGAAAAACTTGCTGGTCTCCACCGTCAAGGCCATGAGCGTGGGCGATGCTAAAAACATCCTCACTGGCGGCGACACCTCGGTCACCACCTTCTTCGCCGAAAAAACCCGTACCCCCTTGGACATCGAGTTTTTGCCCATCGTCACCAAAGCCACGGAAAAAGTGGGCTTGGCAGAGAAATACAACAGCTTTGGCGGCAAAGCTGCCAGCCTCGGCTTGGTGAAAAAAGAAGACGCCAACATCCAGCAGTACGTGACCGGCAAAGCCCTGGACGGCCTGTACTTGGTCATCGGCGAAGAAGAGAAGAAAATCCGCCAAGATCCGATTGGTACGGGCAGCGATATTTTGCGCAAAGTATTTGGTTCTTTAAAGTAACGCTGATTGCGCTTTTGATTGACTAGTTTGGTCATTTTGCGCATGCCGTTGGGGGATTGCGCATCTGCCTTGGTCACATTGCGGCGATTGAGGAAGTTGCTTTTGTGCAAAAAACTACGAAAACACGCGCGAATTTCGGTAGTAGTTCGACTAACTTTTGCACCGCGCGCCTTTCTCCATTTTTTGCATCACAACCACGCTCAATCACCGCTTGCGAGGTTTTGTAGCGCGCCCTGATTCGCCGACGAGAGCAAATGCGGTTCGAGAGCAAATGGGGTCAGATCAAAATTCAGGACAACCATCCATTCGGAGCGCACTACGCCACAACGAAATTTTGCTCTGCCCCCCCCCTTTGCGTAGTCTCCGGCGACTACCCTGCTCGGCAACCCAGCCACTCTCTAAATAGTAGCACTCCATCTAATAAACTCATTGGGGTACATGGGGAAACGATTCCAAACGAGTATATTGGAGGCAATTTAGCCGCGTTATGCCGCCAAGCTGCCAAGCTGACCGCAGGCAGAGCCTTCAGGTCAAAATAGGCACTATGTATTTCGTAGCTGCTTTCGCAATATGCTAGATGGCTACAGCCTGATAGCCACCTAAAAAATAGCTCCCAAAGCGCCGTATGCGCGGTCTTCAAGCGGTTTTCGAGCTTCCACACACTCCAAAACGGTGATTTCAACCGATTTTTTAGGTGCTCATTAGGCTGTAGCCTCCTAGAATATTGCGGAAGTAGCTACGCAATACATAGCGTGTAGATTATCCTTGGGAGCCGGTTGTCGTCGCCAAACGGGTCAAAAAGGCGGCTGGGCACGCCAGAAGGTGAAAACTGATGAATTTGCATCGTTATCCTTTGTACCTCACTGATTTTATTAGATAGAGTGCTACTATTTTATGAGTGACTGTGTACGCAAGCCATGTAATCGCCGGAGCCTGCGCAAAGGGGGTCAGAGCAAAATTTCGTTGTGGTGTTGCGCGCTCCGAATGGATGGTTGTCCTGAATTTTGATCTGACCCCATTTGCTTTCCCGCACACGCTCTGCCACGAGGCAGGTATCATGATGGATACCACCTAGTCCAGAAGCTGCCGATGCGCCAAACCCTTGGTGATCGGTGAAGAAGAAAAGAAAATTCGCCAAGATCCGATTGGTACGGGCAGCGATATTTTGCGCAAAGTATTTGGTTCTTTAAAGTAACTCTGATTGCGCTTTTGATTGACTAGTTTGGTCATTTTGCGCACGCTGTTGGGGGATTGCGCATCTGCCTTGGTCACATTGCGGCCACGCTACGTAAGCCAGGCCCGTCATCTTCAAACAGGCTATGCCGCTGTACCCAACCCGCGCACCAACCAATCCCGCGTCAGCGCCGGGTCTATCACCGCGTCAATCTCCAGCGTAGCGGCCATGTTGAGTGCATGGCCTGCGGTGTATTGGTCGTCTACCAACTTTTGGTACAGGGCATCGCGCGCCGCGTCGCTGGGCTGCGCGGCCAGCTCTTTGGCGTAGCCTAGCTTGACGGCACCTTCCAAACCCATAGCACCAAACTCGCCGCTGGGCCAGGCTACGGTGAACACCGGGGCGTGGAAGCCGCCTGCGGTCATGGCCATGGCGCCCAGGCCGTAGCCTTTGCGCAGCACGATGGCGAAAAACGGGACTTTGAGCTGGGCTGCGGCCAGAAACATGGCGCTGGCGCGGCGCACCTGGGCGGTTTGCTCGGTGTCCGGGCCGACCATGAAGCCGGGGGTGTCTACCAGTGACACCAGCGGCCAGCCCTGCACGTTGCAAAGGCGCATGAAGTGCACGGCTTTGTCTGCGGCCTCGGCATCTATCGCGCCGCCCAGGTGCTGGTTGTTGTTAGCCAATATCCCCACCGTGCGGCCCGCCACGCGCGCCAGTGCGGTGACGATGCCTTTGCCAAAGCCAGCGCGCAGCTCCAGCACGCTGGCTTCGTCTGCCAGCGCGTGCATGACCGTGCGCACGTCGTAGGTGCGCAGGCGGTTTTCTGGCACGGCAGAGCGTAGCAGGGTTTGGTCGGCGTAGCGCCAAATGGGGTTCGAGGAGCCAGGAGGCCAGGTTACAGGGGTTGAGGAACCAGAAGGTGAGGCTACAGGTGGTGGGCTTTCCGAATGGAAAAACCCCAAGTAGTGCTTGGCCGCGCGCACCGCCGCGGCTTCATCGTCCACCAGCACATCGATCACGCCATTGGCGCTTTGCACGCTGCTGGGGCCAATGGCTTCGGGCGCAAACTTGCCCAAGCCGCCGCCTTCCACCATAGCCGGGCCGCCCATGCCGATGTTGCTGTCACGGGTGGCGATAATCACATCGCAGCAGCCCAGCAGCGCGGCGTTGCCAGCAAAGCAGCGCCGTGCCGCTATGCCCACCACCGGCACCTGGCCGTGCAGGCGGGCGAAGCGGGCGAAGGTGCGCACATGCAGGCCCGCCACGATGGGCATGTCGGTGTCACCAGGCCTGCCACCACCGCCTTCGGCAAACAGCACCACGGGCAGCTTTTGCGCCAAGGCGATGTCGATCATGCGGTCGGTCTTTTGGTGGCTGCGCATGCCCTGTGTACCCGCCAACACGGTGGCATCGTAGGCCAGCACCGCGCAGGCGCGGCCTGCTACCGTGCCTATGCCGGTGATGATGCCGTCCGCCGGGGTGTTGGCCTGCAAGTCGTCTGCGCTGCGGCGCTGGGTTTGCGCAGCAACCGCCAGCGCGCCGTATTCGATAAAGCTGCCTGCGTCCACCAGGTCGGCCACGTTTTCACGCGCGGTGCGTAGGCCCAAAGCGTGGCGTTTGACCACCGCTTCGGGGCGCTGGATGTCTAGAGTGAAGGCGTGCCGTGCCACTACCTTTTGCAAATCACTGCGCAGGTCATTTTGCTGGTTTAACGTCGATGTTGACCTGCTCTCAACAATCTTTTCGGCTTCTAGCCCTCTAGAATATTGCGGGAGCAGCTCCGACATTAATAGCGCTTGGTTTTCCGCTACCGCCTCGCCCACCTTGACAAGAAGCTCGCGCACCACGCAGTCTTGCGCGGCCAGCACCTCGTGCTCCATCTTCATGGACTCTAAAACCAGCAGCACCTGGCCACGCAGCACCTGGGTGCCCACGGCGGGGAGTTGCACAACAATGGCGGCGAGGGGGCTTAAGGTTTGCATGCCTACAATGGTATCCATCTCACCCCGTACCTTTTTTATTTATTTGTGGAGCCTGTGCCATGCCAACATCGCCACACCGTTTTCTACCTATTGCGCTAGCAGCCCTGTGGCTGGCTGGCTGCGCGACACAAGGCAGCTACGCACCCTTGCAGAGCCCACCGACCGCCACCGTCAAACTCACCGTGCTGCACACCAACGACCACCACGGCCGCTTCTGGAAAAACAACGACGGTGAATACGGCATGGCCGCCCGCAAGACCCTGCTGGACAGTGTGCGCGCCGAGGTCAAAGCCGCAGGCGGCCACACCCTGGTGCTGGACGGTGGCGACGTGAACACCGGCGTGCCCGAGAGCGACACGCAAGATGCCGAGCCGGACTTTAAAGGCATGAAGCTCTTGGGCTATGACGCGATGACCTTTGGCAACCATGAGTTTGACAAACCCATCACCGTGCTGACCAAGCAAATTGCCTGGGCAGGCTTTCCCATGCTGTCGGCCAATATTTACAAAGACGGCAAACGCTTTGCCAAGCCCTACGAAGTGTTTGACCGAGGTGGTTTGAAAATCGCTGTCGTAGGCCTCACCACCGACGACTCAGCCAAGATGGTGGACCCCGCCAATATCGCAGGCGTGGAGTTTCGCAAGCCCGCCCGCGAGGCCGCCGCCCTCATGCCCGAGCTGAAAAGCCAAGCCCACGTCGTAATAGCCGCCACCCACATGGGCCACTACACGGGCGGCGCGCGCGGCGTGAACGCCGAGGGCGATGTGGAGATGGCGCGCGAGGTGAAGGGCTTTGATTTGATCGTGGGCGGTCACAGCCAAAACCCGGTGTGCATGCTCACCGAGCTCACCCGCAACGAGACCTACGAACCCGGCGGCCCCTGCCAACCCGACCGCCAAAACGGTGCCTGGATTGTGCAAGCCCACGAGTGGGGCAAGTATGTCGGCCGGGCAGACTTTGAATACGCAGGCAGCGAACTCAAGCTGATGAAGTATGAGTTGATTCCCATCAACCTGAAAAAAACCGTGAAAGCCGCAGACGGCAAAGACCAAAAAGTGTTTGCCACGCAAGAGATCAAAGAAGACCCGGCGACTTTGGAGTTTCTCAAGCCCTACCAAGACAAAGGCCGCGCCGCACTGGACGTGGTGGTGGGCCAGTCCGACGGCAAGCTGGAAGGCGACCGCGCAGTAGTGCGCGCCCAGCCCACCAACCTGGGCGTGTTCATTGCCAGCGTGATGCAGCAACGCGCCAAGGCCGACCTGGCCATCATGAACGCAGGCGGCATCCGCGAGTCGCTGCCCGCAGGCGCGCTGACCTACAAAGACGTGATCAAAGTGCAGCCCTTTGGCAATA
>JAYVGI010000233.1:0-24090 GCA_043772355.1 Polaromonas sp.
CTCGCTTGTGTGGCTCGCCACACGGCGCTCAGAGCGCCTTGCACTGCATCCCGCAAGCGCACCCAAAAACGGTATATCGACTATTTCCGCCTCCCTTAGATTTCGTGGGTTGATTTCATAGCCCAATTTCCGTTTGCGCTTGAGCGCGAGGATTGGACACGGTAATTGTGAAGCCATTTACCGTAATGGCTTGTTTGCCTACCAAATTTCCATCGAATGAGTGAAGTTCGCGAATTCTGAAATATGCGCAAGTCGCTACATGGATGGCATCTTTTGGCATGATATTTGAATCCCAAACAACATCGCGTGCCAACTCTGAAATTTCACGAGTGAGTGGTTTTAAGCTCATGAAATCTTGAAGGAAGAAATTATTTAGTGTAGGACGAAATTTCGGGTCTAACTTGGGAGTTCCCTTTTTGTACAGCACCTCTGTGATCGTTAATGTTGAAGTGACTATGTGCGTCGTTCCTTTTTGGCACGCCGCCCATACATCTTGACATCCTTGATTTTCTATTGAGGGGTTCATCCCGTCATCATTGATAATTCTCAAAAAAGCGTCGGAATCCCAGTAAACAATACGCTTCATGCAGCAATTCCGTTAAGCATATTACGCATTTCAGTCAGGCTTGGTATTTCGCTCTTTTTAGGAAAGTTGATGATTTTTGATGCCTGAATACTTACAGGCATTCCATCTTTTCTATATTTAACTTTTCCTATTACCTCTATACGCTCCCTAAAACTTTTTAAAGCCAGTGGGATGTCTGCTTCCGATATTTCACAGCGTACGGCTCTCTCATCAATAACATCATAAACAACAAAACCCAGCGTCCCGTGAGCGTCCAATCTCTCGAGTATTCCATCTACCGATCCATCTTCTTCATAAGAGGATTCCAGCAAACTGTCGGCATTAGTTGCAATCATGCGATCCATATCTACTGATTCTTCACGCTTCGACCAGATGCGGACATTGGGTTTTGTTAGCCCTGCCTTTTTGAATAAGGATGCTAAGGACTTGGCATGTCCGATGGCTTTGTCAGTAAATTCAATAGGTCGAATGCCTTTAGAAAGAGATTTAATTCCATCAACCATAGCCATGCGGACTTGATCGGCGTAGACATTCGTTGGGCTTGGTAAAACACCTACACCGATGCTTCCAGCATAAACTTTTACTTGCCAATCACTTTCAGAGATTTTGGCATCGGCAATACTCTTAGACAGCTCCTTGACTAAATCCAAAAAACTATCCGATGCCTTTTTGTAATCTGCAATGGAAATCACTTCCTCGTCAAGTTCGAGGGTTATATCAGTCGTAACTTCTTCAAGTTTGATTGCCATGGCTAAAGTCTCAGAATATTTGCTTTTCGTGGTGAATGCGAATGAATCGAACGCTTACCTGCAATAACTTTCAGTGCGACCAAAGAGCGGTCAATATTATTAAATCCCAATGCGCTACGGATGCTGTAGCGGCAGTCAAATTGATTCACGTACCGCTGCAAATGCTGTGCTAGGGCATGCCGAATCGTACCTATTAAACCACGCTTTGTGATACCGAAAAAGCCCTGCCCTCCACGGTATTTGCTTTAATAGGTATTTCCCCAATAGGGTCGTCCACTTGAACCATGCTGCCGCCTACACCTATTAGGCCGATAGGACTGGACTTCATGGTTTCGCGGATACATGTAACATAAACCACGCAGTTTGATAGGTCACTGGTTCATGCATATCAAAAGCACTGCATCTGTCATGCCATGGTGCCTGCGCTACCTGAAATCCCGGCTGGTGGTGCTCAGTCGGCCTAGCAGGTGGCTCATGTCCACCAGGTACTGCGCTACCAGGTGGCGCACCTCGCCCTCGCGCTGCCACTGGCCATACACTGCCAGCAATTTGGATTGCAGCAGGGTTTGCCGCTGCTTCTCTTTGACGCTTTTCCAGACGATGATGTTGACGGTGCCGCTCTCGTCTTCCAGCGTAACGAAGACTACGCCTTTGGCTGAGGCGGGCTGCTGGCGCATGGTGACCAGGCCGCAGGCGCGGGCCAGTTTGCCGTTGGGTGCATCGTGCAATTGCGCGGCGGTGCTGAGGCGTTGGCGCGCCAGCAGGGGGCGCAGCAGCTCTACTGGGTGTTTGCGCAAGCTCATGCCCAGGGCGGCGTAATCAAACACCACTTCTTCGCCTTCGGATGCGGCTTGCAGTTCTAAAAAGTCTTCATCTACCGGGGCTTCTTTGAGCAGGGCGGGCGCGGCATGCAGGGCCGAGGCATCCCACACCTGCTGGCGGCGGTGGCCCGACAGGCTGGCCAGCGCGTCGGCACTGGCCAGGGCTTTCAAGTCGCCTGCGTCCAGGTTAGCTTGCAAGGCCAAGTCTTGCGTGCTGCTAAACGGGTGCTTGCTGCGCGCCAACACGATGCGCTCGGCCACTGCTTGCTTGAGGCCGGAGACCAGGCGCAGGCCCAGGCGAATGGCGGGTTGCTGCTGGATGGGTCGTTGTGTGTTGGGCTGTTGTGCAGCGCAGTGTTGCGCAGCGGGCTTTGGCGTAGCTGCGCGGTGCGGCGTAGCGGAGCGGTGTGTGGCGTGGTGCGTTGCCATGCCAGCGCCAGCGCTATCGCTACCGCCAGCATCACTGGGCTGCTCCAGCGTGCAGTCCCAGTCGCTGTGCATCACGTCCACAGCGCGCACCTGCACACCATGGCGCTGGGCATCTTGTACCAACTGCGAAGGGCCGTAAAAACCCATGGGCTGGGAGTTAAGCAACGCGGCTAAAAAAATGGCGGGCTCGTGGCGTTTGATCCAGCAGCTGGCGTACACCAAGAGGGCAAAGCTGGCGGCGTGGCTTTCGGGAAAACCGTATTCGCCAAAGCCTTCTATTTGGCTGAAAATTTGCTCGGCAAACTCTTGCGTGTAGCCGCGCTCTGTCATGCCGGTGATGATGCGGTCGTAGAACTTGTGCACGCCACCCTTCCTTTTCCAGGCGGCCATGGAGCGGCGCAGGCTGTCGGCCTCGTCGGCGCTAAAGCCTGCGGCCAGCATGGCGATTTGCATTACCTGCTCTTGAAAGATCGGCACACCCAGCGTGCGCTCTAGCGCGGCCTTGAGTGCCTCGCTGGGGTAGTGCACCGGCTCCAGGCCTTGGCGCCTGCGCAAATACGGGTGCACCATGCCGCCCTGGATGGGGCCGGGCCGCACGATGGCCACCTCCACCACCAGGTCGTAAAAGCAGCGCGGCTGTAGGCGCGGCAGCATGCTTTGCTGCGCGCGCGACTCGATCTGGAACACCCCCACCGTGTCGGCCTGGCACACCATGTCATAGGTGGCGCTGTCTTCGGCGGGGATATCTTGCATTTGGAATACTTGGCCGCGCCACTGGCCCATCAAATCCAGCGCGCGGCGGATGGCGCTGAGCATGCCCAGGGCCAGCACGTCTACCTTGAGCAAACCCAGCGCGTCGATATCGTCTTTGTCCCACTCGATGGTGGTGCGCCCGGGCATGCTGGCGTGGATGACGGGCACCGTGCGCGTCAGTCGGTCGCTCGTCAGCACAAAGCCGCCGGGGTGCTGCGAGAGTTGGCGCGGAAAGCCGATGAGCTGGCCTGTGAGCTCCATCAGCAGTTGCAGGGCGCGGCTGTGGCTCTGCAGGCCCAGCTCGGCCAGGCGCTCGGGCAATACGGCTTTGCCGTCCCACCACTGGTGGTTTTTGGCCAGGCTGTCCAGCAGCGCTGCGTCTAGCCCCAAGGCCTTGCCTACATCGCGGATGGCGCTGCGTGGGCGGTAGCTCACCGCTGTGGCGGTGAGGGCCGCACGCTCGCGGCCGTACTTGCTGTAGAGGTACTGGATCACTTCTTCGCGCCGCTGGTGCTCAAAATCTACGTCAATGTCGGGCGGCTCGTTGCGCTCGCGGCTGATAAAGCGCTCAAACAGCGTGCTCATGCGGGACGGGTCTACCTCGGTAATGCCCAGGCAGTAGCACACGGCAGAGTTGGCCGCCGAGCCGCGCCCCTGGCACAAAATGTGGCGGCTGCGCGCAAAGCGTACGATGTCGTAGACCGTTAAAAAATACTTCTCATACTTCAGCTCGCTGATCAAGGCCAGCTCATGCTCTACCTGCTGCTGCACGCTGGCGGGTATGCCGCCGGGGTAGCGCGTGCCCGCTCCCTCGTAGGTGCAGCGGCGCAGGTAGCTGGCGGGCGTGGCACCGGCGGGCACCACTTCTTCGGGGTATTCGTAGCGCAGCTCGTCCAGGCTGAACTGGCATTGCGCTGCTATCTGCACGGTGTGCGCCAGCAAGGCTGTGGGGTACATAGCGGCCAAGCGCAGGCGCGAGCGCAGATGGCGCTCGGCATTGGGTGCCAAGGCCAGGCCGCAATCGGCTACCGGCTGGCCTAGCTGCACGGCGGTCATCACGTCCAGCAGGGGCTTGCGCGAGCGCAGGTGCATGCGCACGCCGCCCGTGGCCACCAGTGGCACGCCTGTGAGGCGGCTGACCTCGCCCAGCTTGTGCAGCCACAGCGTGTCGTCCAGCCGCAGCAGCAATTGGGCAGCCAGCCAGGCCCGCTGTGGGAAGCGCTGGGCTAGCCATATGGCCGCGCGGTGGATGGATTCAAAGCTGGCACCGCAGGCCTCGCGCGTCAGCGTATCGCGCCGGGGCAGCAGCAGGGCCAGCACGTCGGTTAAGGCGGGAGTGCCTGCGGGGACGTGCGCGCCATGCGTGTCTTGAGAACCATCTGGGCCTTGAGCACCATGCATGTCTTGAGCGCTGTGGGGGCCTGCAGGCCAGTCATCCATTTCAATGCGGTACTCGCCCTTGGCGTGGCCTGCGCGCGCGGCGGTGATCAGCTCGCACAGTTGGCCGTAGCCATTGCGGTTGCGGGCCAGCAGCACCACGGTACAAAACTCGGCGGTTGAGCCGGGCATCTCGATGCGCAGCTCGGTGCCAATCAGTAGCTGTAGGCCGAGTTTTTTGGCCTCGGTATGCGCACGCACGATGCCCGCCATGGAGCATTCGTCGGTAATGGCCAGCGCGCTGTAGCCCAGGGCATGGGCGCGCTGCACCAGCTCTTCGGGGTGCGATGCGCCGCGCTGAAAGCTGAAGTTGCTTAAGGAATGCAACTCGGCGTAGGCGGGGAGGGGGTTGAGGGGCGGTACGTTCATGCGGGTGCGATTCAAAGTGATGTGGGCTTGTCCCCTCTCCCTCTGGGAGAGGGTTAGGGTGAGGGCTACCAGTTATCCTTTATTTATGAGGCTGGCTTGTGTGCCAACCCTCACCCCAGCCCTCTCCCAAAGGGAGAGGGAGCAAGTGCCATCTGGCCAGCAATTTGAATCGCATCCTGTTCATGCTGCGCGCCCTTCAACCGTAAATGCCGTGCAAATACCAACCCACTTGCACAGCGCCCGAAGCACTGGGCTGGGCCAGGCCAGTGCGCTGGCGGTAGATCCACAGCAGGCCAGCCATCTCGCTGCTGGCGATGAAGTAGTCGCGCAGAGTCAGGTCGCCATGCTGTTCGCTTAAGTCCGTTCGCCTTGAGCTTGTCGAAGGGTTCGCGAAGGCTCGGGCAGGTTCAGCCCGAACGGAGAATGCGTGAGGTGCGCTGCATTGGGTCAGGTCGCTATCGCTCGCGCCCTCGGGCCACCAGCCGGTTTCAATCCGTTCTGGGCCAGCGATGAGTTGCAACGGCCCTTGGTACATGGGCTTGTCTTTGACCACGGCCAGGCGCAGGGGCTGGCGCAGTATCCAGCAGGGGTAGTTGGCCCAGTGGTCGGGTGTGGCGAGCGCTTTGCGTGCTTTTTGCGCTGTGGGCTGCTTGCCAGACTTTGGGCTACCTGCCCCACCGCGTGGGTGCGATTCAAAGTGATGTGGGCTTGTCCCCTCTCCCTTTGGGAGAGGGTTAGGGTTAGGGTGAGGGCTGGAGGTGATGCCTTGCTCAGTGAGGCCGCTTCGTGCGCCACCCCTCACCCCAGCCCTCTCGCCGAGGGAGAGGGAGCAAACCCCAACTGCCTCATCACTTTGAATCGCACCCCCAGCGCGCGTTGCGCCAGCCAAGGTGCTGGGCACCCACGCCTGCATGCGCTGCGGGCGATGGTCGGGCGTGGTATGTCCCGTCAGCACACGCTGCGCGCCTAGGCGGGCTGACAGTCGCTCCAGCAGTTGCTGCAGCGACCCACCGCTTTCAACATCATCGGGCAGCAAGCTGGCCGATGCGGTAGGCAGTGACTCTACCGCCAAGGCCTCTAGCGTGATGGCCACCACGGGGGCTAGCAGCGCGGTGCGGGCCAGGTTTTCTGCCAGCAGGCGCGCCAGGTGCTGCATGTCGGTCGTGGCCTGCCCGGTGCGTACCTCCAGGCTGCCCGCCTTGGCATCGCCCCGGCGCTGTAGGTCATGCTCCCAGTGCAGGCAGATGCCGGTGATGCCGCACTGGCGCGCGGTCAGCCAGGCCTTCAGGCTGCCCAGCAGGCGGTGGGCCCCAAACATCAGGCCCTCGGCTACTTCAACACGGGAATTGAACTCAAGCCGCAGGCTAAATTGCTCGGGCAGTGCGACCCACGGGTACAGCTCGGCTTGCTGCCCATAGGCTTGGTCTAGCGCGGTCAGCAGTGCGGCACCAAAGCGGCGCGACAGGCCACCGCGCGGCAGGGCCCGCAGCTGGCCCAGCCGCTCGCAGCCCAGGCGCTGCAAGGTGGGTGCGTGGGGCTGCGTGGCTAGCAGGGCGCTAATGGGCAAAGCGTCCAGTACCGCGCCGAGCTGGCGTGGTGAGCAGGCGGCTACAGCGACGCTGGGCGGCGGCGGGGCCGTGCTGGCCTGCTCCTGTGATGCTGCGTGTGTGTTTGCTTGGGCTTGTGAGTTGGCTTTTGCGCGGGCGGGCGCTTCTGCCAAGGCGGGCGCTGCGGCACACGGCATGCAGCGCAGCAAGCCGCGCGCCGCCAGCGCGGTAGGCGCTACCGCCATGCGCGCCACCTGCAAATCGGCACACTCCTGCCGCATGCGGCCCAGCAAGGCCTTGCGCCCGCCAAACAGGCGTTCGCTGGCCTGCACCTCTACCAGTACCGCGCCCTCCAGCACCGTCACCCGGGGGCTGAACTGCAAAGCCCACCAACTCAGGGCTTGCACGTCAGGCGCAGGGGCGGGGCTGTCAAGCGATGGCGAGGGCAGGGTGCTTGCGGCTTCGTCGTGGGGCGGCAGTGCGATCCACAGCATGGGGTACATCCAAAATCAGAGCGTCGGTTGGCGGGCGTGGGGGCAGTGGGTTGCGCTGCAAGCGGGTGTGTGCAGGCGTAGCAGGGGGCGTGCTGGGCTGTGCCGCGCCGCCGCGCACGTTGCTGCTGTGCAAGCCGCTGCCATGCAAGCCGCCGCTGTTCGCACCGCTGCCATGCACACCGCTACGCAGCGCCAGCACCGCAGGCAACTGCGCCGCAATCTGCAAGGGCGTATCCAGCGCCGGGCCTTTGCGTTTGATGATCTGCACCTCCAACTGCTGGCGCTCACCGCTGGCCAGGCGCAGGCGCAGCGGCGCGGCAGACGACTCCTGCGCCGCCTGCACCGGACGAAACGCAAACACCAGGCGCGGCTTGCCATTGGCATGGCTGGCACTGGCCAGGTGCAGGCGGCGCAGTTGCTCAGAGCGCGCCTGGGGCAGCCACACCATCAGCGCGGCCACCTCGCGGCAGCGCAGCACCTGCTCGGCCGCCCACAGGCGCTCGGCGGGCTGGCTGGCCTCTACCAAAATAAGGTTGCCGCTAGGCACCCCCATGCTGGCCAAAGCCGCCAGATTAGGCCAATGCGGGCTACCCACCAGCACGATGCGGCCCTGCTGGCCACAGGCGCGCAGGGCAGGCAGCAGCAGCCGCCACTCATGCGAGCCCGCCTGGGTCTGCAAAATCTCGATCAGCGCGCCCGTAGGCCAACCCGCATTGGGCAGCTCTGCGTCCAGCTGCGCAAAGCCCGAGCCCACCGTAGGCTGCTGCGACGGCGCCAGCTCATTGGCGCGCCACACCGCGTCCAGATGGGCGAATGCGCCAAGAGCGGGGCTGGCATGGGTAACAGGAAGAGCAAGAGCGAGGGACGGCATAGAGGCTTTATGATAACTGGTTATTTATACAGTAAACACAAAGCCTGTGCAATCCACTTGGGAGTTTGGAGTAACTATTGCGGTCTTATGAATCAGCGACTTACGAACGAGGTAGCTGCAAAAACACTCGGCAATGCTTGCTCCCCCACGGGGCGGCGCAGCCCAATGCCTCTGCCGCCCTGGGTCGGCGGGCCATCTGGAAACATGGCCACTCATTAAACAGTAGCACTCCATCTAAGCAGGCCAGTGGGGTACACAGGGGAATGCCCATAATCTGGATTCCCGGTATGGTTTGGACGGTTCAGCCGCTTTTTCAGCCACCAAGGCCACTCAGGCCTTACCTCAAGCAAATCTGCGCGCTATGCATTGCGTAGCTTCTTAGGTATATTTTATGCTGGCTAACAGCTTATTTCATTTAAAAATCAATCAAAAATTCTGTTTTGGAGCGATTGGAAGCCTCTGTGAGCCTGGAAACTGGCTGAAAACCGCAAACTCACCGGTTTGGGAACCGTTTTTAAGATGCCTATCGCGCTGTAGCCACCGTAAATGTTGCGGGAGCAGCTATTAAATAAATAGTGTCTAGTTTGTAGAGAATACCTGGCGGGAGGTCTGTCCGGCAGGTTTCAGGCCCAAAGCAGCCTGACCACTTGAAAAATACTATTTTTTAGCGTCTGCCTATGTACCCCACTGGCCTGCTTAGATGGAGTGCTACTATTTAGTGAGTAGTCGCGTTGTATGGCCACCCGCCAGTCCAGAGCGGTAGATCCGTCTGCCTGCGCCCGCCCACGGGGGAGCAGGCATCCAGCTGGTGAACCCGCAGGCTCCCAAACTGCGACTCTTGAAAGCCAACCCCCCTCTATGACCATCGTAGAAGTTGCGGTGGCACTGGGTAAATCACCCAGTGCGGTTCACCGCGCCAGCGCCAAACTGGTGAAAGCTGGCAAATTGAAGTACGTCGGCCCACGCAAGGGCGGCCATTGGGAGGTTGTGGCATGAGTACCCCAGGCCAAACCGAGCGCACTACGCAATATCGGGCTGTAGCCCTTTAAAATATTGCGGGAGCAGCTACGGTATCAGGAGCGTCCGGCAAGTGCCTTCAATTCAGCCAGCGCTTTCAAATTACCCAAACCTTCCTCATATTTGCTGCCCACCATTTTGTCCATGCTAAACACCAAGCCCATCAGCTTGGCTATGAAGGGGCTGGGGCCGTACATGGCCTGGGTGACGCGGGTGCCACCCGCCTCTTTGCTCAGCACAAACTCCACCGTGTTGTGGGCTTCAAACGGTTTGATGAAATGCAGCTTGAGCACGACGTGGGTGGGCGCGGTGGACTGGGTAATCTCCATACGGCCGTGGCCTACGTCTTTATTACCCTGCCACTCGTACACTGCGCCCAGCCCGCTGCCAGCGCCGCTGTAACTGCGCTTAAGGGCTGGGTCTAGCTTTTCCCAGGGCGACCAAGGCTCCCATTGGTGCAGGTCGTTGATCAGCGGGAATATCTTTTCAGGCGGCGCCGCGATGACTGTGCTGCGCTCCACCCTGAACGCATTGGGCCGACTGGTGGCATAAATCAGCAGTGCGCCGATGGCGATGGTCAGAATGAAAAAAATAATTTTAAGCATCAAAAATTTCTGGAGCGCATGCCCACGCATGCATGTAGAAAATATATACCGTTTAGGGCTGTAGATCAATAGAATATCGCGGGAGAAGCTATTAAATTTGTAGTAGATCTAGTTGCTTTTGCAGGTAGTGGCGCTGCGCAGCATGCCGCGTGAGCGTGAGTGCATGGGTGTAGCTTTGCAGTGCAGCGGCGCGGTTGCCGTGCTTTTGCAGCAGGTAGGCGCGGGCTACGGCAAGGGGCTGGTAGGGGGCCAAGGTGCTGGCTTCGTAGCTGCCGTCCATAGCGCTGAGCAATGCCAGCCCTTGCTCGGCACCATGCGCCGGGTAGGCGCTGACCGACACTTAGTTGATATATTTTTTTAGATGCTTTCAACATGTTAAAAAATACAACAGCAGCAGACAAACCACATAAGCCCTAAAATCATTGTGATGAAAGCAATTTTGATGGAGCGCCCTCAAACCATGGGCGAAGAAATCGCCAACGCGATCAGCCACGGGCTGGGGTTTTTGCTGGCGGTAGCGTCTCTGCCTATTTTGGTGGCGCATATGTCGGCGCAGGGCAGCGCTATCAACGTGGTAGCGGTGTGTGTGTTCTCGGGCACCATGATGCTGCTGTACCTGGTGTCCACCATCTTCCACGCGCTGCCTGAGGGGCGGGCCAAAGTGCACCTCAACCGCTTGGACCACTCGGCCATTTATCTCTTTATTGCGGGCAGTTACACGCCTTTCATGCTGGGCGCACTGCACGGGGTGTGGGGCTGGACGCTGTTTGGCATTGTGTGGGCTGCCGCCGCGGTGGGCGTGACGGCCAAGTGGCTGAACCGGTTTAAACATCCCTTGCTGTCTACTGGCTTGTACGTGGGCATGGGCTGGGTGGCGGTGATCGCCGCCGGGCCGCTGATGGAGCGCATATCAACTGCGGGGCTGGTCTGGCTGGTGGTGGGCGGGCTGAGCTATACCTTGGGCGCGGTGGTGTTTTTGCTGGACAACCGCGTGCGCTATGCGCACTTTGTGTGGCACTTGTTTGTGCTGGGCGGCAGCACCTGTCATTTCTTTGCGGTGCTATGGCATTCGCGAGGTCTGTCGCTTTAAGCTTGGCTGTTTTTTGCTTTTGCTTTTGTACGGGATCAGGTCGGCGGCGCACTTAGCTCCGCGGCTGTCCTCCGTGTCGGCCTAGGGCGAACTCCTCCCCCTTGATGCGGCTGCGCAAAGTGCGCCACCGACCTGATCTTGCCAGCGTGGTGAGTGCTCCACCGCTGGCGCAGACACTGTCTTTCCAGCATGGTGGGCGTTTCACCGTCCATGCAGACACGCGCTGTCCGCATGGCGGGTTTTGCACCAACGCGGCCCCACCATGGTCGCTGCCCTGGTGCGTGGTTTGGACGGCGTAGCGGCATAAAGGGGGAGTAGTCGGCCCTAGGCCGACACGGAGGACAGCCGCGTAGCCGTCCAAACCACGCGCCAGGGCGTGCAAGCCACGTGGAAGTACAAGCACCAGGGCCTACAACCACGCGCCTGGGCGTGCAAACATCCAACGCCGCACTACACGGCGCAGTATTTTTCCTGAATCTCCGCATCCGCCAGCAAGTCCTTGGCGCTGCCGTGGTGCACGATCTGGCCTTGGTCCAGGATGTAGGCGCGGTCGGAGATGCCCAGGGCGCGCTCTACGTTTTGCTCTACCAGCAAGATGGTGATGCCTTTTTTGCGCATGTCGGCAAACAGCTCAAACATCTCATCCACCAGGATCGGCATGATGCCTTCAGACGGCTCGTCCAGCAAGATCATGCGGGGCTTGGCCATCATGGCGCGGGCGATGGCCAGCATTTGCTGCTCGCCACCTGACAATGATGTGCCGTCCTGGTGCAAGCGCTCTTTGAGGCGCGGGAAGGTTTGGGCTATCTCGTCCACCATGGCGTCCATATCGCCTCGGTTGCTGCTGGCTATCAGGCCCAGTTGCAAGTTCTCCAGCACGCTCAGGCTGGCGACAATGCGCCGGTCTTCGGGCACATAGGCCAGGCCTTTGTGAAAGCGCTCGTGGGTTTTGAGCGGCAGCATGTCTTGGCCGTCAAACAGCACGCGGCCAGAGCATTTGTCCAGCAGGCCCATGATGGTGCGCAAGGTCGTGGTTTTGCCCGCGCCGTTGCGGCCCATCAGGGTGACGATCTCGCCTTGCTTGACTTCAAAATCCAGGCCTTGCACGACGTGGCTGCGGTCGTACCAGGCATTGAGTTGTTCTACTTTAAGCATGATGCTATTCCATTCCTAAATCATTACTGTCGTTGTTGCGTCGCCTTGCCGTGCTACAGCACTGTCTGCGGCTTCGCGCCTAGACATTAATGATGTAGAAATGGAATTAGTTCTGACCCAAGTACACGCGCTTGACTTCGGCGTTGCTTTTAATCTCGTCGGGCGTGCCCTCGGCGAGCAGCTCGCCGTGGTGCAGCACCAGCAGGCGCTTGCACAGGCCCATCACCAGTTTCATTTTGTGCTCTACCAAAATAATGGTGCGCTCGGTGGCCATCTGGGTGATGAGGTCCATCATCACCACCGTCTCTTGCGGCGACATGCCTGCGGTGGGCTCGTCCATCAGCAGCAGCTTGGGTTCGCAGGCCAGCGCCATGGCTACCTCCAGCGAGCGTTGTTGGCCGTGGGCCATATCACCGGCCAACTTGTTGCGGCTGCCCTCCAAGCCTACACGCGCCAGCAGAGCATCGGCGCGGTCATTGAGCTCGCCGTAGCTATTGCGCGGCTTGAAGATTTGGTAGCGTGCGCTTTGCATTTGCAGGGCCACGCGCACGTTCTCGTGCGCGCTGAGCTGCTTGAACACATTGGTGATCTGAAAGCTTTTGGCAATGCCCATACGCGCATAGTCGTGCTGCGCCAGGTGCGTCGTGTCGCGCCCCTCAAACAGCACCTGGCCTTGGCTGGGCGGTATGCCTCCGCTGATGACGTTAAAAAAAGTGCTCTTGCCCGCGCCATTGGGGCCAATGATGGCCGTCAACTCGCCACTGTAAAAACGGGTGCTGATGTTGTGCAGCGCCTGGAACTTGCCAAAGTAACGCGAGACCGCGTTAACTTCCAGAATAGGGGTGGTGCTCATGCCGCCCCCTTGATCTTTTGCTGCCAACGGGTGGTCCAGTCCAGCACGGTGCCCCAGATGCCTTTGGGGAAGAACAGAACAAAAAACATAAAAATCACACCGGTTACGGCCATCCAGTATTTGGTGATGTTGGTGACCACGTCTTCCAGATACAAAAACACGGCTGCACCGACAAAGGGCCCCATGAAGGTGCCCATGCCGCCCAGCAGGCACATCATCACGGCGTGGCCTGATTGCAGGTAGTGCAGAGAGTCGATGGGTACGATGGACAGGTGCAATGCACGCAGCGCACCGGCCAGGCCGCAGATGGCAGCAGACAGCACAAACACCAAGAGCTTGCTGCGCGCCACGTCGTAGCCACAAGCCGCGGCACGTTTTTCATTCTCGCGGATGGCCTCGATCACCGCCCCAAAAGGCGAGCTGAGAATGCGCGAGACAAACCACAGTGCCAGCGCCACAAACACCAGGATCACATAGTATTTGTTCAGCGGGTTCATAAAGTCGATGCTGATGCCGGGCAGGTTGATGGTCTCCACCTTCACGCCGCGCAGGCCGTTCTCGCCCCCCGTCCAGTCGTCGGCTTTGTAAAAAGCATAGTAGACAATTTGCGCTAATGCCAGGGTGACCATGGAGAAGTAAATGCCGCGTGTGCGGATGGCAATATAACCAATCACCAAACCTGCGAAACAGGAGGCCACAACACCTACGACGATGGCCGCCCACCATGGCCAGCCCGCATGCACCACCACGATGCCCGCCAGATAGCTGCCCACCCCCAGGAAGGCGGCGTGGCCAAAGGACAGCATGCCGGTGTAGCCAAACAGCAGGTTAAAACCCACGGCGTACAGGCCGAAAATGAGGATGTTGACCGCCAATGCCTCGTAGGGCATGAGGAAGGGAAAGACCATTAAAAACGCCACGGTGGCGGCCACGCGGTGGCGGCGGATGCGGTCGATGGCGTTGCTTATAGTGTGGTTCATATTGGACGGTATCAACACGCTTGCGCCCTCACCCTAGCCCTCTCCCGCGAGCGGGAGAGGGGACAAGAGGCGGGCTTCGTTGTTGCAGCGATGGTGAAATTCGATAAGCAAAAGGGCATAGTTAGCTCATCAAACCGGCTTTGCCGAAAAAGCCCTGCGGGCGAATCAACAGCACCACGGCCATCAAGACAAAAATCGACATCTCTGCGTAGGCGGGTGCAAACAGCGAGGTCATAGCGAACACAATGCCCACCAGCAAGCCAGCTATCACTGCGCCGGGCAGCGAGCCCATACCGCCTACCACCGTCACCACAAAGGATTCGGCCAAGATGGGTATGCCCATTTCGGGATTCACCGCCCGTGTAGGCGCAGCCAGCAAACCTGACAGGCCTGCAATGGCGGTGCCAATGCCAAACACCAGCAACCACACTTTGGATATGTCGATGCCCAGCACCTTGACAATCTCCGGGTCGCGGGAACCTGCGCGGATAATCAGGCCGTAGCGGGTTTTCTCGATGAACAGCCACAAACCCAGCACAATCACTGCGGTGGCTGCTATCAAAAACAGTCTGTACAAGGGGAAATGGCCAAAACCCAAGTTGACTGCACCACGCAGCTCAGGCGGTGTTGAGCTGGGCACGCCTTCGATACCAAAAATAAAACGCATGGCTTCGATCATCACGTAGGACAGGCCGAAGGTAAGCAAGAGCGGGTAGTCAATGCCGCGCCCGTACAGTGGGCGTACCAAAAACCGCTCGCACAGGAGGCCGATGGCCCCCACAGCGAGGGGTACTAACAGCAGGCTGAACCAGAAATTGCCCGTCAGGTTCATGAAGTACACGCCGAGAAAAGCGCCGACCATGAAAAACGCACCGTGGGCAAAATTGACCACGGTGAGCATGCCAAAGATCAGCGACAAGCCCACGGCCAACAGGGCATAAACAGCACCCAAGGCAATGCCCGTCATGAGCTGCAGCAAGAACAAATCCAGAGTGATATCAACCATGCGAATTTCTTGTCAGTGTGTGATCAGGTGCTGATCTTGTGGCCCAGCTCGTCGCAGCTGCGCAAGTTCTTCTCGTTGGAGTTCTCGATGGACAGCACATTGAAGACATCGTATTTGTCTTTCATGTTTTTCGATTTGGATTCAACAATCACCACCGACTGAATGGACTGGTGGTCGCACTTGCGGTAGACCTGCTCGCCCTTGTACCAGTCGTAGCGCAGTTGGCGCAGCGCAATGCTGACCCGCATCGACTCGGTAGATTTGGCCTCGAGCACGGCCTGCAGCACACTGCGCACACCCGCGTAGCCCAGCGCGCCGTAGTCCGATGGCACGCCGCCGCCGTGGGCTTTGCGGAACTTGTCGTTAAAGGCTTTGGCCGTTGGAATTTTGTCTTCCATACCCCAGTAGTACGAGGTGCCGCCAATCAGGCCGTCAAACGCCTCGGCTCCGCCAGCTTGGCGAGCTGTGTACAGCAGCACGGGGGTGATGACCTTCATGTTGGCTTTGAGGCCAAAGTCGGTGATCTGCTTGGCAGCGTTGACCAGGTCGCGGCCAAAGCTGCACAGCACCAGCACATCAGGCTTGGCAGCCTGAATACGTGGCAGGAAGGAAGAGAAATCTGCCGTGCCCAGCGGATGGCGGATATCGGCCACGGTTTGCATGCCAAATTCCTTGCCCACGCGCTGGAACCCGCGCACCATCTCGTGGCCGTAGGCGTAGTCGGCCGTCAGCAAGGCCATTTTTTTGCCGAACTTGGGGAAGGCATAGCGCCCCACTGCGCCTGCGGTGAGGTGCGGCGTAAGCGCCTCATGGAAGGTGTACAGCGACCAGTCCTTGGCTTCGTTGATGGCATCAGACTGGCTGATGGAGTTGAAAATGATTTTGCGGTCACGGCACACGGCGTTGATGGACAACTGGGTGGCAGCCGACAGCGAACCCACGACAAAATCGACCTTGTCTTTCTCAATCAGCTCCAAGGTGCGGGTTGCTGCCTCGCCGGGGTTGAGTTTGTCGTCACGCACCAGCAGCTCGGCCTTGCGTCCGCCGTAACCACCGTTGTCGTTAAATTCTTTGATAGCGATCTCGGCGCAGCGCACTTGGTCTTGCGCCTCGGCAGAGAAGGCGCCGGTAAGCGGCACGGGAAAGCCAATTTTGATCGGTGTGGTTTGCGCACGCGCGATGTTGAACAAGGTGGGTGCTACAGCGACTGCTGCTCCACCTACGATGATTGAGCGCCTGCCAGAGTTGAAGAGGGACGAAGGGACTGTCATGGTGATCTCCAGTGGGGGTTAGTGGTGAAGGGAAAACAGGTAATCAAAAAAATCAGTGCACAAAAGCTGGCGTAAAAGCTGGCGTGTTTGTACCAGATGTTGGTTGGGACAGGTCAATAGCAGTCTCCAACATGACGCTGCGTGCATCGCGTTGCTGTGCGGCCCGATCTGCGCTTGGCTGCTGGCTTTGCGCCTGCATGTAAGCGCCCAATGCCCGCGCGCGTTGCACTACGGCCAGGCAAGGGCTTAAGCGCATGCTTTGGTAGGCTTGCAGGGCTTGCGCATTAGCGCCGTGGGCGACAATGCTGTCGGTAAGCGCCATGGCATCTTCTGCGGCCTTGGTCACGCCCATGCCCACATGCGGGCGCGCCACAAAGGCGGCATCACCCAAAAGGGCTACCCGGTCAAAAGCCATCTGGTGGGTTGCGCAATCGAAGATGGGTTGTAAAAATGGCTGCGCGGTTTTCTCCAGCATCTCGGCAAACTGCGGTGCAAGCAGCTCGCGGGCAACTTGCCGCACTGCCGCTACATGCCGCCAAGCCACTTTGTTTGGCGAGATGCCCATCGGGTAATGCTGCCCGTCGGCATCGGTCATCAGATGTTTCAGCTCTGGCTCCGACGCAGGCCGGTACCACACAAAGTTGTAGCGGCGCTGGCCGCGCGTGGTAGCGTTGCCTGCACCTGCTACCGGGTAGCCAATGAGCTGCTCGCCAGGCGGCACGCCAAAGCCAAAGGTATCGAACACGGTTTTTAAGGTGAGCTGGGACAACACTGCCTCGTCGCATACGCCGCGCCAGGCCACATAGCCTGCGTACTGCGGCTGCACTTGGGGCAAAAGCTGACCACGCACTGTGGAGCGAATACCGTCCGCTGCCACCACCAAGTCGGCCTCAAAGCTGCGGCCATCGTCACACTGCACATGCACGCTACGCTCGCTTTGTTCAATGCTGGCAACCGACGCACCGTAGACCATGCGCTTGGCGTCAAACACCGACGACAGCATGGCGTACAAGCGGCTCCAGGAGGTAAGCACTTGCGAGATGTGCGCACGCTCTGCCACCGCGCCATCGGGCGCCAACACCACGCGCTCTTGCACAGTGACGCCCAGCGTGCCGTCAATCGTCAAGCCGCAGCGCTCCAAGGCCGTCATCAAGGGGCGGTGCGTCACGATGCCCGCACCGCGCCCGTCCAGCGATGAGGCGGCTTTCTCCAGCACCTGCACGTCGTGCCCAGCGCGCAGCAGCATATGGGCCGCCATCAAGCCGCCCAGCGATCCACCGATGATGACAATGCGCGCCATTAAACCGTGGCAGCCTTGATTTTGGCCAGCAGGGCGGTACTTTCCGCTTCCGGGTAATTGAGTTCAATCACGATGCCCGTGGGATCGTCCAAAAACAACTGGTGCAGGCCAATCGAGGGCACGGTGCGCTCACGGAAAGCTACGCCTAGCGTCTTGAGGTGCCCCAGCATGCCCTCCAGTCCCGTCGCAAAGAAGGCAATATGGTCTACTGCGCCCGAACCCAGCATGCTGGAGGCATCACGCTCGCCCAGGTATTTCTTCAAACCAGCGGGATCGTTTTTGTCCATGCCAATGATGTGCACGACCGCATTGGCTATGTTGTCGTGGCTGCCCGCGTACATCCAGAAACCGGGGAATGGAAACGGCGGGCGTGGCCCTGCGGTCAGGCCCAACACCTTGCTGTAAAACGCCTCGGTGGCAGCCATGTCCAGGGTACGGATAGAAAAATGGTTCAGAGAAAGGGCCATGGATAAATCTCCTAATTTGCAAGAACGGCACTGACAGAAAGCAGGTAGGCTAAAACCTGGTCGTGGATAAATCGCGCGTCCTGGACTTCTGTTTTGGGATTGCAGGCAGATTGCCCGTAAATCCAGCGGCGCATACCCATGTAGAAAATACTGCCATGCAAGCCCATCAACAGCTCCAGTTCGCGGTCAGTCGATTTTCCACGCAATGGGGTGCCCCGGTACTTGCGGGTTTCCCGTACTAAGCGTGGGAACAGCTTCTCGCGCAGCATGGCAAAGTACTGGTCGGTGATGTAGCGGTCACTCAGCCCGGAAAAAATGAAAATCCGCACCCAGTTGGATTTGAGGATCACGCTGGCGTACTCTGTGTAGAAGCGGGTGAACTTGGTCTCGGTGTCCAGGCCAGTATCGTCCAGCAAGGCCTCCCACTGTGGGTTCCAGCGGCCGGCAAACAGCTCGGTGTAGACCCGCTCAATCAGCGCCTGCTTGGTAGGAAAGTAGTGGTACAGCAAGGTATGGGTGACGCCCAGTTGGCGGGCCAGGTCACGCAGTTGCCCGCCCAGGCCGTGCTGCGAAAAAAACTCTACTGCGCCGTCCACGATCTGGCGCTCCCGGTCGGCGGGTGTCAGCCTGCGGCGTGCCACAGGGGTATCTGTGGGGTCGGCAGCGGGCTTTTTTTTCGCCAGGGCAGGGTTTTTCCGGATGGAAGACATTAAACAGTTGGTAAATAGTCAGTGGTTGTAATTTAACGCTTGGTTAATAATGCGGTATTGGGAGTAACCCGAGCCTGCTGCCGCGATGATGCAAGCACACACCACAAGCTAAGAAGGCAAGGATCCCGACATGGAACTCCAAGGCAGCGTGACGATCACCGCCAGTCCAGAACAAGTCTGGCAGGCTCTGAATGATCCAGAAGTATTGCGCCAGTGCATCCCCGGCTGCGAAGAGGTGCAGCAAATATCCCCCGAAGAGATGCACGCCCGCGTGCTGCTGCGCATGGGCCCGGTGCGCGCGCGCTTTGCAGGCAAAGTGAAGATGACCGATGTGCGGCCCCTGCAAGGCTACACCCTGAACTTTGAGGGCTCCGGCGGCAGCGCTGGCTTTGCACGCGGCAGCTCGGTGGTCACACTGGCGCAGGTGGAGGGTGGCACCCAGTTGGCCTACACCGCGCAGGCCTCGGTCGCGGGCAAGCTGGGGCAAATTGGCGGGCGGCTGATGGACGCGTCTGCCGGGCAGCTTGCGGGTAAGTTTTTCAATAATTTCAAAGCCCACCTCGGCGCAGATGAGCCTGTTGCGACAGTCACCGCGCCAGCGGCTGCCAGCCTGGCAGACGGTGCGTCTCCCATCCCCTTGCAGAGCGCCCTCTCGGCCACCGCCCGCGCAGGGCAGATGGTTAGCGCTGCATTTGGCACATCGGCATCGCCGCCGACCGCTGGCGGTTGGACAGAGCGCGAACTGCCCCGCCTGCTGTGGTTTGTGGCCGGTGTAGCCGCCACCAGCCTGGGGGTGTGGATGGGCGCGCACTGGATGCGCTGATGGCACCGCAACGAATACCGCAAGGACAACACCTATGAAAGCAGCCGCTTTTTCCTACGCCCGGCCCAAGCGCCTCATCGATGTATTGCAGCTGCTGCAAGAGCACGGCGACGAGGCCCGCCTGCTGGCCGGCGGCCAAACCCTGCTGGCCACGCTGAACATGCGCCTGTCAGAGCCAGCACTGTTGATTGACCTGCAATCCGTCACCGAGCTGAAAGGGATCAGTGTGCAGGGCAACGTGTTGCGCATCGGTGCGCTGGTCACCCACACCGAGATTGAAGACTCGCCATTGGTGGCGCAGCACACACCGCTTTTGCGCACTGCTGCGCCGCATATCGCCCACCGGGCTATCCGCAACCTGGGCAGCTTGGGCGGCTCGATGGCCTATGGTGACCCGGCGGCAGAGTGGCCAGCCTGCCTGCTGGCATTGAACGGCGTGGTGGTGGTGCGCAATTTGAAATCTGAGCGGCGCATTGCGGCGGATGATTTTTTTACCGCTCTGTACACCACCGCGCTGGCGGCCGACGAGATCATTGTGGCCTGCGAGTTTCCTCTGGCCAGAGCAGACCAGGTATTTCACTTCACCGAACTGGCCCGCCGCCATGGCGACTACGCTGTGGTGGGCTTGGCCGCCACGGCACTGCTACGCCAAGGCCAGATCATCTCAGTGCGCCTAGCCTGGTTGGGCGTGGGCAGCACCCCCGTGCGTTCGGTGGCGGCAGAGCAAGCTTTGATAGGCCAGCCGCTTGACGAGGGCAGCGTGGCCCAAGCCGTAGCCGCATTGCGCAGCGAGCTGCAACCCCTGCCTGACCTGACCCATAGCGAGGCCGCCAAGCGCCACATGGCCAGCGTGCTGCTCAAACGCACATTGCAAGCCTGGATGCAGCCTGCGGCGCTCGCCGTGCTCGCCGCTTTAGCCTAAGCCCGGCCCCTCTAGCCCGTACAAGGATGCCTATGAACTCCCCCGAACTTGACGCGACACAAACGCACACCATCCACTTCAGGCTCAATGGCCAGCAGGTTGCACATGACGTGCTGCCACGCACCCACTTGGTTGATTTTTTGCGCGAAGGTGCGGGCCTCAAAGGCTCGCACCTGGGCTGCGAGCATGGCGTGTGCGGTGCCTGCACCGTGCAGCTGGACGGACAAATTGTGCGCGGCTGCCTGGTGCTGGCAGTGCAGGCCGATGGCCGCAGCGTGAATACCATCGAAGGCCTGAGCGAGAGCGGCGTGCTGCGCGAGTTGCAGGAAGCCTTTATCCGCCACAACGCACTGCAATGCGGTTTTTGTACCTCGGGCATGCTGCTGGCCGCGCACGAGCTGGTCGAGCATCAACCGCAGGCCAACCGCGAGCAAGTGCGCGAGTGGATCTCGGGCAACTATTGCCGCTGCACCGGCTACCAGGCCATCGTGGATGCCATTTGCGATGTGCTGGCCACGCGCAGACAAGGAGGTGCAGCATGAACGCCCCAGAGAACCGCGTGACGCAGCAGATGCTGGCCCAGGCTGGTGCTCAAGCCGATGTGCACGCCGATGTGCATGTCGATGTGCATGTCGATGTGCATGCCGAGGCACCCCACACGCCCCAAGCCGCACCGTTGGCCGCACCGTTGCACAAGGCCAGCCACATTGGCAAGTCCATCCCTCGCCCCAACATCGAGCGCCTCGCCGAAGGCCGTGGCCAGTACATTGACGACCTGGAGCTGCCGCGCATGGCGCATGTGGTGTTCTGGCGCTCGCCTGTGGCGCACTGCCGCATCACGCATATTGAGCGTGACTATGCCCGCATGATGCCCGGTGTGCTGGCGGTGTACGACGGCAAAGACCTGGCCGCCATCTGCAAGCCCTGGGTGGCCACACTCACCCATTTGGCAGGCATCAAGTCTGCACCGCAATACCCCATGGCCCTGGACCGCGCCTGCTGGCAAGGCGAGCCCGTGGTAGCCGTGGTAGCCAAAACCCGCGCCGAAGCTGAAGACGCGCTGCAGTATGTGCAAGTGACGTGGGAAGATTTGCCCGCCGCCGTAGACATGAAAACCGCGCTGCACCACAGCACCCCGGTCATCCACCCCGAGCTGGGCGACAACCTGTGCTTCACCCGCAGCCTGGACACCGGCGGCGTGGACGAAGCCTTCGAGCGTGCCGACGTGGTGGCCGAAGCCACCTTTGACTTTGGTCGCCACACGGGCGTGACGCTAGAACCCCGCTGCCAGATAGCCGACTACAACCCCGCCAGCGGCCAGCTCACCGTCTACCACTCGCAGCAGGCACCGCACATGATGCAAGACCTGTACGCCCGCCAGTTCGATTTGCCTGAAGCCTCGGTACGCGTGATTTGCAAAGACGTCGGCGGCTCGTTTGGCATCAAGGTGCATGCCTACCCGGACGACTTTGCGACCGTAGCGGTAGCCGTTTTGCTTAAGCGCCCGGTCAAGTTTGTGGCCGACCGCCTGGAGTCTTTCGTCAGCGACATCCATGCACGCGAGCACCATATCAAAGGCCGTATTGCCGCCACCGCGCAAGGCGAAATTTTGGCCTTTGAGATCGACGACCTTACAGGCATCGGCCCGTACTCCATGTTCCCGCGCACCAGCGGTATTGAGGGCAACCAGGTGGTCAACCTGACTGGTGGCCCCTACAAACACAAGGCCTACCGCGCCAAGCTCAATGTCGTCTTTCTCAATAAAACCCCCACCTGCCAATACCGTGGTGTAGGCCACCCCGTAGCCTGCGCCGTCACAGAAGGTTTGGTGGATCTGGCGGCGGCCAAGCTGGGCATGGACCCGCTGGAGATGCGCAAACTCAATGTCATGCCCGACGACAGCTACCCCGCTACGGGAGCATCGGGCATCAAGCTGGAGGTGTTGTCGCACCAAGCCTGTTTGCGCAAAATAGAAGTACTGATGGACTACCCCGCACTGCTGGCCGAGCAAGAGGCCTTGCGTGCCCAAGGCATTTACCGAGGCATTGGCTTTGCCACCTTGATAGAGCTGACCAACCCCGGCGCGGCCTTCTACGGCGTGGGCGGCGCGCGCATCTCGGCGCAAGACGGCGCTACCGCGCGGTTGGAGCCCAGCGGCGCGGTGACGGTGTCGGTCAGCGTGGGCGAGCAGGGCCAAGGTAGCGAGGCCATTTTTGCGCAGATCACCGCCGACGCGGTGGGCATCCCTATGGCGAAAGTGCGCATCGTTACGGGCGACACGCAAACCACACCCTACGGCGGCGGTACCTGGGCCTCACGCGGCGCGGGCATTGGTGGCGAGGCGGTGCTGCAAGCAGGCTTGGCACTGCGTGAGAATATTTTGAAAGTAGCGCAGGCTATTTTGCAGCGCGATGCCAGCAGCTTGGCGCTGACCAAAGGCTTCGTCACCGACGCAGGCACCGGCCAAGCCCTGCTATCGTTTGCTGAGCTGGGCCGCGTGGCCTATTTCAGGCCGGACACTTTGCCCCCAGGCTTCACCCCTGAGCTGATGGTCACGCGCCACTACGCGCAGCGCGACTACCCGTTTATTTTCACCAACGGCGTGCAAGCCTCATATGTCGAGGTAGACGCCGAGACGGGCTTTGTCAAACTGCTGAAACACTGGGCGGTAGAAGACTGTGGCCGCGTGATCAACCCCATGCTGGTGGATGAGCAGATACGCGGCGCGATTGTGCAAGGCATAGGCGGCGCGATGTTTGAAGAGTGCCTGTACGACAGCGCAGGCCTGCTGCAAAACGGCAGCATGGCCGACTACCTGGTGCCCATGGCCGGTGAGATGCCCGACATCGTGGTAGCCCACGTCGAGACCCCCACCCGCAGCTCTATGCTGGGTGCCAAGGGCGCAGGTGAGGCGGGCACGGCGGGCGCACCGGGTGCAGTGGTCAACGCCATCAACGACGCACTGCGCCCGCTGGACGCGCAGGTGTGGTCGCAGCCTGTGACACCCGAGAAAATTTTACGCGCCTTAGGTTGCCTTGAATAACGATGACTGACACCACCCACTTCTACGAACCACGCAATGGCCACGGCCTGCCGCACGACCCGTTCAATGCCATCGTCGGGCCGCGCCCGATTGGCTGGATATCCACCCGCAGCAGCGCGGGTGCGCTGAACCTTGCGCCCTACAGCTTCTTCAACGCCTTTAATTACACCCCGCCCATCGTGGGTTTTTCCAGCATCGGCTACAAAGACACGGTACGCAACATAGAGCAAACTGGCGAGTTTGTGTGGAACCTGGTGACCCGCCCTCTGGCCGAAGCCATGAACCAAAGCTGCGCGCCCGTAGGCCCGGAGGTGAGCGAGTTTGAATTGGCAGGCCTGACACCTGTAGCCTCACGCGTGGTAGCCGCACCGCGCGTACTAGAGAGCCCCGTGTCATTCGAGTGCCGCTGTACGCAGACTGTGCAGTTGCAAGGTGCCGATGGTGTGGCGGTGCCCAGCTGGTTGATACTGGGCGAGGTAGTGGCGGTGCACATTGCCAAGGCTTTGCTGATAGACGGTGTGTACGACACGGCCCGCGCAGGGCATGTGTTGCGCGGCGGTGGCCCGGGAGACTACTTTACTGTGGGCCCAGAGCAGTTGTTTCGCATGTTTCGGCCTACTTGATTTGTGCGACTGCGCGAGGTCTGTGCCTGTTTACTTTTGTACGGGACCTGGCCGACGGTGTACTCAGCTGCGCGGCTGTCCCCCGTTGCGGCCTAGGGCCGCTGCCTGTGCGCCCGTGAAGGCGCTACGTTAGCACGGTGAAAGTCCGTGTCAGGGTAAGCCAAGGCCC
>JAYVGI010000234.1:0-4392 GCA_043772355.1 Polaromonas sp.
GAGTTGACCAACAGCTACAAGCCATCGCTGATAATCCGCCACTGGTGCGCGCTTTCTTTAAACATCCTTCTGTAGCCTATATTTCTGACTTATGAGTAAGTTAAGGAAAAATAGTTTATACGTGCCGCAGGCGGCAAAAATTATTTTCTTACCTCATGATTCCAAAAATGCAAAATTCATACCAAAACTCTATTGCCAAAACTCGCCTGCCTTCTGGGGTCTGATTCTTTTCGCGACGCACATCGCGTCAAAACTACCGACTTCACACGCAAGCGCTGTTTAACGCTGCCCACACTGGTGGCCTTTATGCTCCAGCTGCAAGGCGGGGTGGCTCTTCAAGCGTCACTGGATGGATTCTTCATGGCCTTGCGCGAGCAAGTAGAGATCACGCGCGAGGTCACCAAAAGCGCATTCTGCCAAGCCCGTCAAAAATTCAACGCAAGCGCATTTGTCGCATTGAACAAACTTTGGCTACAGGGCTGGCAAGAGGCTATGCCCGCGCCGCGCTGGCGCGGTCTGCGCGTGGTGGCGGCGGATGCCACCTGTGTGCGCGTACCCAAGAGGGCAGAAAACGTCGCCGCCTATGGCAAGGGCCCCAGCGGGGATGGTAGTGCCGTCATGGCCCGTTGCGTAGCCCTGTTCTGTACGGCGGGCCGCCAATTTCTGGATGTGACGGTGGGGCGCTATGACGAGGGCGAGCGCGCCTTGTTGCTGCGCTGCCTGGGCGTGCTCAAAGAGGACGACATTCTGGTGCTCGACCGAGGCTACCCGGCCTGGTGGCTGTTTGCTGCGCTGGCCCATAAAAAGCTGCATTTTTGCGCCCGCATTGAGAACTGTAGCTGGCCAACGGCGCAGCAGCTCATGCGCTCCTCGCAGGATGAATTGATTGTCCATCACACACTCAAGTCGCAAAGCCGCAAGGCCTTGCGCGAGTTGGGGCTTCCTGCGGTGCACAGCGTGTGCATCCGGCTTGTCAAAGTGCCTCTGCCCAACGGAAAGTTCGAGGTGTTGGCCACCTCGCTGCTCGATGAGCAGCGCTATCCAGCCACAGGCTTTGGCGCGCTGTACCACAAGCGCTGGGCGATTGAAGAGGCCTTTAAAACGATCAAGCACCATTTGGACTTAGAGGGCTTTAGCGGTGAGCTGGCACACTGCATTGAGCAGGACATCCAGGCCAAAATACTGATGTACAACATCACGCTGGGTTTGTGCGCTCAGGCGCAAAGCCTGGTGCCGCAAAACCAGGCCGAGGACTGGCAAGTTAACCACGCCTATGCTGTCAAGCATCTGGGGCGGGTCATCGTGAGTTGGTTTAAAGGCTGCGGCGATGAGCTGGTGCGGGTCACGCAGTCGCTGGTGGAGACTTTGGCGCAAACACTGGAGAAAATACGACCGGACAGAAGCTTTGAGCGATGCCACTCCACAGGCGGCGCGCAGCGTCCACGCAAGGCGTATCGGTGAAATGGGGGGGGCTTAACTTAATGGCATTGCCCCCCCCGTTTCATATGCAGAACGGTGCATCTTTTAACAAAAAGAACAAAACCGTTAAAAATCACACGGGAAATTCAACGTGAGCGAAAAGCTGTGGCTTTGAAGCACCCGGGCTGAAGGGGGGGATGGCGTCACCCTGCGCCTTTCCAGGGCCTAGGAGTTTGGGCTAAAAAGGCCTGCTGACCCATATACATACGCTACATATACAGTAGCTGCTCCCGCATCATTCTAAAGGACTGCAGACCAATTGATACCTTAAAAACAGCCTGAAACAGCAGTTTTTGAGGTTTTTTAGGCTCTCGCGAGGTGCCAAAAGTTGGCCGAGGTACGTGTATCCGCATAATTTAACGTACTTATTATAATTTCTCTTATTTTTAAGCAAAATATGTGCATTATTTAACTAAATAATTATGTTTGTTAGGTTAACGGTAAATTATAAAACTATATTAATCGCAGTGGACATGGTGGCGCGCAGTCTGCGGCGCGTCGGGTCGTTCCCTGCCCTTCTACGCACGAAGAGTCCCTTGCACAGACCTCGCGGCTCGCGCCAGAGCGTGTGCCATGGGCGTGCGCCCCGGTCTGCGGCCCCATCGGGGGAGCATGTGCAGTGCTGCCAGCTAAGGCGCCATGATTGGAGGACACACCCATGGCACACACTGCGGCGCGAGCAGGCGGGGGTTTGCAGGCTACTGTGACGTGCCGGGCGGCGCGCGGGCGGTTATGACCGCCTGTAGGCATCCGCAAACACTCGGACGCTCCTGCTGGTGCCTCCACGGGCATTTCAGTGCGCTACACATACAGGAGCTGCTCCCGCATCATTCTATTGGGCTGCAGCTCGATGGGAATCTTTAAAAAACCTAAAAATCGTGTTTTTCAGCACTTTTTTGTGGCGCGAAGGTCAATGGCGAGCCTGCGAAGTACACTAAATTATGCGAATTTGTGTACCTTGCCATTGCGTGGACAATTCACGTCTTATTTTTATTATTTCGTAGTGAAATATTCCGAAAATTATAGATTTTATGGTGGAAAAATCGGTTTTTTAGTTTTTATAAAATTGTCCCATTATGCGTACCTGTTAAAAGTCACCGCAACGGAGCAGCGTCCGATGCAGCGACTTGCCGCCCTGCAAAAGCTATGGCGCGAGCCGCGAGGGCTGTGCAAGGGACTCTTCGTGCGCAGAAAAAAAAGGGGGGCAGGACCTCACGCGCCGGGGGCTACGCAAAAGGGGCCTGCGCAGGTTCGATGCGGAACGCTTTCGACCGACCGTCGCGCTGTAGCCTGTAGCGCAACCTCAGGGCGCGGTGCTGGCCCCGCTGGTAAACCACTGCCCTACCTGCGCGCGCTCAGCGTCCGTCAAGCCGGTGGCGTTGTTCATGGGCATTTGCTTGGTGACCACCACTTGCTGGTAGATGTTTTGCGCATGCAGCTTCACCATCTCGGGCGAATCGAGGCGCACGTTCTTCATTTGTACCTGGGCGTTGTGGCACATGGTGCAGCGCTGCTCCAGCACTTTTTGCAGCTCTGCGTAGCTGTTTTTTGCATCTATTGGCGTGTTAGCCAGCGGGAATGTTGCGGTAGATGCTGCACTTTTAGTAGCACTGCCTTCACCCATTTTTACATCCGCCGTTTTCATCCACACCATCACCGCTGCCAGCATCACTACGCCGGCTACCGCCCACGGCAGCGGGTTGCGGGCGCGGCCGTGGTGCCAGCCGTGGCGCTGCACAAAGTATTGGCGTATCAGCGCGCCGCCCAGCATCATGAGGAACAGCACCAGCCAGTTATGCGCATGGGTGTACATAAAGCTGTAGTGGTTGCTCAGCATGGCAAACAGCACTGGCAGGGTGAAGTAGGTGTTGTGCACGCTGCGCTGCTTGCCGCGCTTGCCGTGCAGGGCCAGCTCTTTGGCGGGCAGCTTGGTGCCGCTTTGCATGGCGGCCACCACCTTGCGCTGCCCGGGGATGATCCATAAAAACACGTTGGCACTCATGGCCGTGGCCAGCGATGCACCCACCAGCAAGAACGCGGCGCGCCCGGCAAACCAACGGCAGGCCAAGTAGCTCATCCAGGCCACCAGGCACAGCACCAGCACGCCAACGATCAACTCGCCATGCTTTCTAAAACCCACCAGCATGCAAATCACGTCGTAGAGAAAGCCAAAGACGATTAAAAACCCAAGGGCCACGGCAATGGCGATACCGGGCGTCCAGTCCATCAACGATTTGTCGATCAAATAGGTGCTGGCGTTGTACAAATACAGCACGGTAAACAGCGCGAAACCGCTCAACCAGGTGCTGTAGCTCTCCCAGTAAAACCAGTGCAGTTGGGTGTGGATCTTCTTGGGAGCCACCATGTATTTTTGCGGGTTGTAAAAGCCCCCGCCGTGCACTGCCCACATGGCACCGTCTACGCCTTTTTCCAGCAGGTCAGGCGAGGTGGGTTTGACCAGGTTGTTGTCTAAAAAGACAAAATAAAACGAAGAGCCGATCCAGGCAATGGCGGTGATCACATGCACCCAGCGCAGCAGCAGGTTGGCCCAGTCCAGCAAATAGGCTTCCATAGGAAACTCCTTTGCTGCTTACCACTGCGGGCGCTGTAAACAGATTTGGCCGCGAACTGTTAGCGGTAGGAGGTGACTCCACGCTGTGGCTCCGCTGCGGCACACTAAAGTGTATACAGTTTATCGCGCCCCCTCAAGCGGGTTGACAGCGGATTGACAGTGGGTTGGGCCCTATCGCGCCAAAGAGCCGACGATTTCGCAGGAAAACTCGTGTCCAATAGGGCCATGGAACACTCACAGCACACCGACCAGCCTATTGACCCGCGTGTGGACCAGCGGCTGACCGACTTGGAGATCAAAGCCAGTTTTGCCGAGGACGTGGTGGAGCAGTTGAACCAGAT
>JAYVGI010000235.1:0-2249 GCA_043772355.1 Polaromonas sp.
TCAAATATTTGGCAGTGACCGCCTACCCAGGTAGAGTGCCTGCTGCCGCTGCCAAAACCCCAGCTACCTGTCACGCGCCAGCCACCCTCTACAGCCGTAGCGCGGCACGGCCCGGCGGGGAAGCCCCAGGCCAGCACGGCACGCGGGTCGGCAAACACTTCGCTCGCGGCTTGCGCGTCCATATAGGCCGCCGCCATCGCACAGCCATTGCTTTGCGCCACCGTCCAGCCCACGCTGGCATCGCCCTCGGCTATCGCCAGCACCACCTGAAAAAACGTCGGCATGTCCAGCTCGGCCCCGCCTAGGCTGCGAGGCAGCAGCATGCGAAACATCTTGGCGTCATGCAGCGCGGCTAGCAGCTCGGCAGGTAGTGTTTTAGTGGCATCAATGCCCGGGCCCGCAGCACTGCACAGCGGCGTGAGGGCGCGTGCGTGCGCTAGCCAGTCTTGGTCGATGGCGGTAAGGGCGTGCGGGGGAATGTCTTTGGGGTTCACAAGCGCTCCAGGGCAGATGTGCAACCCCCATCATACGTCAGCCACCCTGCGCGCAGAGCAATCTGAGCGACGGGCAAAGTCACGTCCCCTATGAGGGCAACTCACATGCAAACCATACAAAGTGGCGGTTATGATAATTTCAACTTTTGAATGGAGACAGCCCATGACCAGTCCCCTGCCCACCCTGCCCCCCATCCGCCGCATCATCACCGAAGACGATGCCCATGGCCGCTCGCGCATTGTCGAAGACGCGCCGGCCACCGCCATCCGCACGGTCGACGTGCGCCCCAACTACCGGGCCGTCAACATCTGGCATACCAAGGTGTCGCCTGCCGCCATCCACGCACCCGACACGGTGAGCGAGCACAAAGGCATCTTGCCACCCCAAAACGGCACTGTGCTGCGCATCATCGACTACCCGCCCGAGGCGGCTGACCCGGTGCTACGACAAAAGCAGATCGCCGCCACCTTTAACAACGGCATCTTTGCCGATGCCGCGCACGACACCCGCGAGGGCGCGCACCCCGGCATGCACCGCACCGAGACGGTCGACTACGCCATCATCCTGGAAGGCGAGATCTGGGCCGTGATGGACGACGGCGAGACGCTGATGAAAACCGGCGACGTGCTGGTGCAACGCGGCACCAACCACGCCTGGGCCAATCGCAGCAGCAAAACCGCCCGCATTTGTTTTGTGCTGATCGACGGTAGCCGCTAAGCTAAGCCCCTAAAATCACTGGTGTATGACCACACCAGCTCCCACCTCCTCCGCGCCCGAAGCCATCAAGCCCAGCAACTTCCTGCGCCAAATCATCGAGCATGATTTAGCCGCAGGCACCTACGCACAGCGCCGCTGGGCAGGCAGCCCCGGCGACGCGGCGCACCAGGCCGCAGGCCAGCCAGACCCCGCCAAAATCCGCACCCGCTTTCCGCCAGAGCCCAATGGCTACCTGCACATTGGCCACGCCAAAAGCATTTGCCTCAACTTTGGCCTGGCCAAGGACTACGGCGGCGTGTGCCACCTGCGCTTTGACGACACCAACCCCGAAAAAGAAGACACCGAGTACGTCCACGCCATCATCGACACCGTCAAGTGGCTAGGCTTTGACTGGAACGGCAGCAAAGATGCCGCGCCCTACCAGGCCAGCGACTACTTCGGCTTTATGTACAAAGCGGCGGAGTATTTGATCGAAGCCGGCCTGGCCTATGTAGACGAGCAAAGCGCCGAAGACATGAAGGCCAACCGAGGTGACTTCAACAAACCCGGTGTTAACAGCCCCTTCCGCAGCCGCGCGCCCGCCGAAAACCTGGTCCGCTTTAGAGAGATGAAAGACGGCCAGCACGCCGACGGCAGCATGGTGCTGCGGGCAAAAATAGACATGGCCAGCCCCAACATCAACCTGCGCGACCCCGCCATCTACCGCATCCGCCGTGCCACGCACCACAACACGGGCGATGCCTGGTGCATCTACCCCATGTACACCTTTGCGCACCCGATTGAGGACGCGCTGGAGCAAATCACCCACAGCCTGTGCACGCTGGAGTTTGAAGACCAGCGCCCGTTTTACGACTGGCTGCTGGAGCGCCTGGGCAAGACCACTGCCCTGCCCGATGGCCGCACCATCGGTGGCCTGCTCAGCGCCCCGCCGCCACGGCAATACGAATTTGCACGCCTCAACCTCACCTATGTCATCACCAGCAAGCGCAAGCTCGCGCAACTGGTGTACGACCACAAAGTGAGCGGCTGGGACGACC
>JAYVGI010000236.1:0-2143 GCA_043772355.1 Polaromonas sp.
CCCCGAAACAGCGGGTTTGTTGTGCCATAACGCCGTTTTGAAAATCGTAAGCTTATGATTTCATTGGGTTTTGTTGTGCCATGTGACAAAGATGGGTTAACTTCATCACCTCCGAGCTGCACAAGCCCATGGGCGCACTGTTTGGCAAAGACCTGCACGAGGACACCCGGCGTGCCACCAAAGAGCGCTTGGCGGGCCGCCTGCATTGGCTGGATGGCCAATTGGAGGGCAAGCAGTATGCGATGGGCGACACTTTCAGCGTGGCCGATGCCTATCTGTTTACCGTCACCAACTGGGGCAAGATGGTGGGCGTAGACATCGCCCCGTACAAACACATCAGCGCCGTCTGCGCGCGCATCGCGGCGCGGCCAGCGGTGCAAGCGGCCATGAAGGCGGAAGGTTTGCTAACGTAGTTGCTATATATTCAGTAGCTGCTCCCGCAATTATTTGCGGGGCCAAAAGGCAAATTAGCCCTACACCCCATCGCCAGGCGTGGACTGCAACGCTATGATGCACAGCATGCCCGCAGCCCTCGAACTACGCCACGCTGCCTTGCATTTATCGCTGCGCCCAGACTTGGGCGGCAGCATTGAAGGGCTGTGGTTTCAGGGGCTGCCTGTGCTGCGCTCCAGCGCGCCCGGTACCCTGGCGAGTGTGCGCTTGAGCGCCTGCTACCCGCTGCTGCCCTATTCCAACCGCATCGCCCACGCGCAACTGCGTTGGAATGGCACCAACTACCCATTGGTGAAAAACGCGGGCAACGAGGCCCATGCCATTCATGGCGTGGGATGGCAAAAACCCTGGCAGGTACTGGAGGCTGGCAGCAGCTTTGCAACGCTGCGCCTTGTGCACCAGCCAGATGCGGCGTGGCCGTTTGCCTTTGCTGCGGTGCAAACTTTCAGCATAAAAGACAATGCTTTAGAAGTCACTCTCAGCATCACCAACCAATCCCCCGGTGCGGTGCCCGTGGGGCTAGGCTGGCACCCGTACTTTACCAAGCGCGCCGACAGCGATGTGCAGTTTGCTACCACAGGCATGTGGGAGATGGGCAGCGACAAGCTGCCCACTCAGCGCAGTGATAGCCCGGGCCTGGACCGCACCTGTGCGCAGCTCCTGATTGACAATTGCTTTGACGGCTGGTCAGGCAGCGCCATGGTGCGTGATTCGCAGCTCAGCACACGGCTTGACTCAAATTTGCGCCGTTTGGTGGTCTACACCGAGCCTACCCAAGACTGCATCGCCATCGAGCCGGTCAGTCACGTCAACAACGCCATGAACCAAGGGGTCAGGCACAGCGAACTCGGGGTCGTGGTGCTGGCGGCGGGACAGTCGTGGCAGGCGCATATGCGCATCCAAACCAAGCCCACTGAGGCATGAGCTGAGCCTGGGCGGCGCAGGTATCTGCAAGCCCACGCAGCAAAACTAGCCCAGCAAAATCAAACTCCCTGGGTTGTACCGACCCTGGCGCAACAGACGGGGCTTGGACGGCGGACTAGTACATATAGACTGGCAAATGGGGGTCTGGAAACCGTTGCTTTAGATTACACTAATTGCACAAAATAACTTCGCCACCTGAAAAAGCAGTTCGCTGGAGACAAAAAAGTGTCAAACATTGCAGGCAAAGCCTATGCCATGAACGTCATCACGCCGGTGCGTCCATGGACCGCCTGGATCAACAAACTGATCTTCTGGATCGCCCTGAAGCGCCCCTCCACTTTGGCGGGGCTGACGTCGCTCTCCTTGATCCATTACGCCCGCTGGGTGATCGTGGGCCACAAGCAGTTTCCGCATCTGTCGCCCGAGCAGCCCAAAGAAAAGCTGCGCTACAGCTACATGCTGTTTTTCAGCAATTTCAACGGCAGCTGGAACCAGTATGTGGACTCATTCACCTTTGCCATTCCCAGCGGGTTGGACATGTTCTGGAAATGGGACGTGCGCTACCCCAAGTCGGTGCCCCTCACGCCGTTTCACGACTACATCCGCTACAACCAGATTGAGACCATCCACTACTACAACGCCTACCCGATGGCGACGTCCAACGATGTAAAAAGCGCACGCAAGCTTCGATTGGCACTGATGGACTTTGACGCCCGCCTGCAGGAGCAGGACTCTGACACGGTGTTTCAGCAAAAGTTTTTTCATC
>JAYVGI010000237.1:0-4488 GCA_043772355.1 Polaromonas sp.
TCTACATCATTAATGTCTAGGCGCGGAGCCTACGAGAGTGCTGTAGCACGGCAAGGCGACGCAACAACGACAGTAATGATTTAGAAATGGAATTACTCATAAAATAGTAGCATTCCATCTATGCAGGCCAGTGGGGTACACAGGGTAATGCCCATATTTTGCCGCGCGGTAGTGTTTGGAGCATTTCCAAGCCTCTGGCGGCGTGGGCATCGGACGATAACCATGAACTTGCTGCGTGGCACACCGCTTTTCTATGCAGAAATATACCTGCAGAGCTCTAGAATAAAGCGGAAGAAGCTATGGAATACGTAGTGAAAACCGGGCCGAAAATGCGCTGCAAGAGACCTTTTGGGCAGGTTTTCGGTAAAAAGCGGCTAGCACAGGTGCAGGATACCCATTTTTTTCCATCTCCCTGACGGCCTTTCGCGTCTTGCCGTTTAAGTTTCAATCGCCGCATACGCGGGTGCCATCCGCACGCAATTGCGAGCGCGGGCGGGCTGCCGGGGAGGGTGTGATGGGCGCGGCCGTCACCGTGATGTAGCCGGTACTTGTATTGGTGGGTTCTTGCGAGCTGACACTATTGGTGAACTTGAGAAAACAAAAATCTTCAAAATTCACGGGAACGGGCCAGCCCTTTACGCCAAAGCGGGTGATTTCTGGAGAAATGTACTCGCTGATGGGGGCCTCGTATTGACCGTAAGCGTAGCCACCCCTTTTGCTCGCCCCTGCCGGAAGCTGTGCTTGCGGCCGCTTGTTGGAGGCACCACCCGGTGCCAGTGAGGGGTTTGCGGGCCCTAGGGTGGCATCGGACAGTTTGACCCGCACACCCCGCCGCACTACCCGTGCATCCTCTTTGGCGGCCCACATCATCTTGAAGCGACCCAATTGCGCCAAGTTGGTGGGCACAATTTTGGTCGCCAAGCGTGTGGGTGCAAAAGTAGGATTCAATGGGTTTACGTTGGCTTCATCATCAAATATTTCTACGCTGATGGTGCGGGACGGGTCACTGGTGAACCCGATCAGTTTAAAGACAGAGGTCGCCTCCTGAGGAATTTGTGTGCCAACGTCCAGTGGCCAGCGTGCACCCAGAGTACCTTGCAGTGCCTCCTCGATAAAGACATAAGCTGGATCTACGCCTGGTGAGGTGTAAATACCCAATTGCGCCTCCAAGCCGTGCAACGCAATAAAGTAGCTTTGATCCGTGATGTCCTTGTCCAGCATGCCCACATAATTTACATAATCACCAACGCGCAGCGGAACTGGCAAGCCCGGATCACAGTCTATGTGCACTGGCTCGTTGACACCCACTGGGCTGAGGCCGCAGGTAAAACGCCGGTAATTAGGCGGGGGTGGCGCGTTAAGTGCGGGAGGCGGCGGGCGGTTACTGTCTGGGCAGACCCGTGGTCGCGCACTGTCGGGTAGGCATACAGGAAACCCGGTCATGGCATGTACGGGGGCATTGCCTGGGTCTAGCGAGAAACGCATATCAAGCAGCAAGGGTTTGGCTAAGGGTGGCTTGGGGCCATAAATACCTTCAGGATCGTTCAGCCGCAATCGCGCGGTGGGCGCTGTACCCATGTCAGCCCCTACGGTAAAGAAACCACTGGCGTTGTCGATGCTGCGAATAAAGCCGCCGCCAATATGCAATGCACCCTGCGATATTTTTGCCGTACCAGCGACGTACTGCTGCATAGCGCTCACAGTCGTGGTCACTGTCACAATATTGCCGGACAGCTCAATTTCGCCGGGCGGCAAAGGACATTTCTTGCCAGCGGCAGCCAAGGCGGGACAAGCAAAATCTGCCTCAATCATTTCTGTGAGTGCAAGCCCACTGCGAGGAGGTGTCTGGGGAGTTTTAAAATTTCTACCGCGAAACAGTTGTTCTGCTGTGAGGTAGCCGCCGGGCATGGTGATGATGAGATTGCTTGGCAAAATAACGTCAATGCCGCGCACAGTCACCACAGCACTCGAAGTGATCACTCCAGGCGTAGTCAGCGTAAACTTTTCAATATGTCCAACCAAAGCAAAACCTGCTGGCGGATCGGCCGGCTGGGCATGGCTTGTGCATGCACTGAACGCCAAGACCCAAGCAACCAGGCCGCAATGGTTTTTACAAAGATTGAAACAACTGATTTTCATCTCTATTCTCCCAGTAGTTATGGCAATTGGCGAAGCCCAACCAGATCGGTTGGCACCATCCACATGGTCGGTTGCCAGCCATGGGCGCGTGTGCGGCTCCATGCCAGCGGTGCGTCCGCGAGTGGGGCGTACCCCGACAGCTCCCGTAGCTTGGCCAGCGCGATTTCGGGTTGCAGCCTGCTGCCACTGCGTGCCAAAGCCTCCACTACGGTGTGACCGGCGGCCTCGCCCAAGCTGGCCCACAGGCTTTGACCCGCTGCGTTTGCGTGGGTTGCAACAGCTAGTGGAGTGGGCAATATCTGCAAATGCAATGTGGAAGTGGCGCTGGCATAGACCGTGCCTAGCGCGGCAAGGCTGATGAGCAATGGCAGGGGTTTATCGCTGTCAGTGAGATCTTTCAACAGCCTGGTGCTGCCAGCCTCACCCATCACGATGCCAAGACACAAGCGCGCAGGTCGCGCCACCAGGCTTGCAGCGTCGGCACTGGCAAACCGCTGCACAGCTCCCAATTCTGGATCCTGTGCATTCACCACTTGCAAGGCGTCAATCAGCCAAGGCGTGCAATCGAGTTCAGCGGCTTTGGCATGCAGGGTGCGCACCATGAGCTGCGCTTGTTCTTGCAAAGAGGGCAGCAAAGGGGCTGTCCAACCAGATGCATTCACTGCTTCCAGGGACAGCGTGAGCGCCGCCAGGCTGGGTAGGCGTTGCGCGGCCAGGGTTTGTTCCAAAGCCTTGTCTTGGCGCAGGCTGCCTACCAGCGCAAAAACAGACTGCGCTTGCTCAGGGTTGCGCACGGCCATGACACGGAGTTTGCGGCCGTGCACGCCACCTTGCGTGTTGACGGCCGTAAACACCCGCGTAACGCCGGCCAAAATTTCATTACTGGCCGCAGAGTGGTGTTTGTCGGACATGTAAACGCCCAATACAAGCTCGTTAGACGTGACACCGCGCGCGGTGTCTGCGGCGCTGCCAAGCAGCGGTGCATAAGCGGCCAGCGCAGCTTGCTCGTCAGGGCTTAACAGGTAGCGCGGCATGGATGTATTTAACGAACGACCCGTCAGCGTTTTACCTTGCATGGCTGCGATAAGCCATTTACTCGACGCGGCGGCTGTGCGCAGGGTGATGTCGGGTGCCGCCTGCACGCCCTCGCGTACACCGGCCCCTAAAGCCCCATGGCAGTTGACGCAGGCGCTAACCCCAGCAGGCAAGCTTGCGCCAGCAATGTGGGGCGAGTTGGCAAACCGTTGAGTGCCAAAGTAAAGTGCCCGGCCTTGTTCAACCAGCGCGTCAGGCTTTTGCGCCCACGCGCCGCCCAGCCCAGCCATGGCGTAGCCCGCCAACCAAGCTATAAGGATTGCGGGTTTCATGCTGCGGCCGCTTTCATCAGCCGCAGCACATCGTCTGTGCTGGCCAAACCCGTGGTGCTGAACCAGCGCGATTTAGGCGCGCAGCCCACCCACAGCTGCACGGGATGGTCGTCCACCCGCGCGCTGCTGGCTCCAAACGCTCGGGTGGTGCGCTCCAAGGTAGCGGGGTCGCCTGTGAGCATCATCCAGCCATGTGCCAAGCCCAGCTTGGCTTCAAAGCGTGCGGCATACTGGGCCAGCGCCTTGGGGCTGTCGTTCAAGGGATCAATCGACAAGGACAACAGCAAAGGGGCATGCGCTGCACTGCGTAGCTCGCCAAACCGTTCCTGCGTCGCGCGGAACACGGCGGTCTGTGGTGGGCAAAAACTGCTGCAGCCGGTGTAGATGAAGTTGATGGCCACGGTGCGGTCCACCAGCAGGCTACGCAGTCGAACGCTGCGGCCTTGCTCGTCGAGCAGGCTCACGTCGGGCACCACCGGGGCGCTGGGCTGGGCTAGTGCAGAGCTGACAGCGCAGGCGCTGGCGGCGAGAAAGCTACGCCGCTTCATGGTTTTTTCACCTCGTAGGCACCAATGAAACCCGCACCAAACGGCATGTCTTGGGTGGCACTGGACACCAGCAGGTCAAACCGGGCCGCCGCGCCAGCGATGGGCAGCACCGCGCTATAAAAACCGGGCGATTGTTCTACCAAAGTGACGCGCCTTTGCCAGCCACTGCGCCTGTCAAATGCAAGCAACACCAGATCACGCACCGCTCCAAGCGGCGTTTTTTTAGCCTTGTCTTCCAGTCGTACATCGACGGTGATGGCCTCGCCATTCACTGTATTGACTACTTTCATCAGCCAGGCCTGAGGCTGCGCTGCCAAAGCCTCGCGTTTGGCATAAAACACATCTGGCAATGCGATGGGGTTGCAACTTGCAAAGCGCGGTTGAACACCGCTCAATACCAACTCATAGGGCCCGCCTTGGGTGTGGCGCAGCGT
>JAYVGI010000238.1:0-19677 GCA_043772355.1 Polaromonas sp.
CCACACTGAACACGGACAACTATCCCCCGCCTCGCTGCATATACAGATCAAAGCGTTTCATGAAGGTGTAGCGCTGGGCATCGTCCATACCGGTGAAGGCAAAGTGCACATGCAGGCGCGGCAAGCTGATCAGTGCTATCCGCCTTGGCTCGTCTGCGCGCCAGCTGATGTGCAGGCTGGCTGTAGGCACGGCCGCAAAGTTGGCATGCACCGCATCACCTTGCTGGTTCCATACCACCTCGCCCAAGGCCGCCGGTAGCCACATGAGCCACTCGGCTACCGTGCAACCCATTTCGCGGTCGAATTGTTCCAGGTACGAGGATTGCACGTTTTTTATGCCCAATAGCGCTGTAGCCAGCAATAATATTTCGGTAGCAGCTATAAATATAGGAGTTATTGCAATGAGCTATGCAAGTTTATCCACCCGCAATGGGGGGCCAAATGGCCAGTACATCACCCTCGACCAATACATGGGTGTCGCGCTTTTCTGGGTAAATGTAGGTGCCATTGACCAGTACCAAATGCACCAGCTTGTGCGGCATGCCAAAGGGCTCGATGATCTGCAAAATACTGGCATCGCTGGCCACGTCTAGCAGCGTGACGTTGCTAGTGCGGTCGGCAGCGGGCAAATAGTCGGTGAGCGAGGCAAACAGTTTGAGCGTGATTTTCATGTGACTGGATTATGTATCACCATTGCAAATGCACAGCGCTAAACACACTGCGCAGTGCAAACCAAAAAAACCGAAAACAAAAACGATGCCCAGCCACATTCAGCTGAGCATAGCAAAGATCAGTGGCCACGCCGGCCTACGTCAGCCGAGCCGCTCCATTGGCCCTGGGCTTGGGCGGTGGCAAGGTAGGCCGCCATCAACTGCGTGGGGTCGGCTTGCAGCTTGGTTTTCCATTCCCCTAGCTTGACTTTGCCTTCGACCAGGCCACGCAGTGCGCCGATATGGTCGGTCCAGCCAATGCTGTTGCAGCCCACCATCACATCGTCCTTGAACTGCATGCTCAGCAGCTTGTAGCCGGTGTCGTCTTTCAGCTCAATCTGCTCGCCGCCCGCTACACCTTGCCAGCTACCAAAGCTGGTGGAGACCAAGCCCAAGGTATCGAGCACGTTGATTTGGGTGACTTGCCGAAGCGATGCGTTCTGGCCCACCATGTTCAGAGCGGCAATGCGCGCTTGGTCAGCCGCATTGGGCTGGATGGCGCTGACGACCGCTGTGCCGGTGAAGTTGTCAAAAGCTTCGGCACAATCGCCTGCTACGTACACGCCGGGCACACTGGTTTGCATGCGGTCATCGGCGAGCACGCCGATATTGGTTTGGATACCCGAGTCACGTAAAAACCCGATGGTAGGTTTGACACCAGTGGCGCTGATGATCACGTCGGCTTCGATGGTCTGGCCGGTAGACAGCTTGGCCAGCAAGGGCCCTGGGCCATTGCTGGCAGCGCTGGCGGGGCTGCCCATGCCGATGATGTTGGCAATTTTGTCGATCAAACCGGTGCTGGCAGCACCCGCTGCGCCGTCAGCTTGCGTAATGCCCTCCACCTTGGCTGCGGTGAATACATCAACGCCTTTGCTTTGGCACCAGTTTTTGATCATGCCGCCCGCAGCCGGGCCCATCATGCGGGGCACCATGCGGTCGCCCATCTCCACCACGCTGAGTTTGCCGGTTTTGTGCGTTTCAATGCGCGCGGCCAGCGCCTCCATGATGATGCAGCCGATAAAACCCGCGCCCATTTGCAGCACGCGCGAGCCGGGCTTGACCTTGTCCATGATGGCGCGTGCATCTGCCAGCGTCCAGCAGCTATAGATGCCCGGCAAGTCCATGCCGGGGATGGGCGGACGCATGGGGGTGGAGCCTGTGGCGATCAGCAAGCGGTCGTACTGCAAGCTTTGGCCATCGCTGAGCGCGACTTTTTTAGCAGCAGAATCTACTGATTTAACCAGTGCGTTCACTACTTTGATTTTTAAGTCTTGAAAATGCGAGGCGCTTTTGCGCAAATGCGTGCCCTGCTCTGCGATATTGCCTACCAGCAAATACGGGATGGCCATGCGGGAATAGGGCGCTTCTTTTTCGTCACCAATGAGGGTGATGTCGTCCGTTGGCGCGTGTTTGCGAATCGTCTCTGCGGCGATCACGCCTGCTGGGCCTGCGCCGATGATGATGTGGTGCATAAAAATACCTTTCATAGTGCGACAAAGAAAAAGGTAACGCAAAAAGCGCCAAAAAGAAACCGAAAACGCTAAAAATTAAATTCAATTTTTCGCGTTTTTTGCGTCTTTTTTGCGCTTTTTGCGTTACCTTTTTCAACAAGTAAACCAAGACTCCGCAGACGTGCAGCCTTGGCAAACCAAGTTTTACAAGCCCAGACGTTCGCGGGTTTTGGCTGTAGGGCGGCCTTCGGGGTCCCAGCCGCGCACTTCGTAGTACTTGGGCAGCATCTTGGCCAGCTCGCTCACTTTGCCCTTGGTGGGGCCGCTGGTGGCGGGTTCGGTCAACAGGCGCTTGGGCAAGGTGTCATCCTTGTGGGTAAAGCCTGCTGCGTTGTTGAACTCGCGCTCCATATTCCAGATGCGCTCGCCAATTTTCTCCAGCTCTTCGGTGGTGAACTTCTCGTCGCAGGCGGCTTGCATTTGCGGTGCCAGGTCGGCCAAGCCCCAGGCGAAGGTGGTGAACACGCACAGGCCTGATGAGTCGAACGCTGCGGTAGCGTCCTGGAAAGCCTTGACCAGCTCTGGCTTGCCTTCGTGCTCCAACGGATCGGTCTTGACGGGGATGCCCAGTACTTCAGAGGCGATGGTGTAGCCGCGCAGGTGGCAGCCACCTCGGTTAGACGTAGCGTAGGCCAGGCCAATGCCCTGGATGCCCCGACCGTCGTAGGCTGGAAACTCTTGGCCCTTGGAGCTCATGGACAGATCGGGATGGCCATACTTGGCCGTCAAACGCTTGGAGCCTTGGCCAATTTCTTTGCCAAAACCACGGCCGTTGATGGTCTCTTCTGCAAAGAAAGCCAGTGCTTTGGCTGAGCCAAACGGTGCCTCTATGCCCAGCTGCTCCTTGGTCAGCACGCCCATTTCATACAGCTCCATCACAGCGCCTACCGTCACGCCAAAGCTGATGGGGTCGATGCCTTCTTCGTTGCACAGCACGTTGGCATATTGCAAAGCGTCCAGGTCGTTCACGCCGTTGGCCGCGCCAAGTGCCCACGCAGCCTCATACTCTAGACCGCCGGATGCGCCCCAGTACTGCGGCTTGTTCTGCACCGTGAAGTGGTCTTTGTCAATGGTTTGAATGCGGCCGCAAGCAATCGTGCAGCCAAAGCAAGCTTGGTTGGTCACCAATGGCTTTTTGCCATCGGTCGGGCGCGGAGTGGCCATGGCCTCGGCGCTGATGTCTTTGGCACCTTCAAACTGGTTGTTGCGGTGGTTGCGCGTGGGCAGTGCCCCTACTTCGTTGATGACGTTCATCAGCACTTGCGTGCCGTAGGTGGGCAAGCCTTGGCCAGTCACGGCGTTGTCGGCGAGGATTTTTTTCTTCTCGAAGGTGACCTTCATGAAGGCTTTGGGGTCGCGGATATTGCCCACGCCCTTGGTGCCGCGCACGGCAATGGCTTTGAGCATTTTGCTGCCCATCACTGCGCCCACGCCGCTGCGGCCGGCTGCGCGGTGCAGATCGTTCACCACGGCGGCAAACAGCACATGGTTCTCGCCTGCCTTGCCTACACTGCATACGCGGGTGAGCGGGTCTTGCAGGCTCTTCTTGAGCGTGCCTTCGGTCTCAAACACGCTCTTGCCCCACAGGTGGGCGGCATCGCGGATTTCGGCCACATCGTCGCTGATGTACAGGTACACCGGTTTGGCAGATTTGCCTTCAATGGCAATCATGTCCCAGCCGGCCATTTTCAGCTCGGCACCCCAGTAGCCGCCCGAGTTGGAGCAAGCGATAGCGCCAGTGAGTGGGCTCTTGGTAGACACGGTGTAGCGCCCGCCGGTGGAGGCCATGGTGCCGGTGAGTGGCCCGGTGGTGAAGTAGATTCTGTTATCGGGTGACAGTGCATCGACTTTGGGATCGATTTCGGTGGTGAGGTATTTAGCCGCCAGGCCACGTGAGCCGATGTAGGCTTGCGCCCATTGCATATTCAGCGGCTCTGACTTGCAAACGCCGGTGGTCAGGTTAACGCGGAGGATTTTTCCAGCCCATGACATGATGTGATCTCCAGATATTGATAGCGCAGCGTGGCGGTATGGCCGCGCGGTGCCTAAAAAATGATTACGAAGCGGAAGGCTGATTGCCTAACTTGTCAGCCCAGGACTTCATCTTGTCGATGCCGGTCCAGTTGGCATCCACATAGGTAATGGCTTGGGTTGGGCAGGCCTCGACGCAGGCGGGGTCGCCGCCACACAGGTCGCACTTTTGCACTTTGCCGGTTTCCTGCACATAGTTCACCGTGCCAAATGGGCAGGCAATGGTGCACACTTTGCAGCCTACGCAGGTGGAGTCATTCACTACCTTAGCGCCGGTGGCTTTGTCTACCGTAATGGCTTCTACCGGGCAGGCATGCAGGCACCATGCCTCGTCACATTGCGTGCAGGTGTAGGGCACTTTTTTGCCAGTGTGGTGAAAGTCAAATACTTTGATGCGCGATTTGCTGGTGGCGTAGGTGCCATAGTTTTCAAAACTACATGCCATTTCACATTGCAAGCACCCCGTGCATTTATCGGGGTTGATGTGCAAGACTTTCTGCATAAGGGTCTCCGTTAAGTTGAGGCTACAGCCAGATCATCTGGCCACAGCGTTGCTTGTTGAATCTGTAACCAGTGCATTGTTGAACGTTGGCTGCGCAAGTGAACTAGGGGTAACCCTAGGAGCGCAATTTGTTGCAGCTAAATTCTCAAATTGGTACACAATCTGCGCATGATGGCATTGCAACCCCAACACCGACTTGAGCATATTGCACAGGCTCGCCGCGCTGTAATGCATGGCGAACACAACACGGCTGCGCAGTATGTGCAACCCTGGATTGCACAGTCGTGGCAACGCTGTTTGGCAGCCGGCCACAGGCCTGATGCACGCATCAGCTTTGACCCTGTCAGCACGGCTTTGCAACAACGCAACCTGGAGGCGAACCGCACCCTGCGCACTGCCGCCCGCAGCACCTTGGAGCAACTGAGTATTGCGATTGCACAAACCCGTTACTTCGCCATTTTGACCAACGCGCATGGCGAAGTGGTGGACACCGGCGGCGCTATTGACCGCAGCGACCGGCGCGCCGCTTTGATCACCCGACTGGGGGTGGATTTGTCGGAGCTGGCTGTAGGCACTACCGCCATTGGTGCCACTTTAGCCGAGCAGCGCAGCACCTGGCTGCACCGAGGTGAGCACTTTTTTCAAGATACGCAGTGGTACTCCTGCGCAGGCGCGCCCATCTTTGGGCCTGACGGACAGTGCGCAGGCATGGTGGATGTAACGGGTATCGAAGTTCCTGAGCGGCCCGAGCTGATGAACCTGGTCACTACCTCTGCCCGTGCCATAGAAAACGCCTTGGTGCTCGCTCGCCCACATGCTTTGGTGCTGCATTTGCAATGGCCGGGCCAGCACAGCGGCAAAGACAATGAAGGCCTGGTCTGCATCGATTCCGAGGGTGTGGTGGGGGCCATGAACCCCATGGCGCGGCATATGCTGGGCCTGCTGCAACCGGCAAGTGCGGCTTTGCATATGGGCGACGTGTTTGCCATATCAGCAGGCCATTTGTTTGATGCACAACACAGCGCAGACTGGAGAGAAGTACCCTTGTGGTCGGGTTTGCATTTGCAGGTGCGCACCAGCCGCGCAGGCAACCTTGCGCCTAAATCGCAAAGCGCCTACAGCATGCCTCGCCCCACACTGGCGCAGCCCTTGAAAGACCACGAAACCGCGCTCATCAAGAGTACGGTTACGCAGCTTAGAGGCAATGTGGCTGCTGCCGCCGAACAACTGGGCATCAGCCGCTCCACGATTTACCGCAAACTGGGAAAACCCAAGCACTGACACGCGCTCGGGCACGCAGCTTTAGCCATTTGCCTACTGGGCCGCGTTTGGAAAAAATAACTGCTCTGCGCCAATTTTGTAGCCCGCAATGGTGGCTTGACCGGCAGGTGATATCACCCAGTCCACAAATTTTTGCGCGTCGGCTGCTCTGACATGGGGGTACTTTGCAGGGTTGACAGCCATCACACCATATTGATTGAACAGCTTGTTATCTCCTTGAACCAGGATCGCCAAGTCAGCGCGGTTTTTGAAGTTCAGCCAGGTGCCGCGGTCTGTCAACACATACGCACCCGTTGACGCTGCGATATTGAGCGCCGGGCCCATACCGCAGCCGCACTCTCTGTAGCCCTTGCCTTTTTTGTCCGCCATACCGGTCATCACCCAAAAACGCAGTTCTGCGGTATGGGTGCCCGATTTGTCGCCGCGCGAGATGAACAGGGCGTTCGCGGCGCTGAGTTTTTTGAGCGAGGCCGTAATGTCGTTGCCTTTGGCGCTGGCCGGATCGGCTTGAGGGCCCACCAATACAAAATCGTTGTACATCACAGGCAAACGTCGGGTGCCAAAACCCTCGGCAACAAATTTCTCCTCGGCCGCCAGATCATGCACGAACAGCACATCGGCATCGCCCCGACGTCCCATATCAATGGCTTGTCCAGTCCCTAAAGCCACCACTTTCACATCGATGCCACTGGCACGTTTGAAGGCCGGCAGTAAATGGCCAAACAAGCCCGATTGCTCCGTTGATGTGGTGGATGCCAAGACGATACTTTGTGCATGGGCAACACTTACCGGCATTCCAATTGCTACCAAAAATATAGCTGTCACCGCAACAAAGTAGCTGGCTAACTGGCTAAAAGGTACTAAATAGAGGTATTTTTTCCTGGCTGTCATGCGGTTTCTCCATCTACAAAGCGCGCAGCAATGTCGGGCAAAGGCGCGTGAAAGAAATCATGCGTATTGGTATCGGCCACCACATGTCCAGCGTCCAGGCACACCACGCGGGTGGCCAATCGTTTGACCTGGCCCAGGTTGTGGCTGGCAAACAGCAAAGTAATGCCGCGCTGGGCGCACTGCTGCATCAGCACCTCTACCTCGCGCTTGGCCTGCGGTGCCAGGCTGGCAGTGGGCTCGTCCAGCAGCAGCACGTCGGGCTTCGCTGCCAGAGCGCGGGCAAAGGCCAGGCGCTGCTGCTGCCCGCCAGACAGGGTGCGGGCTTGGCGCGTAGCCAGGCCGTCGAGCCCCACCTCATCCAAAGCTTGGCGGGCTTGGTCTTTGGCCTGCGTCCACGCCAGGCCGCGCAGCCAGGCGGCCAGCGCTACGTTGGCCAGCACGGAGGTGCGCAGCACAAAAGGCCGCTGGAACACAAAAGCCTGCTGCGCTGCAGTATCGCGCTGTACCCAGCCTTCGGTGGGGCTGAGCAGGCCCTGCGCCAAGCGGAGCAAGGTGCTTTTACCGCTGCCGTTGCCACCGACCAAAGCCACAATTTCGCCGCGCTGCACCTGCAGACTCACGCCCTGCAAGGCCTGTACCCGGCCAAAGCGCACCCCTGCATTTTGCAGTGTGATCACCGCACTCATAGCGCTCGGGCCTCCACACGCTCGCGCCAATATTTGATGGCCGCTACCGACGCATTGAGCAGCAGCACAATCAACAGCAGCACCATGCCCAAGCCCAGCGCCAGCGGCAAGTCGCCCTTGCTGGTTTCAAGGGCTATAGCGGTCGTCATCACCCGGGTAAAGCCATCAATGTTGCCGCCCACGATCATCACCGCCCCCACCTCCGAGATAGCGCGGCCAAAGCTGGCTATTAGCACCGTGAGCAAGGCGTAGCGTTCGTCCCACGCCAGCAACAGGCCGCGCAACCAAATGCCCGCACCCATGGATTGCAGTTGCTCTCCATGCGCGCTGTGGGCATCCTCAATCACCTGGCGAGTTAACGCCGTCATCACCGGCAGCACCAGCACCGCCTGCGCCAGCACCATGGCTTTGAAGGAGAACAGCCAGCCCAGAAAACCCAATGGCCCACTGCGTGAAAGCATCAAATACACCAACAAACCCACCACCACCGCAGGCAGAGCCAGCAGGGTGTTGAGCAACGCCAGCACGGCCCCGCGCCCGGCAAACTGAGCCACACCCAACCACGCACCCAGTGCCAACCCGACGCTGCACGCCATCAGGCAGGCCAGCGCGCTCACCGCCAGCGAGCGACCCATAATGGCCAGCAACGCAGCGTCGAAAGAGCTGATTAAACGCAGCGCAGCCGAGGCGCTGTCAAACAAGGTATTCACTGCGCCTATGGTAAGCGCTAATGCACAGCCTTCGTATTAGGAATATCCACGGGTTACCACATGGGTGCAGTCGCACTGGAACGCGAACTACTTTTCACTCACGGTCAAGACAATGGAGCCATACCATGCCGCCAAATCTTCGATGTCTTTGTCGCTCAAACTTTTGGCGATCACGGCCATCACCTCGTTAGCGCGCTTGCCGTTGCGGTAAAGCTTGAGTTGCTCAACCGTATAAATTTCTGGCTGCCCAGCCAAATGGGGCGCATTGGGCAGTTGACTGATACCTAACGGACCATGGCAGGTGGAGCACATCGCCGCGCGTACTTTGCCAGCGGCTACATCGCCCGCTAAGCTGGGGGTCACACTGGTGGCAAGCATCCAACCCAGGGCTCCTAGCCAACGGCAGACACTGTATTTTCCCTGGTATTTCATACTGACTTCCGTTCAAAAAAATGGGCGCGTGTACTGCACACGCGCCCTAGCTTATACCCTCTGGGGTTTATTCAGAATAACTGATACGGTAAATCGCACCTGCAAAATCGTCCGACACCAAGATGGAGCCGTCAGGCAAGTTGGCTACGTCCACAGGACGGCCACGGTACTGGCGCGTCTCTGGGTCGAGCCAGCCATCAGCAAACACCTCGGTTTTGTCGGCAGTGCCATCGGCTTTGAGGCTGGTGAACATGATGCGCGCGCCAATTGGGTTGGTGCGGTTCCATGAACCATGCTGGGCCGAGAAGATGCCGCCTTGGTACTTGGCAGGGAACTTCTTGCCGGTGTAGAAGGCCATGCCCAGGTCAGCGGCGTGGGCATCCGTGTACACCTCTGGGTTGGTCACGTTGGCGGGCAGCGGGTCTTTGTCGTAGCCGTGCTCGGTGATGCGGGTTTTGCCCTGAATCCACGGATAGCCAAAGAACTGGCCTGCCTTGGTGATACGGTTGATCTCGCCAGCAGGAATGTCGTCACCCATGCCGTCGGTTTGGTTATCGGTAAACCAGAGTGTGCCGTCTTTGGGGTTGAAGTCATGGCCCACGGAGTTACGAATACCCGTGGCATACACCTCGCGCTTGCTGCCGTCAAAGGCGTTCATGCGCACCATGCCGCCAATGCCAACTTTGTTGTAAATGTCGATCTTGTCGCGCGGCTGCACATTGTGCGGCTGGCCCAGCGATACATACAACATGCCGTCTTTGCCCACGCGGCAAACGCGTGCGCCGTGGTTGTAGCTTTCTTCCTCCACAGGAATCAGCTTGCCTTGGCCTACCACTTCGATGACCGCGACATCCGGGCCTTCATAGAAGAACTCGGCGGCGGGGAAGTTCAAAATACGGTTGTGCTCTGCGACGATCAAGAAGCCGTCTTTGGTCCAGCACACGCCGTTGGGGTTGGTAAATTTGAGTGAGGGTGCAAATGATTTCACCTCGGTGGCAGCGGCACCGCTATTGCGGTTAGTCACTGCCCATACGGTGGTTTTGCGGGTGCCGACAAACAGCATGTTGGTCGATGGTGCGACCGCCATATGGCGCGCGTCTGGCACGACAGCGTAGAGGGAAATCTTAAAGCCTGCCGGCATTTTGACGCGCTTCAAATTCTCTTTGATCGCATCGGCGTTGGGCCCAGTTTGCGGCACCAGCGGGATATTCAAATCCGTGGTGGCGACGCGCATCTGCTTGAGCTTGTCAAGGTTAGCCTGCGCATACACAGTGCCTGCAAATACAACGCCCATCAGCGCGCTCAGTGTAGATAATAAATGCTGCCTCTTAAGCCTCATGATGTCTCCTAATGTTTAATATTTCGCCAGAGCAATGAAGCCGCAACTGAATGTCCAATCGCGCAATGCCCGGGCGAATACTGCCACTAGAAAAGTTTTTTGCCTAGCGCGTTGGTGACAATAAATTAACTATGAGTCGCCAATGCGCCAGGTAAAATTTTCTTCTGAAGAATAGATCTTTGATCTCTGACATACGCTCAGTTTTACAAGAGCAAAAAGACTAAAAAATATTGCAATTTGAAATTTAATTTGATACATTTGGTATCTTTTGTTACCTTCGTAACCATCAATGTCAAATCAGTCGTTTGACGGGATGCGCAGCTCGCCAAATCCAGTCAATAGCCAGTCTTTTAAAACTTGAAGCTGCCCACAATACCCAGCAGCCAAGTGCGGCCCGGCGAAGGCTCGTAGTACTGCGCGCTGGCCTGATTGACAATCACCGAGCCGACATAAGACTTGGCCAGCAAGTTGTCTACCCGAGCAAATTCACGCAAAGTCCAGTTGCCCAGTTTTTGGTTGAAGGATATGCGGGCAGCCACCGTGCCGTAGCCGGGGGCAGACTCGTTGTTCAAGTCGTTCACCGTCACTTGACCGGTGGCGCGCCACTCCACGCCGGCCTGCATGCCAGCGTCTGCGCTAGTCCAGGCCAAGTCTGCAAACACGCTTTGTTTGGGCACACCGGGTATCAAGTTACCTGCCGCCACCGGCACCCCTTGGGCCAGCGTACAGGTGGTGGTGAAACAAGCCTTGAACGCATCGGTATAACTTGCGCGCAAGTAGGTGTAGGCCCATTGGGTTTTCCAGCCTTTGGCAAACTGGTTGTTGTAGGCCAGCTCCAGGCCATCGCGCTTCGTGCCCCCAGCATTTTGAAAGCGCGAGCGCCCGCCGTTGTTGCTGAGCACCACAATTTCGTCTTCTGTTTTGGCCCTGAATACCGCGACCTGCACATTGGCATTGGAGGCCAGTTGCAGCTTGGTACCCAGCTCAAACTGCTGGCTGCGCGATGGCTTGAGTGTGAGGTTCAGTCCAGACTTGGTGCTGTCGGGGTTGTAGGCTATTTCGTTCAGCGTGGGCGCGTCAAAGCCCTTGCCCCATGATGCATACAGGTTCACCCGCTCTGTCAGGTTGTACAGGGCGCTGAGCATGGGTGTGGTGCCGCTGTAGGCGACTGAGCCGCTGTCGTCGGGGTTACCCGTCGCGATGTATTTGTCTTGCGATTGCAGCTTGATGCTGCTGCGGCGCACGCCGGCATGCAGGCTGATGTCACTGCTGGGCCACCACTGGGCTTGCAGATATTGGTCGTTGGCTTGCAGCGTATTGTCTTCGTCGCGGCGCAGCTTGCCTTTGACACCACAGGTAAACAGGCGCACCGTGCCGTTGATGCACAGCGGGTCGGGGTTGACGGCGGTGCTGGCGGTAAAGTTTTCAAAGCCACGGCGTTGCTCATTCAAACGGTCGGCGGTAAAGCCTGCGTGCAATAGTAGAGGCCCGTTGGCCAAGCTGCGCTTGAAGGTCCAGCGTCCTTCCATGCCTTTGTAGTCGCGGCCAAAGTCCACCACCGCGCCCGCTGAGGTGGCCGCAGTTTGCGCAGCCAAGGCAATGGACTGGTACTGCGTCACATCACGCTGTCCACCATAGCCCATGAGCTTGAGTGAGTGTTCGGCGTTGATGCGGTGGTTAATGTCCAGCCCCAACTGGGTTTGCGCGGTGGACTTGCGGGTGTCAAAGGTGAGCACCGCAGGCGGCACCGCTTTGGGCGTGGCCAAGCCTGCCAAGGTCACGCCTTGCGCATCCTGCGCATCGGGTAAGTTCACGCGGTTGAGCACCACCACGGCCTGCGTGGCATCGCCTAGCTTGAAGCCTATGCGCGCGTTCAGGTTGTCTTTTTGCGCAGCGCTGTGGTCACGCCAACCGTCCGTCTGAAAGCGCGACACATCCAGCACATAGTTAAATGCACCCGTAGCCCCGCTGATTTTTTGTGCCAGACGGTAGCTGCTGGCGCTGCCGCCCGACAGCGAGGTAGTAGCCACCGTATCGGGCCCACCTTCTTGCGTGGTGACGTTGATCACTCCACCCGATGAGTTGCCGTAAATAGACGAGAACGGCCCGCGCAACACCTCGATCTGCTTGGCCGATCCCAAGTCAATCTGTGACACCTGGCCCTGCCCGTCAGGTGAGTTACCCGGGATGCCGTCTACATAAATGCGAATGCCCCGCACGCCAAACGCGGTGCGCGCACCAAAACCCCGGCTGGAGATTTGCAGATCTTGCGCATAGTTGCCCCGGTTATTGGCTACCAAACCGGGCACGGTACCTAGCACTTCAGAGATATTGACTTGCTGCTTGGCATCTTCGATCTGCGAGCGCGTCACTACATCCACCGAAGCTGGTGTTTCAAAATTCTTTGCCTCGGTGCGGGTGACGCTGATGGTCACTGCCGGCAGCTCGCGCGCAGCGCCAGCATCTGCCTGGCCTGCGGCAGGGCTGGTTTGCGCCAGCGCAGTCTGCAATACCCCAAGCCCTATATAAACGGCCAGCGAACCGGTGCGCGTTGTGAGATAACTCCTCATGCTGATTTCCTTAAATTGATGGCATTCATATTATGTGATCGTGCGCTGCGCCTTGTTAATTCCGCAAATTGTCAACGAGCACGGGATCAACTTGACCACGGCAGCGTACACAAACTCATCTTGTTTGTACAGTGAACGCAGCACAGCACCCTTAGGCTGTTCATCGATATACTATATATTCAATAGCGGCCACATCAATTTCCTGTTGGTTTTGAGGCATATTGCATGTTCAATAGCAGTGTTTTCCCGATGCTTGTCTCTTCGGCGCCAAGCCATCAGAGGGCGCAGGTGCGAAAGCCCCAAAAACCACTGTCGCTGCACGGCAGTGCAAAGCCGCGAAAGCTGGGCTGCTTCATGCGGGCGCGGGTGGCGAATGAACCACCTCGCAGCACCTTGCAGCGCTCGAAGTTTTTGCCGCTGTAGCTGGCCCAGGGGCCGGCTACAAAGCCCGGGTAGGGGCGAAAGGTGTTGGCGGTCCACTCCCATACGTCCCCCCACCTGAAGCCCATGCCCTGGGCTTTGTGGGCGGCGATCTCCCACTCCAGCTCGGTCGCCAGGCGGCGGCCGACCCAGCGGGCGTAGGCATCGGCTTCGTACCAGGTCATGTGGACGGCACTGGCGTTACCCGCCGCACGCTGAGCGGTACCAAAACGGGTGAGCAGTACGGCACCACTGGCTATGCCTATCTGGTCGACAAAGCGCGGGCCGCGCCGCCCCTCAGCAGCGGCGCAGGCCTGTAGCCACTGCCAACCCTGGGGCGACCAATGCGCAGCATCGTCGTAGCCGCCGTCGTCAATAAATTCGACATACTGCGCCCAGCTCACAGGCTGGGCATCGATCTCAAACTCCGGCACCTGCACGCTGTGCGCCGCGCGCTCATTGTCCCAGGCAAAGCCTGTGGCTGGTGCGCCCAGCTGCCAGCGGGTAGCGGGCATGGCCAGGGGCTGGCGGGAGGCGTAGACGGTGCTGGGTTGGAGCTGCACTTTCAGGCCCAAGGCTTGGGCCAGCACCAGCAGTTGCTCACCTATTTGGTCCTCGCGGGCCAGGGCCAGGCGGTAAAAATACAGGCTATCGTCGTTTTCCTGGGTCTTGTCTAGTAGTTCCAGGCTGCTCTCCAGAGTCTCTAGCAGATAGGCTTTGACGGTTTGCAGGTCTGGGCAGTCGGGTATGCGGCGCAGGGCGGTGCTGGACACGGCGGGGTTCCAACAAGGGTCGGCACGCGGGTCTATCGAGGCCAGGCGCATGGGTTGCGCCGGGCACCACTGGCCCAGCGCGCGCTGGGTGTTGCGGCCAATCCACCACTCCTGAAACCATCCCACATGGCCCAACAGCCACAAGGGCGCGACCAGTGCGCTGCCGGGCCCCGCCGCTGTGCCAAGGCGCAAACCGGGCAAGCTGGTCTGTAGCTGCCCAACGATGTGCAAGGTGTGGTTGCGCGCATCCATCAGGGCCAGAGACAGCACCTCTTTGCCCGCACGACGCATGGCTACAGAATCTATCGCAGCATTCATTTTTTTTCTACCGAAGCGTATTTACGCCCTAATTATGCTGCGACAATGGTGCGTTTGAAAAAATTGGAGACAGGAGTTCTCGATGGATAGTTTATTAAAGCTCTCTCGCGGCATTGACTGGCTCAATGACCGCTGCGCCACGTTTGCCTGGTGGGCTTCGTTTTTATCCTGCATGATCAGCGCCGCCAATGCCATCGTGCGCTACGGTTTTGATTACACCTCCAACGCCTATACCGAGATGCAGTGGTACCTGTTTGCCGCTTGCGTCATGCTGGGCGCAGCGCAGGTGCTGCGGGTCAATGAGCATGTGCGGGTCGATGTGCTGTATGGCAACTACTCTGGCAAGTACCAGGCCATTACGGACTTGGCTGGCTTTTTGCTATTCCTGCTGCCCTCGATGGCCATCATGCTGTACTACGCTTGGCCGCTGTTTGCCAAGATGTACACCACGGGTGAGATGTCCAGCCAGTCGGGCGGGCTGATCCGCTGGCCTGCCATGCTGATGCTGCCACTAGGCTTTGCGCTGATGTGGCTGCAAGGCATCTCTGAAGCCATCAAGCGCATTGCCTGGCTCACGCACAAATACGAAGGCGACTTCCATTACGAAAGACCTCTGCAATGACCATGCAAGAATTCGCTCCGCTGATGTTCGCGGGGCTCATCATCATTATGTTGATCGGGTTTCCGGTCGCCTTCTCATTGATGGCGCTGGGCTTGGGCTGCGGCTTTTATGCTGTCAGTATGGGCTGGTTTCCAGCTACCTTCATGTCGGCCCTGCCGCTCAACGTGTTTGGCATCTTGTCCAACGAGCTACTGCTGGCTATCCCCTTCTTTACCCTGATGGGCACGCTGCTAGAGCGCTGCGGACTGGCCGAGGACATGCTGGACTCCATGGGGCAATTGTTTGGCCCCGTTCGTGGCGGCTTGGGCTATTCGGTCATCATCGTCGGTTTTATCCTGGGAGCCATTACCGGCACCGTAGCTGGCCAGGTGATTGCCATGGCCATGATCTCGCTACCCGTGATGATGCGCTGGGGCTACAACATGCGCTACGCCACCGGCGTGCTGGCAGCCTCGGGCACCATCACGCAACTGGTGCCGCCGTCGCTCGTGCTGATCGTGCTGGCTGACCAGCTGAGCAAACCTGTGGGCGACATGTACAAGGGTGCTTGGGGCCCGTCCATCTTGCAAATTTTATTGTTTGCGCTGTATACCTTTATCCTAAGCCGCGTCAAGCCCGACTACCTCCCCGGCGTGCCCAAAGAGGCGCGCACGCTGGAGGGCTGGGCACTGTGGAGGAAATGTTTGCGCGGTATTGTGCCATCTGCCGTGCTGATCTTCACCGTGCTGGGCAGTATGGGTGGTTTGCCCGGTATTGATACTGCGGTGGCTACGCCTACCGAGGCCGGTGCCATGGGCGCAGTGGGGGCGTTCATTTTGGCGGCCTTGCACAAGCGCTTGACTTGGGCGCTGGTGAAAGAGGCTTTGATCAGCACCATGCGCCTGACCGCCATGGTGGTGTTTATCCTGATTGGTTCACGCACCTTCTCTCTGGTGTTCCAGGGCGTGGACGGTGGCGTTTGGATTGAGCACATGCTGTCGGGCCTGCCCGGTGGGCAGGTGGGTTTTTTGATTGCCGTCAATATCTTCATATTTTTCCTGGCCTTCTTTCTCGACTTCTTTGAGATCGCCTTCATCATCATCCCCTTCCTGGTGCCCGTGGCCACCAAGCTGGGCATTGATTTGATCTGGTTTGGCGTGATGATCTGCGTGAACATGCAAACCAGTTTTATGCACCCGCCGTTTGGCTTTGCATTGTTCTACCTGCGAGGTATTGCGGACACCTTGTTCAAGAACGGTTCGCTGCCCAAAAAGGTGGAGTCCAAAGACATTTACCTGGGTGCTATTCCGTGGGTCATCATGCAGCTCATTTTGGTCGGCATTGTGATCTTCTTCCCGCAGACGGTAACGGTATTCCTGGACAAGGAAAAGGTTTTGGACATTGACAAGGCCAGCCAGACCATTCAGGACATGCGTGGCGGTGGTTACGATACGCCCGCTCCTACAATGGGTGATGTACCTGCCCCTGCGACGACACCGGGCGGCGGCAATATAGATCTGAAGCCAGCACCCGAAGCCGACAAGAAAAACGACGCGGATGATGCGATGAAGGCAGTGCAGGACGCGCTGAAGAAAGACCTGGCCGAGAAGAAGTAAGCGAGCCCCCCAGCATCTGGAACCGATCCAACAGGATCGGAATAAAAAAAGCCCCGCACTGCGGGGCTTTTTTATTGGGGAAGACGCTGTGATTTACAGCTTGGCGCTTTGCATGTAGTTGTCAAAGCTGGCTTCGGTGAAGCGGAACCACAGGTTGGCATCTTTGCGGAATGCAGCGTAATCGGTATAGATTTTCTTCCAGGCTGGGTTGGTAGCTGACAGCTCGGCGTACAGATCCATCGACTCTTTGAACGCAGCGTCCATCACTTCTTTGGGGAAGCGAACCAACTGGGTGCCACCTGCCACCAACTGCTTGAGCGCGGTGGCATTGCGTGCGTCGTATTTAGCTTGCATGTCGGTATGCGCATAGGCCGCTGCTGCTTCCACGATAGCCTTGTACTCGCCCGACAGGGCTTGGTAGGCTTTGGTGTTGACGTGCAGGTCAAGCTGTGGGCCGCCTTCCCAGTAGCCAGGGTAAGCGTAGTACTTGGCGATCTTTTGGAAGCCCAGTTTTTGGTCATCATACGGGCCTACCCACTCGGCTGCGTCGATTGTGCCTTTTTCCAGCGCGGTGTAAATCTCGCCGCCGGGGATGTTGGCTGCTACGCCGCCGATACGCTCGAACACCTTGCCGCTAAAGCCACCGGTGCGGAACTTCACGCCCTTGATGTCGGCCAGGGACTTGATCTCTTTGCGCCACCAGCCGCCCATTTGCGCGCCCGTGTTGCCCATGGGGAAGTTGGTGATGCCGTAGTTGCTGTAGAACTCGCGGGTGAGCTTCAGGCCGTTGCCGTCATACATCCAGGCGGTCATCTGGCGGCTGTTCAGGCCAAAGGGGATGGCGCAGCCGATAGCGAATGTGGGATCTTTACCGAAGTAGTAATAAGGTGCGGTGCCTGCGCACTCCACGGTACCTTGCTGTACGGCATCAATGGTGCCAAACGCCGGCACGATCTCACCAGCGGCATGGGTAGACACTTGAAACTTGCCGCCGGTCATGTCACTGACATGCTTGGCAAACACGTCGGCTACGCCAAACAGCGTGTCCAATGACTTGGGAAAGCTCGACGTAAGACGCCAACGCACGTTGGCCTGCGCATGCACGATGGCAGGGGCAACACCCGCAGCCAACACGCCAGCAATGCCAGCGTTTTTAATTAGGGAACGACGATCCATGTAAACACTCCGGTTGGGCTTGTATCAAGCCCGGTTGAACAGCTCGCTGATTTGCAGGACAAGCAAACTAGCAAGGACTCACTCTAGTCAACGTCCATTGTAAAAACTGCGTGGACATGAAACGTTGGGGGTTTACCCTTGCGAGGACAGGCAAAGTACGCATCGCAAGGCTGGACTTACTAACCAAAGCGTTTGCGAACCGATGCCTCAATGCCTGCTGCATCCAAACCTTGCATGGCCAGCAGCTTGGCGGGATCGCCGTGCTCGATAAAGGCGTCAGGCAAACCTAGTTGCAGCACCGGGTTGGCCAGTCCGTTGGCAGCCAATGCCTCTAGCACCGCAGAGCCTGCGCCGCCCATCAGGCAGCCCTCTTCCAACGTGACCAATGCCGTATGGGTGGAGGCTATCTCGCGCAGCAAGTCCATATCCAGCGGCTTGGCCCAGCGCATATTGACCACCGTGGCATCCAGCTTCTCGGCCGCTTGCAAGGCAGGATACAGCAAGGTACCAAAGCTGAGGATGGCGATTTTTTTGGCTGCAGATGTGCGGCGCACTTCGCCTTTGCCAAACGGCAGCGGTGTGAGGTCGCTGCCGCAGGCCACACCAGCGCCCGCGCCGCGTGGGTAGCGCACAGCCACCGAATGGTCTTGCTGGAAGGCGGTGGTGAGCAGCGCGCGGCACTCGGCTTCGTCGGCTGGGCAGGCTACGCTGATGTTGGGGATGCAGCGCAGGAAAGCGATGTCGTAGGCACCTGCGTGGGTAGCACCGTCAGCACCGACCAAACCCGCGCGGTCCAGGGCAAACACAACCGGCAGGTTTTGGATGGCCACATCGTGGATCAACTGGTCGTAGCCGCGCTGCAAGAAGGTGCTGTAGATGGCTACGACGGGCTTAAGGCCCTCGCAGGCCAAGCCCGCAGCAAAAGTCACTGCGTGCTGCTCGGCAATGCCGACATCGTGGTAGCGCTTGGGGAAGCGCTTTTCAAACTCCACCATGCCTGAGCCCTCGCGCATGGCGGGGGTGATGGCGACCAGGCGCTCGTCTGCAGCAGCCATGTCGCACAGCCAGTTGCCAAAGACCTGGGTGAAAGTTTGTTTGGCAGGCGTGGTGGACTTAACCAGGCCGACGGTCGGGTCAAACTTGCCCGGGCCGTGGTAGGCGACCGGGTCTGCCTCAGCCAGCTTGTAGCCTTGGCCTTTTTTGGTGACCACATGCAAAAACTGCGGGCCTGCACCGGCCAACATCAGGGTTTTGACGTTTTCCAGCGTGGGGATGAGCGAGTCCAAGTCGTGCCCGTCGATGGGGCCGATGTAGTTAAAGCCAAACTTTTCAAACAAGGTGGCGGGCACCACCATGCCTTTGGCGTGCTCTTCCAGGCGCTTGGCCAGCTCGAACAGCGGGGGCGCGCCTTTGAGCACGGTTTTGCCTACGTTGCGGGCGGTGGCATAGAACTGCCCACTCATCAGTTGGGCCAAGTAGCGGTTCAGCGCGCCTACGGGCGGGCTGATGCTCATGTCGTTGTCGTTCAGCACCACCAGGAAGGGCACATCGTGCTGCACCCCGGCGTTGTTGAGTGCCTCAAAGGCCATGCCGGCCGTCATCGCGCCGTCGCCAATGATGGCCACGCAATGGCGCGCTTCGCCCTTGGTGCGCGCGCCCACGGCCATGCCCAGCGCGGCGGAGATGGAGGTGGACGAATGCGCTGTGCCAAAGCTGTCGTACTCGCTCTCGCTGCGGCGCGGGAAGCCGCTGATGCCGTCCAGCTGGCGCAGGGTGTGCATTTGGTCGCGGCGGCCCGTGAGAATTTTGTGCGGGTAGGTTTGGTGGCCCACGTCCCATACCAGGCGGTCATGCGGGGTATTAAACACGGCGTGCAGGGCGACGGTGAGTTCGACGGTGCCTAGATTGGAGCTTAAGTGTCCGCCGGTTTTGGAGACCGACTGCAGCACATACTCGCGCAGCTCGATGGCCAGTGCCTTGAGTTGCGCGCGCGTCAGGGCACGCAACTCGGCCGGGGATTGGAGGGTGGGAAGAATCGACATACTGTCTTGATGCTTTGAATATGCTACTTATTTTATAGCTGCTCCCGCAATATTTTTACGGGCTACAG